>JAFMKB010000048.1 GCA_017853205.1 Gammaproteobacteria bacterium
GCGATCAACCCTCTGCGGCGCCGTCGTGTCGTTTATGCACGAGTGAACTACAATTACTAAACAATAAGTCACTAGAACCGGAAAGCCCGCTTAATGCGGGCTTTTCTCGTTTTGCCACTACTCTGCGCAGCGCCGCGGGATCACTCGAGACTCATTCAGAGGGGCAGCGGTGACTTTGCCCTCAAAGTCGAGTTGATCAAAAGCGACTTGCTGAAGCGCTGCGACCTCGGCTGACGAAAATCCTAGCTCGTAGCCCGAGCACTCATTGCGTCCAAGTGAGCGAGGATCTTTGCCGGTGACATTACCAAAGACTACCAGAGCCTCAAGATAGTAGCCGTAGCTGCTCGCATGGTAGTGATCCCATGTCCAAAGATCTACCTGACCGGGCGCAATTCCGTCATAAGGATTTGGATCGGCAACGCCTGTAGCCATAGCGCGCGACCAGGCCTCGCCAACAGGATTCACGGTGGCGCCAATGCCCTGGGCGGCTTCGTCATAGCCCGCACGGATATCAATCGCCATTTGCTCGATGGGGGTGCCATGCCAAGGTTTGTCCTCGGGGTATACCATATCAGCACGCGACCACGTGGCGGAAAGGTAGAGCTCGGTGCTTGCATTAAGACCGCGCAGAAACGCAGCCATTTCGGCAGCGGTTTCGATGAGCTTGGCGGGGTTACCCGGTGCGTCTCTGTCGAGTGTGCTAAAGCCGTGCATCACTGCATGATCCCACGGCTGCTGACCAATCAGCTCGAGTCGGTTCTCAAGATGAAAGTCGAGGCCCGCGCCGGGATAGGTTTCTATCGACACGTCGAAGTCGAGACCAGCTTGATCGGCAAAGGATTTGAAGAGGGCGGGAACGCCGCCGGTGCCTTCTTTGTTAAGGTCGGTTACGGTATCGGCGCGGTAATAGCGCGCGGCTGAGCCATAGCCAAAGGTAAAACTGTTGCCGATAAACAAAACGCTCTCGGCCGAGTATATAGAGCTTGCCGGCATCGCAAATAATAGCGCGGCTGCCGCTAGAGAGAGACGATTGGCGAAATATCGAGGTGTGTTCATGTTTTTGTTTCCTAAGGTGCAGGGCTAATAATTTTTAGGCTTCAAGAGCGTTTTACATAGAGATTAATAGCGTAGCACCGCTTCAGCAGAAAGCCGAGCACTAAACCTGTGTCGAATTGTCAGTAATTCTGGAACAACAAAATCACTTGGGATAAGCACAGATTCTAGTAGTATTAGGTCAAAGCCATAACATTCTCTTCACAGGTGTATCCTATGATTAACAATAATCTCTCGAGGCGACGGTTTCTTCAGGCAGGCGGCGCTGCGGCGATTTGGGTTCCTGCGTCAGTTCGAGGCTATACCTCAAAAGAGATGCAGGATTTTTACGCAAATGGAGAGATGTCTGTCAACGTTTCTAAATGGGAGTTGGACACGCCTGCGCTGTGTGTCGATCTCGATCGCCTCGAAGGTAACCTCGATAAGATGGCAACGACACTGTCGAACAATGGCATCGCGAGTCGCCCGCATGCTAAAACACATAAATGTCCGACGATTGCGCACATGCAGATGGCGAGAGGGTCGGTTGGCATTTGTACAGCGAAGATCAGCGAGGCCGAAGCGATGTTTCGCAACGGCATCGACCAAATACTCAATACTACCGGCAATGTTACGCCGACAAAAATCAATCGAGCGATGAATCTGGCGCAGCAGTGCCCTGGGTTCATTCAGGCGACCGATTCACAGTCTAATGCTCGTCTTTTGTCGGAGGCGGCAATGGCAAAGAATATTATTGCCGATGTGGTCGTTGACGTTGATCCGGGCATTAAACGAACAGGTACGCCATTTGGTCAACCTGCGCTGCAACTTGCGCAGCTTGTCGATCGTCTACCCGGCCTGCGATTTAGGGGTATGCTCTGCTATGACGCGGCAGCCCAGCATGTGGTTGGCTTTCAGGCCCGCAAGATGCAAACACTGGAACGGATGGTTCAGGCAACCGATACCTTCAACCTGATGAAGGCGTCAGGCCTTAATGTAGAAATATTTAGCGGCGGCGGCACGGGCACTTACAACATTGATCACGAAACAGTGGGATTGACCGATGTGCAGGTAGGAAGTTACGTGTTTATGGATGCGCAGTATTTGTCGATAGGCGGGGAGCAAGACCTCGAAGTTTACTCTGACTTTGCTGCATCGCTCACAGTAATGACTACCGTGCTGAATGACCAATATGAAGGTCGTGCAACCTCAGATGCAGGCGCGAAAGCCTGCACAATCAATCAGCCATGGCCTATCATCAAAGGCGAGTCCGACATGACCTATCGGTCGGGCTCGGATGAATTTGGCACCATACTCTACGGAGATAATCCGTCGCGCACTTACAAAGTGGGTGACAAGTTAGAGGTTATCGTTTCTCACTGTGACCCGGTCGTGAACCTGTATGATCAAATGTACGCGATTCGCGGTGACAAAGTCGAAGCGGTTTGGCCAATTTCAGCACGAGGAATGTCTGCTTAAGCGGCGCGGATTTAGGCATTAAACAAGGCGCGTAAGTGAGGATTCAACATCCTTCCGAGCGGGTCTAATTCTCTCCTAAGCTCCATGAAGTCGTTGAATCGTGGATAGAGCCCAGATAACTCTTTGTGCGTCAGGCTGTGCACTTTCCCCCAATGTGGTCGACCGCCATATTTCCAAAAAATTGGTTCTATTCGGTTAAAGTAAGGGCGGTAGTCTTCGCTAGCCATTCGATGGATTGAAATAGTGGCGTGGGAGTGCTCGCCGTAAGACATACTAAGCCAGTCTTTATCGGCGCCCACGTAGCGGTATTCCAACACAAACTGCACGTCGATTTTCTCATCGTATATAGTTTTCAAAATTTCCCGCAGGCATTCTGCCCCTACCTCGGCGGCCACCGAGTATTCCATCTCATTAAAGCGGCTATTGCGCACGTTCGAGAGGATTTTATGTGAAACATCGACCGACTCGGTCGCTTGAATACGCGAAGCCGTTGCGTTACTCATTCGTCTACGTTCGGCCGGAGTAGGGTTGTCGCTTAATCCAAGCGATTCGGCGATTGAGGCATCGTCGCTGGGCGCAGCTTCTACCTCGATCTGGCCGATTGGCTCGTCGGTTTCATCGATCGAAAGCACTAATGAATAGTCGGAGTAGACCAATGGAAATATTTCGAAATGGCGGTGTGACGCAGCCAGTTCGTCAAAATTTTCTAGAATCTCTTCGGTTGGCGCGGCCCATTCGCGTTTCTTTAATTTGTAGGACTCGCGGTTTTGCATCGTCACCTGAGTCACGATACCCAAGGCGCCAACGTTGACCCGCGCTGCATGCAGGAGGTCTTGGTTGGTTGAGTCAATATCCATGACCTCACCGCTCGGAGTGATAAGGCGTAGTGAGGCGACACAAGCCGACAATGCTTGAAGAGTGACGCCCGTGCCATGAGTGCCCGTGGCGATAGCGCCTGCGACCGTTTGCCTGTCAATATCGGGCAGGTTGATCATGCCCTGCCCGATTGCGGCGAGAGGGTCGCCTAGATCGCCAAGCCGCGATCCTGCTCCGATCGTTGCTTGTCTCGTCTCGGCATCATAGTCGAGTATGCCGTTAAGCCGATCAATAACGATTAGGTGCCCATCGGTGGGCACAAGCGGGCTGAAAGAATGGCTTGAGCCAACAGGACGGATGGAGCCGCTTGTCTTTTTTAACAAACTGCTAAGCTGGTCTTCGCTGCCAATGTCATAGCGACCAGCAGGTTGGCAGGTCTGCCCGCCAGACCAATTGCTCCAGGGAACTGACTCGGCAAAGGCGCCACCTTTGACGGCGAAACCACCAACACCACTAAATAGCGCGGCCTTAACGCTTGAAGCGAGAAACGAGCGGCGTGAAATTTTTCTCATCACTTAACTCCTGCCATATAGTCGATCATCACGCGAAAGTCGGCGGCCTCGCAGCTCATGCAGTAACCTAGTGGCGGCATGGAGTTGATCCCATTAACGACATTATTGAGCAGGGCAGCTTCACCCTTTTGCAGCCGTTGTTGCCATTCTTCAGTGTCGCCTAAGACCGGCGCATTGGCTTCGCCGGTTATATGGCATAAAGCGCAGCTGCGCGCCCACTTCGCCATTGCCTCAGAGCCTGCGGAATTGCTCATACTGGGGTTAGTCACGCTCAGGCCATCGCCGAGGAGGTTGGGTTCAGCAGCGCTGAGGGAGGAGCTCAGTAGCCAGAGGATAAAGGCGAGTGCGAGCATTCTGAGTACGAGCATTCTGAGCGATAGGGCCTTCATAGAGGGTCTCTCTGGGTGTGTTGAAGTCTATACAATCTTTCCTACGGGCTTTGGCGGTAATTCATTAGCTAAAAGAGCTACTTAGATAGCCTTCCACTCTACTTAAAAAGAGGGCGCGCAGGCAATAGTAGGGTAGATGCAGAATAAATCGAATAATACTGGACTCTTCGGCCACTTAAGATTAAATTCCCGTTCCGAAAATCTTACCTCAAACGCCAGGTTTGCTGGATTGGTAAATCACTGAATTTATTCAGCTTTGACTGAACCCGACTGGACGCTAGTTTACTACTCTCATGACAAAAATCCTCATTATAGGGGCGGGCGGCGTTGGCCGTGTCGTAGCCCATAAGTGCGCACAGCTTCCCGATGTATTCACTGATATCGTGCTCGCGAGCCGAACGGAGTCGAAATGCGAGCAAATTGCAGTCGAGATCAGCCAGAGGCTGGGACGCAAGATTACGACCGCGCAGGTTGATGCGGACAATGTGCCGGAGCTTGTGACATTGCTAAATGAGGTCAAACCGGCGCTCGTCATCAATGTGGCGTTGCCCTATCAGGACCTTACGATCATGGACGCCTGTCTTGAGGCCGGCGTGAACTACCTCGATACGGCTAATTATGAGCCGCTCGACACGGCGAAGTTCGAGTACAGTTGGCAGTGGGCGTATCAGGAAAAATTTCAGAAGGCGGGTTTGATGGCTCTGCTAGGCAGTGGTTTCGATCCTGGCGCGACCAACGTGTTTACCGCCTATCTGCAGAAGCACTGTTTCGATGAAATACATACGCTTGACATCATCGATGTGAATGGCGGCGATCACGGGTACGCGTTTGCGACTAATTTCAATCCCGAGATTAACATTCGCGAAATTACTGCTGAGTGCCGGCATTGGGAAAACGGCCAGTTCGTTGCTACGCCGGCGATGTCTGAGAAACGCTCGTTCACCTGTCCGGAGGGCGTTGGCACCTATAACGTTTACCGCATGTATCACGAAGAACTGGAGTCGCTTACCAAGCATATTCCCACGCTTAGGAAAGCACAGTTTTGGATGAGTTTCAGCGATAACTACCTCAAACACCTCGAGGTACTGGTTAATGTTGGCATGACTGGCATCGAGCCGATCGAGTTCGATGGACAGCAGATCGTCCCGGTACAGTTTTTGAAAGCATTGCTGCCCGATCCGTCTACCTTAGGCCCGCGTACTAAAGGCAAAACCTGCATAGGGTGCCTCGCGACAGGCATTAAAGACGGCGAGCGGAAGACAGTTTACCTCTATAACATCTGTGATCATCAGGCTTGCTACGAAGAAGTGTCGTCGCAAGCAATCTCCTACACTACCGGCGTGCCGGCGATGATAGGTGCAAAGATGATTCTCGAAGACAAATGGCGAAAACCGGGCGTCTGGAATATGGAACAGATGGACCCCGACCCCTTCATGGCTGACATGAACAGCCTTGGTTTGCCATGGCGGCTGATTGAAGCCCCAGACTTCGAGTTGACTTAAGACATGACAGAATACATCCATCCTGCTTCAGATAGTTTTTTAGCCTTCGACCCTAGTCGAGTCCCGTCTCCCTGTTTCGTTGTCGATGAGGCGGCGGTCGAGCGAAATCTGAAGGTCCTCGCCGATTTTCAGCAGCGCTCGGGTGCTAAAGTATTGCTCGCGCTCAAAGCCTTCGGCATGTATTCCCTGGGCCCTCTATTTAATAAATATCTCGCGGGTACCTGCGCTAGCGGTCTGGCGGAGGCGCGTCTCGGGCGGGAGGAATTTGGCGGTGAGGTCCATGTGTTTTCTGCCGCCTATAAAGAGTCTGATCTTAGCGAAATCATGAAAATCGCTGATCATGTGATTCTCAATTCATTGAGCCAATGGGATAGATTTAAGGCGCTAGCAGAGTCAGCGATGAGTGTTAGGCCTGAGCTGCAAATCGGTCTGCGCATCAACCCCGAACATTCTGAAGGCGCGCTGCCCATTTACGATCCCTGCACGGCAGGGTCGAGGCTCGGTGTTCCCATCTCGCAGCTTGCTGATCTGGATCTGTCAATGTTCAGCGGCCTGCATTTTCATACTCTATGTCAGCAGGGATTTGCGCCTCTCGACCGAACGCTCGCAAAGATAGAGAGTGATTTTGGTGACAGACTCTCTCAGTTCGAATGGATTAATTTTGGTGGTGGCCACCTACTCGCGCATCCAGACTATGACATTGAAGCGCTCATCGTGCGCATCAAAGCTTTTTCAGAGAAATACGGTCTGCAGGTCTATCTCGAGCCGGGTGAGGGAATTGTAAATAAGACCGGCGTGATGGTAGCGGAAATACTCGACACGATGACAAACGTGACAGACATAGCGATCATCGATTGCTCCGCGACCTGCCACATGCCCGATATTCTCGAGATGCCGTATCGTGCAAACATTTTTCACTCTGGTTTGCCTGGCGATTACGAGCATACCTACAGGCTTGGCGGTTTAAGCTGCCTTGCGGGCGACGTTGTCGGTGATTACAGCTTTGAAAAACCGCTCAAAGTGGGTGACAGAATCATGTTCGACGATATGGCGCACTACACTATGGTGAAAACTTCGACTTTTAACGGCGTGCAGTTGCCCTCTATTGCGATTTGGAACTCTCAGTCTGATGAGGTACGGGTGGTCAAGGGCTTCACTTATGAAGACTTCCGCGACCGACTTTCTTAAAAAAACCGACTCAAGCACGATAGAGCTTTAGAGGACAGTGGCATGGAAGATTATGATCAGTTAGCCGCACCGGGTTATCCCGTGTTTTTGGGCTCCGAGTTCGAACATCCGGCCGAGGTTGATGCGCTCTTTCAAGTCATTCCTATTCCTTATGAGGCATCTGTTTCCTACGGTGGCGGCACCGCAGATGGTCCCAAAACTATTCTCGAGGCGAGTTGGCAGTTAGAACAGTGGGACGGCAAAAGTACCCCTGGGCTGGAAGGGATTTTTACCCATGCGCCAATTGACTGTAGCGGTGACGCCAGCGGAGTAATCGAGGCGATAGCCCAAGTTACGCGTCGTGTTATGGAGCGCCGACAGATCCCAGTGGGTATAGGCGGCGAGCATACGGTCACCTTCGGTCTGATCAAGGGGATGCTCGATGCGGGCGAGCGAGATTTTGGTGTCGTGCAGATCGACGCTCATGCTGATCTGCGTGATCGATTCGAAGACAATCCCTACAGCCATGCATCGGTGATGAAGCGTATCGTCGATGAGGGTATTCCACTTTTGCAGCTTGGTATTCGTGCTATTTGCAAAGAAGAGATGCAGACACGTAAAGAATTTGGTGTTGCCTTTTACGACGCCGAGGCGCTAGTTCCGACTAATGTGAGCAGCGTTCAATTACCTGAAGGGTTTCCGAAGAAGATATTCTTTACCGTCGATGTTGACGGTCTAGACCCCTCAGTCTTTCCCTCAACAGGCACGCCGGTTCCTGGTGGGTTGGGCTGGTATCAGACGTTAGGTCTTATAGAATCGGTTGCGAGCCAAGCAGAAATAATCGGCTTCGATCTCACTGAGTTCGCCCCCATCGAAGGCTTTCATGCCTATCAGTTTTCTGCCTCGGTGCTTCTTTATAAGATGATGGGGATAGTGCAGCGCAGTCGCTAATTGCCTAAGACGTTCTTTTCAGATTTTGCAGTTCGCTTCGCCGCCTTTTTTTCTTTTGGCGTGAGGAGGGCTTTCTTTTTAGTTTCTTTAGTACTGCTTTTTTCTTTACTCATAATCATTAGTCCTTTTTAGATAGAGTTATTAACTGGCAGGGTTGATGCATTCCAATTTAGTCGGCTCAAGCATTGCTTTGTCGTGAATGCCGATAATCCAAATAGAGGAAGGTGGTCATAATTATCGTTGCGAGCACTGAGGTGGCGATAAGGATAAGGATAAAGTCTTGCCAGCCCCCCTCTTTATTTGCCACAGCACCGCCGATGAAATCAAAACTCATCGCACCAAAGTAGGCAATAGCATCTATTAGTCCCACAAGCAGGCCGCAATGTCTACCACCGAAGCTTATTGAGAAAACACTCATAGGAATATAGTACGCAGGGGAGATTGCAAATCCGAACAAAAATATGAGTAGAACGGTAAGCGTTAATTCTAGCGTTCCTGTAGAGCCCTGGTCGCCGAGTACTCTAAGTAATAGTAGGCTTGCTACGGCTAACGTTAAGCTAAGCCCGAGAGCATAAATTAGGCTTTTCTTGGTGAGTTTGTCGTATATGAATCCACCGCTAAAGACAGCGACTAAACAACCTAGCGAAAAAGTTGAGGAGACGATTCCTGCGTAGGCGGGCGCTAAGTCATAAGTTTCGCTAAGGTAAATAGGAAGGAACACCTGAAATTCGAATAGAACAGCTAGCGCTGATACGCCAAGGCTTATTAACCAAAAACGGGGGCTTCTTATGAAATGGCCTATCGCCTCTCTAGTCTTCAGCGTCTGCAGCGGATGAGGTGCGGATACCTCGTCATCTAAACTGGTCGGGTTATCTGCGCCTGCGGGTTGCACTGAATCGTGTAGGTCTTTCTTTGGCTCTTTCAGTGTTTTTATGAGCACTGCTGCGATAAGTAATGTCAGAATTCCAGCACTAAAGAACATGCCCCGCCAAGAGAATATTAGAAGCAGGCTGCTGGCCAATAGTGTAGTTGCTACGGAGCTTATCCTAGAGCTTGTGGCGATGAATCCCCATATTCGCCCATGACGATTCTCCGAAAAGCTCGCTCTAATTATATTAGCGATCGAGGGCCAGCCAGCCGCTTTTGCAAAAACTGTTAAAAAGTAGAGAACAAAGAAAGCAGAGTTGGTAGATAGAGTGCCAAAGATGAATGTGGCGATTGCAGCAAAAAATATTGCTGAGATAAATATTTTGCTACCACCAATTTTATCTGCTAACGCTCCAGTTGTGACCTTCCCCATTAGATTGCCAGCAGTGCCCCATCCTAGAATTGCGCCGAACGTGGCGATGTCGATATTAAGCGTTGGGTCTGCGAGCATGGCTGGCCCAGCTACGCCCACCACCGTCCTGCATAACATTAATAGTCCGTATCCAAAGCAAATGCTAAGAATTAATTTAGTCGCAACGATTGGATTATCCGATTGCTTACTGTTCATTTTTTTCCAAAAAAGGAGTTGATTAAAGGGCGACTATTTCTTCTCGAAAATTCAGATCTCCTCCCTTTATTTCACAGCGAATGATATGGATTTTCATTTTTTCGGTTCCGAAATCGCTATAGTAAATAAACATATTGGTATCGTTGGGCGTATTGGCGCTGGAGAGCGAGCCATTTTTGTACTGTACAAATGAATGGCCGTGGTACAAATCTGTCGATTTCATAATCGATAGCTGATGAGTGTGACCGCAAAACACATGATTGATTTTGTGTTCGCGTACGAATTCGATAACTATTTTAGAATTGAAGAGAGGGTCTGAATCTGTGTCCAAGATGGAATGATGATTGAGTAGCACTATTCTGTCATATACCTCAGAACGAATTCTTTCTGACACAGCCTTCAGTATTTCTTTGTCTACAAACCCTGTGTCTTTATAGAGCTCATTCGAATCAAGGCATACCACTAAAATAGCTTCTGAGTTAACTGTAATTTTTTTAAGGAAGTTGATATCTGTAAATTGATCACTTATGCCTGTGGTGTGGCTATCTAGGTAAAGGTGGTGCTTTCGGCAATTATCGCGATTAAGCGGACGGATTACTTCGACATTATCAATATACTGGCGGAAATAGTCAGCACTGCGCATATTGCGCTTATCGTGATTTCCCGGTATCGAGATGACATTTGTGCAATCTATTCCCTGGAGAAATTGGCCAGCTTCCTCGAACTCATTTTCTAACGCATCTGTCGTGCTATCTCCGGTATTCAGAACAATATCAACATCGTAGCTGTTAATTTTCTCTAATAATTTTTTATTGTTCCCTAGCCAGTGGCGAGGTCCGAAGTGCATGTCGGAGAGATGAAGTAGGTTCATGTGAATCTTTGCCATAGCCGAGAGGAGGGCCATCCTAACCTTTCCCAAGCAATTGAACGAGTGCTTCAATAAGAGATTAGGAATTCTCTTTGATCGTGCTCAGGTGCTTGGAGCACAGTCGCTCTTACTCCTCTATAATCGGTTCCATCGGGCGTCTATACATATTATTCTCTGCTCGCAGCTAATTAATCCCGAAAATAAAGGGAGTGCACGACTGCTGCTGTCTTCTCTAATACATGCACATGCTTAGGAGTACGCCTTGAATAGTTCTTTCCAGTATCCTAAACCACGACTCCTTTCCATCGTCATGGGCCTCATAGGTGTGCTTTTGCTGTGGATGGGCGTCTTGCTCGTAACAGCCGGTGGCTCGCTCTATTACGCCTTTGCGGGTGTCGTGCTTGTCGCCACTGGAGTGCTTCTGTTTCGCGGCGACAGCCGTGGCGCATCGCTTTACGGAGCGTTCTTGTTGTTCACCTATTTATGGGCGCTTTATGAATCGGGCTTAGATGCATGGGCTCTCATGCCGCGTGTCGCCATGTTCAGCGTGTTGGGCCTGTGGTTTTTATTGCCAAGGGTGCGCAGAGGGCTATTGCAGGCCGAGCCTGCGCCTTTGTTTTCGCTACGGGCAACTCAGGCCGCAGTAGCCAGTTTAGCCGTGCTAGGTGTTGCGCTGCTTTTCAGCGGCGGCTACGAGGTTGGTACGCCGACGGCGCTGGGCACAGGCACTGTAAACAATGCAACGGGCGACTGGGCTAATTACGGCTCCTCTAAGTCTGGCACGCGCTATGCGGCAAGCGCGCAGATCAATCTGGATAATATCGGCCAGTTAGAGCGCTCTTGGGAAATTCGCACCGGTGTGCCTGGCGCGTTCAAAGGCACGCCGATTCAGATCGATGATGGCCTCTTCTTATGCACCGGCCAAAATATTATCTTGGCGCTAGATCCGGACACAGGCGAAGAGCGCTGGCGGTTCGATCCTGACTTACAGTCGCCGAAAATTGGCTTCTGGGATACCTGCCGCGGCGTGACTTATTACGAAAGCCCCGAGGCGGATCCGGAGACCGAATGTGCCGAGCGCATACTCACAGCCACAACCGATGCGCGACTGATCGCGGTCGATAAAGAGACGGGCACGCCGTGCAGCGATTTCGGCGACAACGGGCAAATTAGCCTGCTTGAGGGTATGGGCGAGGTGATTCCGGGCTTTTATTTCGTCACCTCCCCTCCGACCATCTCCAACGATGTTTTGGTGCTAGGCGGCTGGGTGCTTGATAACCAAATGACCGAGGAGCCCTCGGGTGTCGTGCGCGGGTTTAATCCGCAGACCGGCGAACTCGTTTGGGCCTGGGACATGGGGCGCGAAGACCGCACTGGCTTGCCCGAGACGGGCGAAAACTACACACGCGGGACCCCGAACGTGTGGAGTTTGACCAGTGCCGACGAGGAGCTTGGCCTTATCTACGTGCCAACGGGAAACGGCACGCCAGATTATTTCGGCGGCCATCGCACCGAAGCCATGGATAAGTATGCAAGCTCGATCGTGGCGCTCGACGCGCGCACGGGTCGCGTACGCTGGAGCTTCCAAACCACCCATCATGACATCTGGGATTACGATGTGCCGTCTCAGCCGACGCTTGTCGACATTCCCGTCGATGGTGTTATTCGCAAGGCGGTAGTCGTGCCTACTAAGCGTGCGGAGCTTTTCCTGCTCGACCGAGAGACCGGCGAGCCGCTTGCTGAAGTTGCAGAATTGCCTACGCCGCAGACAGATATTCCGGAGGATTTCACGAGCCCCACGCAGCCATTCTCTGTGGGCATGCCGTCGTTCGCTAAGCGTCTTACGGAGGCGGATATGTGGGGCATTACGCCCTTCGATCAGGCTGCCTGTAGGTTGCAGTTTAAGCGCATGCGCTACGAGGGCCCACTTACACCGCCTACAACGGGCTACGGCTCTCTCTACTTCCCTGGCGTTGCGGGCGGCATGAACTGGGGCAGCGTCGCGGTCGATGAGGTGAACAACCTCATGGTGGTTAACACGATGAACAACCCGTCTGTGGTGCGTCTCATTCCCCGAGACGAAGTAAAGGAAAATGAAGTTTTTGGGATCGGTGGCGCTCAGGCGGGCACGCCCTATGCGGTTTATTCCTTCTTCTTCCTCTCGCCAATTTTCGCACCCTGCATCGAGCCTCCTTACGGCGAAATGGCGGTAGTCGACCTCGCCTCGAAAGAGCTTTTATGGCGACGACCGCTAGGCACAGCGAAGGAGCAGGGGCCGCTTGGTATTCCGAGTCGTCTGCCTCTGCCTATGGGCATGTTTTATAACGCGGGCTCGATCGTGACCGGCGGTGGTGTGATTTTCAATGCGGGCGTCGTCGACAGTACAGCGCGTGCTATCAATGTCTTTACTGGTGAGGAAGTTTGGACAGACAGTCTCCCCGGATCCTCTACTGCAACGCCAATGAGCTATGTAAGCCCAAACACGGGCAAGCAATATGTCATCGTCACCGTTGCTGACGGCGGCGGTGCGCTGCAGCTCGAGAACGCGATCGATGACGATACCGAGGCGGGTGACGTTCCGGGTGGCTATGTGATTGCTTACAGTCTGAAGGATTAACTAGCAACCTTTGCAATCTGGGTAAACAGAATTAAGCGGAGGTGGGTGTATGAAAAATGGTTGTTTCAAAATAATCACGTGGGTTTTGCTGTTTTTTAGTATGACCGCGAGCGGTCAGTCAGCGCAGGAAAGCCCTGAATCGCTGTACTTTAGCTATACCCACGTCACTTTGTCTCAGTCTTCTTCGGCCCCAGAAGCTGACCTCAGCGCCTTCATCGCAGCAATAGCTGAAGAAGTAGGTGGCGCTGTCTATGCGATTTGGTCTCCGGTTGAACTCAGCGAGGGGGCGCCTTTCAGTGGGCTTAATAGCGGTGAATACATCGCGATGCTGCGTTTCGATTCCCCAAAGTATCCATCGGCAGATCAGCTTAATAAGCGGTTTAGTCAGGCGCTTCAAGCACATCAGGTGACGACGAGGATTTACGCGCCAGTCGATCTTCGCATCGCCGGCGCTCTATCTACACCAGAGGGTTTCTACGTTCATCGCGACGAGCACTATTCGCTTGAGGACATGAATTCTGCCGTATCCCTCAGCCAGCGCGCGTGGTCGACTTGGGAGGCTTACTGGCAGGTCAAGGTAGTCGGACTTTTTAAGCAAATCGACGAAGACGAAGGCGTTGCGAAGCTTAATCGGATCGTCTGGTATCCGAGCTATGAGCATTGGCAGGCGACGAGAAATAACTCCGACACCCAATCTGCAGAGCGATTCCGCGAACGTAGACAGCTTCTCATCGAGGGCAGCGGGGCTGCTGTCGCTACAAACAGGCTCTGACATCTGAGGGTGCTGCCATAGATTTCGTGATCATATACAAATAGGCATGCTCCTTCGGAGACTGGATCATGCTTAAATAACCCGGCAAAAATGTGATACGAGCGGATACGATGAAAAGACCGAATTATAGAATGTTCAAATTAGTTCTGGTGTTTGCACTTGTTACTGCTGAGGCTTATGCCCAAGACTGGCAAGCGCCCAGAACCGAGTACGGCCACCCTGATCTTCAAGGTATCTGGAGCAATGCTACCCAAACCAGACTAGAGCGCGACACGGCACTTGGTGAACAGCGGTCGTTTACCGAAGCCGAGGCGCTCGCACGCGAGGTTCTTTCCCAAAAGCGTGAGATTCAAGCTGACCAAGCGAGCGATCCTGATCGCGCGCCTCCAAGCGATGGCAACACAGCAGCCGGCTACAATTCTTTCTGGCTTGATCGCGGTAATGGGATCGTCCGCATTAATGGCGAGTACCGTACATCGATGATCATCGATCCGCCTGATGGCCAAATTCCTTTCCTACCAGCGTCCGAGCGGCGTCTCTCGCAGCGCCAGCAGTGGCTGCAACTGCCAGGCGTAGGTGTTTCTGATGGTCCTGAATTGCAGACTATAGGCGAGCGCTGTTTATTGTTCTGGGATTTTCGCACCTCGAATTCCAGCGCTGGGCCGCCGATGATGCCGGTCATCTACAACAACAATTACCAAATTGTGCAAACACAAGACTATGTTGTCATCATGGCGGAGATGATTCACGACGCGCGCATCATAAGGCTAAACGATGAGCATCACCCGACGGTTATGAACCAATGGATGGGAGATTCGGTCGGTCATTGGGAGGGTGAAACTTTGATCGTGGAGACTCGCAATCTTCACCCTCAGCAATCGCATTATGGTTCGAGTAAAAACCTTGTTGTCGTCGAACGCTTTACTCGCAGTAGTGAACAGCAAATCGACTACCAATTTACGCTGAGCGACCCCTCTGTCTACAGTCAGCCTTGGACAGCCGAACTAGCCCTGCGTCAGCGCCCAGAGGTTGATGTGCTCTATGAATTCGCTTGCCACGAAGGGAATTACGCACTCAGTGGCATATTAGCGGGGGCGCGGCGAGGGGAGCGGGATGCAAAATAATTTATCCACTCAGATAAGAGTGAAAATGCCGGATAGGATCTTCGGCCTAGTTCTTTACGAGAGAGTAAAAACCGCCACTTCCTAACCCCTCCCCCGCGATCAGTTGTTGCCTAAAAACAGCTTAAACAGGAGGCTAGAATAAACGCTGTCTTCTGGTATCGGTGATTCACCTTCCCGCAGGTCGTCGATTGTGTAGTTGCCAAGCTCGTCAAAAATGAACGCCATACCCCGCGTTGCTTTTTCCATTTCTGTATAACTTATGCCAGCCATATCTACATCAGCGGTCGTGTGATAATAGGAGCCTGTTTGCAACCAGCCTGCAAAAACGGGGGAGCCAAAATCATTGAAAGGTGGGTAGAACGCAATTTCATCTGTGGCGAAATCTGTAGAGTAATTATCAGCCATGCTTACACCGTAATCACTTGCTGCTTGTTTAAACAGATCAAGCAAAAGTGGGCTCTTATTTGAAAGAGTTAAAAAAACCGGTGAGCCAATATTAGTTTGACCAGTCAAAAAACCTTCTTTTAGTTGTTGCGTGAACCCTAGGTGCTCCATTCGAGATATAAGCAGCATGTTGTTCTTCATAAGATCGGTGTATCTAGAGGCAAAATGGCGAGTTCCTCCAACTCCAGTGCGCTCATGCCCACCTTCAAAGAGAAAGATAAATCCGTGTTCGCGCTGTTCGAAAGGAAGAGAGGCGTAATATCTCGCGAGTGCCAAGTTGGCCGCTACGGAAGCGCCATTATCGTGAAGTCCATAAAAATAACCATCCACATGGGTGAACATCATGATGTACTTGTCAGATTTTCCTGGGAGGAATCCATAAACGTTTCCGGTTTGTAACTCTGCAGGGGGGTGGTTTCTTCCCTCTACAACCATGCGGACCATGACCGGGTCCGATGGCGTGACTCGGTCAAGCAGTTTGCGTAAATAGTATCCGTTTTCGTCGTTAACACTGATCCACGGCACGACTTCACCGAGTTGATCCCCGCCCCCTGGCGCGCCAATTCTTCCAGCAACTTGTTTAACACCAGGGAGTTGCCACCAGACGATGAAGCCAGCTGGTGTTCCCCATTCTCCTGTGGCAATACGGGAATAAGCAATGCGCACGGAACTGAATAGTGCACTTGATTCAGCGCGTCCGCGGACCATTACAATTTTTCCGGTTAAGTCTCTGCCAGCAAGTTCCGCAGGGGTGCCATCCCCAACATAGACTAACTCTGCTCTAACCCCACCGGCGGGGGTGTTTTTGGATGGAAACGGAGTAATGGCATCTTGGACCTCGAATTTTTGACCGTCAGCAAATCCTGGCGCACCTAAAACCTCAAGACTGTTAGCCGATGGAAACCAGATGGATTCATAGGTCGGAAATTTGTCGTATTGCACATCTTGGATGCCGAATTCTTTCAGCTTTGTAAAAATCCAATCATGTGCTGCCTGCTCATATTTAGTCCCCTCAATACGACCCCAAAGAATATTGCCGTCACGTCGTGACTGTTCGGAAAACTCAACTAATTGCTGAGCATAATTTTCTATTTCCAAAGCTGTAATTCTTGATCTTGGGTCATTGGCATCGTCTCGAGGCTGAGTGAGCGGGGCGATGCCGATTGGGAAAATGCGCTTTTCTGACGCTTCAGAAAATTGTCGGTTGTATTCATTTGGCGGGAGAAAGGCAGGGACTGTAACCGATTCCACGAGCCCCCTCGGATCCTTCGCCATATTAGTGTCTAGATCATCCGACTGAGCGAAACTCGCTGTGGAGTTAATTAACATCAATCCGAGAATTGCGGGCCTAATTAAACGCAGCATTTTGAAATAAATATTAATGCAATGCGTTATATATCCAAAGTTAACTCGCGTCATGTTAATACCTTAATTTTTCTTATTTGGCTGGAGAAGGAGAATGCGAGGCGGTCAATCGAACCCTTAGAGTGGGTTAATCGTACCAATTGGATACTGAGTTTCACGCCCTTTATGGTTTTCGCGGAACCAAGTATATGAGAAACGTGTAGTAAATATAAAGAGTTGAGTACTTAACTTGCCAATACACTCAGCATCTATCTAGAATCAGTGAATTAACAATTTGAAACGTGTAGGCTGTCGCACTCATTGATATACATAATTATATAAAGTGCGATCGTTGTCGGCTTATCTTCTATTACTGCGAGTGAAACCTATGAAATGGCTATCTTTAAGTCGTCAGCTGTTGCTCATTGCGACATCTGCAATTCTCATCGCCTGCGAGCCGGCGGATAACTCCGCGCAAACCTCGGCATCAAATGAAACAGAAGTCTCTGCTTCTGCGACAGTAACATCATCTGAATCAGCGCGTGATGTCGAAGACGAAAGCGTTCGTATAAACACCTGGTTCGAAGAACAATATGAGGAAGAGTTAGCGTTTAGCCCGATCCAGCAGACCTTCTTGGGTGTTACCGAAAATAACGACCAGATCGACGACTTTTCCTTAGAAGCGCAGCTCGAGCAGCTAAACTGGAAGCGCGAGAGCGTCGCCGAGATGAGGGCGAGTTTCGACTACGAGCAGCTTAACGC
>JAFMKB010000100.1 GCA_017853205.1 Gammaproteobacteria bacterium
TCGATGGCGTCGATAATCGAGTCCAGACTATAGTTCCAATCGGCAAGACGGAGGTCGAATTGGGTTGGCCACTCGAATAAGGCATTGGTGTCCTCAAAGCGGCTTTCATCGATCGTATCTAGCCAGATTGTAAAGTCAGCATTGAACATCTTGCGCGCGCTAGCAGTGGGGGCAACGAAATCGCAGAGTGCGAGCTTGCCTTGGATTACCTGGGCTTGAGCGAAGTCAGCCATGCGCTGCGCTTGGCGGAGTCGCCCCTCTTCAGAAAAATCCCAATCATCGGCTTCTTGTCGAACTTCGTCGGCGTTAAGCCAGATGCAGTTTTTGAGCTTTTTGTGCAACTGTGCGGCGAGAGTCGTTTTGCCCGCGCCGGGTAGTCCCATAACGAGAATTTTCATGATGAGTACTCTTTTTGTGTTATTTCTGTTGACGCTATGGGTCGAAGATAGCATTAAATTTTTGTTCAAAAAACAGAGGGATGCTCTCAATTTTAGTCGCGTTGAGGCTGAGATTCTCTGAACGTACAGATTTCCCCAAGTGTCTTTTTCTGCTTAGCTGCTGAGGGCACGGTTGCAGAGTCCGCAGGGTGGCCCACTACTAAGAGTAAATAAGGGCGTTCCGTGTCGGGCCGCTCGAGTATCTCGCTTAGAAATTTCATAGGATTAGGTGTATGGGTTAGCGTTGCGAGTCCTGCTGCGTGCAATGCGTTAATCAGAAAGCCGGTGGCGATACCGACAGACTCTGGCATGTAATAGTTTTTGCGTTTATTGCCCTGCGCATCCTTCCCCTGCCGCTCGATGAATATGGCAATTAGCCAAGGTGCCGTTTCGAGAAAAGGTTTATTCTCATCGGTACCAAGCGGGGCGAGGTCTTTAAGCCATTCGTCTCCGGCTTTTCCGCCATAAAATGCCCGCTCTTCGATTTCAGCAGCCTCGCGTATTTGACGTTTGATATCAGGATCGCTAACGCAGACGAAATGCCAGGGCTGATGATTCGCACCGCTTGGCGCTGTGCCAGCAGCGCGAATCGCCGACTCGATGACCTCTTTGGGAACGTGACGGGAGGAAAACTCGCGAACGCTATGTCGAGTTTTTATGAACTCGAAATACCTGTCTGCCTGCGAAGCCATTTCTTCGTCGGTGTAACTCGACCGATTAGGTAGGTCCATCGATTGATAGGTTGACAAAATAGCGACCTCGAATGCGTTGTGAGATGACCCAGTTTAATGCGTTTCTCAACACAGTGAGAAGTGATCCTCTCAGAGAGAGTTGGAGCAGTTCGCCGTTAAGGTTGCATGGCTTTGAACATAATTCGATGCGAGTGCAGCAATGGCTCCGTATAGCCATTAGGCAGCGTAGGGTTTTCAAAGATCAGTGCTTTTGCTGCAGCGAAACCCGCGCTTTTCTCAAAGTCACTCGCCATAGGGTTATATAACGGGTCGCTCGCATTTTGCTCATCGACTACCTTGGCCATGCGCTGCATTACAGTGATAACCTGCTCGGCGCTACAAAGGCCGTGTTTGAGCCAGTTTGATATGTGCACTGACGAGATCCGAAGCGTCGCACGATCCTCCATGAGACCGATATTTTGAATATCTGGCACTTTCGAACACCCGATGCCGTGTTCGACCCAACGCACAACATAACCCAGAATGCCCTGAATGTTATTTTCAAGTTCGCGCGCTATGCTCTCTTCATCAAGTGGCGATTCTTGATCGAGAAGCGGGATAGTTAAGAGCGAAGAGAGTGTCGAAGGCGCGCGCAGGCGTACAGATTCCTGCGCAGCTTTTACGTCTACTGCATGGTAGTGCATCGCATGCAGAACGGCTGCCGTTGGAGAAGGGACCCATGCAGTTGAGGCGCCAGACTGAGGATGTACAATTTTGGCTCTCATCATCGCTGCCATCTCATCGGGCATTGCCCACATGCCTTTACCAATTTGCGCTCGGCCTTGAAGTCCGCAGGCAAGACCAATCTCGACGTTTCTATTCTCGTAGGCACGAATCCATTCGCGGTCTTTAATCTCAGATTTTGGCGGAAAGACACCGGCGTTCATGCTGGTATAAATCTCGTCTCCTGTCCTATCTAAAAACCCCGTATTTATAAACACAAGTCGTTCACGTGCTTCGAATATGCAGTGTTTGAGGTTTGCCGATGTACGGCGTTCTTCATCCATGATACCGAGTTTTATGGTGTTGGGGGGAAGCGAGAGAAGCGTCTCAATGCGTGTGAAAAGCTGACACGTGAACGCAACTTCGGCGGGGCCGTGCAGTTTTGGTTTAACGATATAGATACTGCCAGTGCGGCTATTGCCGTAACCTGCGTTGCTCCGTAGGTCTATCATGCTAACGAGGGCAGTCACCAGGGCGTCGATTATGTGCTCAGGGACTTGTTGCCCTGTGTTGTCCTGCGCCAGCTCGCTAGTCATCAGCAGGCCAACATTTCGATTGAAAAGAAGGCTGCGGCCGCGGAGTATCATTGGCTTCCCCGTGGGATCCAAGAATTCTCGGTTTATATTTAGCCTGCGCGAAAGCGTTGTCCCGCCTTTGACAAAGTTTGCGCTTAGGGTGTTTGTCATTAGCCCGAGCCAATTACGATAGACATCGATTTTGTCCTCAGCATCGACAGCCGCGACCGAGTCTTCGCAGTCCATAATCGTGGTAAGTGCAGCCTCGAGGTTAATGTCGTTAATGCCCGCCACGTCATCGCGACCGATATTGCCCTCTCTGTTGATCACGCACTCGATATGAAGGCCATGGTGTTTGAACAAAACCGAGCTAGGTGTCTCAGCGTCACCTAAATAGCCAACGAACTGTGTCGCATCTTTCAAGCGCGTTTGGTGTCCATCGGTTAACTCAACGATAAGGCCGTCACCGACGCGGTAGCTCGCCGCGTCGGCGTGAGAGGCAGATTCGAGCGGAACAGCTGAGTCTAAAAACATTCGCGCATGAGCGATAACTTTTTCACCACGAACGGGGTCATACCCAGGTTTTCTTGGGTGCGCGGTATCGTCGGCAATAACGTCGCTGCCATAGAGCGCATCGTAGAGGCTTCCCCAACGCGCGTTGGCAGCATTGAGTGCAAACCGTGCATTCTTTAACGGCACAACCAGTTGGGGGCCGGCGAGGGTTGCGATTTCCGAGTCGACATTTTTAGTGTTAATAGAGAAATCATCTATCGGTGGCAGGAGGTAGCCCACCGAATGTAAAAATTGTTCATACTCTGCCTGGCTGAACGAAGGGTTAGCCTCGTGCCAGCCGTTAATCTTTGCCTGCAGCTCTAACCTGTGAGCGAGGAGAGCTCTCGTGTCGTCGGAAAATTCGTGTATCAGGTTATCGAATCCTTCCCAGAACGCTGTCACATCGAGTGACGTGAGTGGGAGAACTTCGTCATTGATAAAGCGTATAAATTCCGGATGAAACATCGAAAAAGCCTTTCACTGGGAGTTAAAGATTAGAAAGCAAAGGTTAAGTAAGCGTACAACGTAAATAGCGATGCGCACAGACTAAAAAAGCGCTCGCTCAGCGGCATGCTATAACGGGCTTCGGACATTATCGCTGCCCTGAAAGATACAGACCTTGATGCCTGCTAAGCCCTGTTGTGTAGACACGCCGAGGGAGACCAGGGCTTTGACCCAGAGTATTCGCAGCGCGATAATCTGAACGAGCTAGGTGAGGGATGTAAGCGCTGCCAATGAACCGAGAAAGCTTACTTACGGTTCCCTCTCCACACCATTTCACTATATAGTGAACCTCTAATAAAAAGAAAATAAGAGGCTAAATCATGAGCATGGCTAAATCAGCTGGACGCATAGTAGGAGCAGTTGTCGTCGTCGCTATCGTTGGATGGGCATCT
>JAFMKB010000101.1 GCA_017853205.1 Gammaproteobacteria bacterium
TGATGAAGAGCCCTCGACCTGATTCGTCGAGATGCTCGGTGCGCTTGTCATAGCGTCCGTGCTTCGATTCCTCGACTGCCCTGAGGCGCTTTTCTACCTGTTCGCTGTTCATGCGGTTTTTGCCTCGCGGGTGAGAAGATAAAATAATCTATAAAATCAGATAAGTAGAAATTATGACACGAAAAAATTGGAGCTATTGCGCATTTTATTTTCTTCGCCTGCAACAAAACTCCTGCTAACACGTTCTAGTTAAGCAGATTACATTGTTTCTTAGTCTGTAATCTTCTGTTCCCTTTTGATGCCTTTGCATGCTCCTGCGTGCAGAGGCATTTTTTAGTCTCCGACTGTCGTTTGCACGCGGCATAATACACGGTGGGCGCAGCGGTAGGCTTATTTAGGGTGACATTAAAGTCCGCGTCCGTTATTTTCGAGGCTATAGAGTAGTGTCGGCATCATAATGATGGGCGTCGATACTTACTCCTGACTAAAAATCATTCTTAAGGCGTTACCAAGAAACGCCGAGTCGACTACGGAGCCCCTGATGAGATTATTCAAAACCCCCATAGCCGCGCTGTTAACCACGGCTGTTGCTGGCAGTTTTGCCCTGACCAGCTTTGCCGATCACCATGGCGGTGGCCACGCGAGCCTCGAGGCGCTCGCCGCTGGCGCGCATCGCTCTGCGGAGAATATAGCGCGCAATGACGCACGACATCCTGTCGAAACGCTCGAATTTTTTGGCCTCGAAGCCGACATGACAGTAATCGAAATCTTACCTTCGACAGGTTGGTATACCGAAATCATCGCACCCTATGTGCGCGACCAGGGAAAGCTGTATGCGGCGCACTTCTCGCCCAATGCAAGCCTCTCGTACATGGCTCCGAACTTACGTAATTTTGAGGCCAAGATGAGCTCAGATCCATCGCTGTACGGCAAAGTGACGATCCGCCACTTAAACCCTCCACATGAAGTGGTGATAGCGCCTGCCGAAAGCGCGGACATGGCGCTAACCTTCAGAAATGTTCACAACTGGATTATGGCCGATCAGCAGAACGAGTTCTTTGCCACGTTCTTCGCAGCACTCAAACCCGGAGGCATTCTTGGCGTTGTTGAGCATCGTGCCAAGCCCGATGCGGGCATGGAAGTCATGAAAACGTCAGGGTATGTCACCGAAGCCTACGTCATCGAATTGGCAGAAGCGGCGGGCTTCGAATTTGTCGCCAGCAGCGAAATAAACGCCAACCCAAAAGACCCGACAGTGCACCCGCGCGGCGTCTGGACCCTGCCACCCAATTTCCGCATGGGTGATGAAGACAGAGAGAAATATGCCGCGATCGGCGAAAGCGATCGTATGACCCTCAAATTCAGAAAGCCTCTGTAGATGCAAAAACAGCAAAACTGTCTCATTGTCGGGGCTGGTGACTACATAGGCGCGGCGATTGCCAAGCGCTTCGCCGCAGGCGGTTTCACCGTCTGTCTCGCGCGGCGCGGCGGCGACAAGAATGCAGGGCTTGTCGCCGAAATTGAGGCTGAGGGTGGAAAAGCGCACAGCTATTCGCTCGATGCGCGCGAAGAAGATCAGGTGATCAATGGCATCAACACTATAGAGTCTGAGGTAGGCGCTCTCGACATTGTCATCTTTAATGTCGGTGGCAATGTTAATTTTCCGCTCATTGAAACAACCGAGCGGGTGTTCCGCAAAGTGTGGATGATGGCCTGCCTAGGTGGCTTCCTCACGGGACGCGAAGCGGCTAAACACATGCTTGCCCGGGGTCATGGAAGTATTTTTTTCACCGGTGCGACAGCCAGCATTCGCGGTGGCAAAGGATACTCTGCATTTTCATCAGCAAAATTTGGCCTTCGCGCGCTCGCCCAAAGCATGGCCCGTGAACTGGGCCCTCAGGGTATTCACGTTGCGCATCTCATCATTGATGCGGGTGTAGATACAGAATTCGTTCGTCAGCGGATTAGCGCCGCGGGCGGCAACCCTGACTCATTAGCACCCGACACACTCATGCGGCCCGAATCGGTTGCCGAAGCCTATTGGCAGCTACACCATCAGAGCCACGACGCATGGACACATGAATGCGATCTGAGACCCTTTGCCGAAACCTTTTAGAAAAGAGCTTAAGGAATAGTTATGAGCCTGCGCGTCGAATTTCACTACGATTTTGGCAGCCCGAACGCCTACCTAAGTCATCGTGTTCTGCCGGCAATAGCCGAGAGGACCGGCGTCGAAATCCATTACATTCCCGTATTGCTGGGAGGCATTTTCAAAGCGACCAACAATCGGTCGCCGATGGAGCAGTTTGCGGATGTACTCAACAAACAAGAGTATCAGGCGAAAGAAACACTGCGTTTTCTCATGCGGCACGGCATCACCGAACTCGTTCGTAACCCTCATTTCCCCGTTAACACCATCACGCTTATGCGAGGCGCGGTCTACGCCCAAGGTAAAGACTGGGAGGCTGACTATATCGACACGATGTTTAAGGCGATGTGGGAGCAAGGTTTAAACATGGCAGACCTAGAGCAGGTCGCCAGGGTATTAGCCGATGCAGGTCTACCTGTAACCGAGATCATCGATGCAACTGGCCATCCCGAGGTCAAGCAACGACTCATCGACAATACGGCGGATTCTGTCGCGCGCGGGAATTTCGGCTCGCCGAGTTTCTTTGTCAACGAGGAACTTTATTTTGGCAAAGACAAACTGCGCGATCTCGAAGAAGAGATAGTCGCCAGACTGGGCTAGCGCGCAGGGACTCTATCGAAAACACGCACGAGTTCAACGGCTGCGCCAAATGCGTCGGGCTCGAGTTGCATCTCGATACGCAGCCTCGCGCCATTTTCAATGAGCGTGTAGGTCTCGAGCGTAAAGCCGCCGTCGCGTGGGCGCGACTCTACGATTAGAGTATCGCCATTCCAGTTTGCGAAAGAAAAATCCTCAGCACCCTCTTCGTAAAATGAATTCGCGGTCGTGCGCCTGCGACGACCGTCGCTGTGAAACAGGCGCACGAAATTATCTGCGTACTCGAATCGCAGCTCCGGCTCATCGATCGCAATTGAGAGAACGTCATCATAAGAAATGCGATCGTAGAGTTCCTGCTCGGCGGGGCCGCCGCGATAAAAATCTTCGGGGCGTTTACGCAAGAAACGCCGCTTTACTTTACCGCCAGCTTTCTTAATTGCTGCCTCGACTGCATCATCGGTGTTGTCACTCAGGCTCTCATTGATAACCCAGCTGCCGTTAAACGCTTGACCCCGTACAATTGCTGCTTGCGGCGATTCAAGCGCCTGCGTCTGCGCAACACCGTGTAGTGAAGCGACGAGACAAAAACCTACAGCGGCAATAAGCACAGCGCGCATTCTAATCGCAGTTTCCCACCTCATAGGACCTTACCTCCAATACGCCGAAATGGCGCGCCATCGCGCACTAACACCTTTGCCGCAAACAGTAACAGAAGCAAAAGGGCGATGAAATACAGCGGGAAGGCCGGCAACGCGCCAATAAAAATTTCGTCCTCGGTTCCGTCTGGCGTCTGTTTGCGCAGGCTCGCAACTAACGCGGTATAGAAGACACTAGCAACACCTAGCCCCAAATTCAGTGCGAGTCCGCGGAAACTTAGCACCGTCGCACGCAAATCCGACTCGACCAAGCGGTTAAGATAGTAGCTCGATTGAAACTGCACCATCCCAAGCACCGAAAAAGAGGCTACCGCGAACACCAGCCCGAGCCAAGGAATCGCAAAGCTCGCGCCCAAAAGTCCGAGGAGCAAAAGCCCCGAGAGCGCAAA
>JAFMKB010000049.1 GCA_017853205.1 Gammaproteobacteria bacterium
GATGGTGCCCAGAAGAGGACTTGAACCTCCACGCCCTTTCGAGCACTAGCACCTGAAGCTAGCGTGTCTACCAATTCCACCACCTGGGCAAGACGGTCTTTTAGAGATGCAGATGGGGAGGCATCGTCGACCGGAGCGCAACTTTAGCGACTGGCCCGATTGCTGTCAATCCCCGTCGGCTCTGGCTTTTAGCGTAAAATGCTATCTACATTAATCGATTCGATCGATGCGACAGTCCTGTCACAGACAGTTGCATGAGCGAGGTGTATACTAACCTCTCATTCATTGTAGAAATTATTTAATGCCAAAATCTATTAAAACCGGCGCAAGCCCCAGCAAGCCCCGCAGCAAGAAAACATCCCCTAAAAAGCAATCTGCCAAAGACCCCTTCGCCTCCCGAGAGGCAGAGAACTACGAAAACCCTATTCCAAGCCGCGAATTCATCCTCGAGCATCTCGAAGAGGCAGGCGAGCCGCTCGGTCATGCCGAGCTTTGCGAGCGTCTAAAACTTGTTTCCGACGAGCAGATCGAAGCGCTGCGCAGGCGCTTGATTGCGATGAGTCGCGACGGGCAGATCATCAGTAACCGCCGCGGCATGTATGGCCTCGCGTCGAGTATGGAGCTTATCAAGGGTCGCATTCAGGGCAACAAAGACGGATTTGGGTTCTTTATTCCAGAAGATGGCTCTGAGGATCTTTTCCTCGGTGCCCGTGAGATGGAGACGCTGTTCGACGGCGATAAAGTGCTGGCGCGAGTGTCTGGCGTTGATAATCGTGGCCGTAAGGAGGGCACAATTGTCGAGGTATTGCAGCGCCGCTTCACGCAGATCGTTGGCCGCTACTATCATGAGCAGGGTTTTGGCGTGGTGGTACCAGACAGCAAGCGCATCTCGCAGGAGATACTTATTCCGGACCAGAATGCGGGCAGCGCGAAGGATGGCGATTTCGTAGTGGCTGAAATAGTGGAATATCCGACGCGGCGCCGCAAGGCGATCGCGCGTATTGCCGAGGTGTTGGGCGACAGCAGTACGCCGGGTCTGGAAATCGACGTTGCGCTACGTAGCCACGATATACCCCATGAGTGGCCGAAGGCAGTTGAGAAACAGGTTAAAGGCTTTGTCGAAGAAATAGTTGAGGCCGACCTCGTTGGCCGCAAGGACATGCGAGATATTCCCTTTGTCACGATCGACGGCGAAGATGCGAAAGATTTCGACGATGCAGTTTATGCGCGCGAGCATAAACGCGGCAATTGGACACTGTATGTGGCGATCGCAGATGTATCGCACTACGTGCAGCCTAAGAGCGCGCTCGATGAAGAGGCGATTAATCGCGCGACCTCGGTCTATTTTCCTGGCCATGTGGTGCCAATGCTGCCCGAAAAACTCTCCAACGGACTGTGCTCACTAAAACCCAAAGTCGACCGGCTCACGATGGTGTGCGAGATGGAGATTTCGGCGCTTGGGGAGATGACAAGCTACAAGTTTTACGAGGCGGTGATTCACTCCCACGGCCGGCTTACCTACAACGAGGTCGCCGATATTGTGCAGCCTGCCGAAACGGATCTGCAGCAGCGGGTGCAGGCGAAGCAGAGCCAGCGTTACGCCGAGTTGGTTCCGCATTTAATCAGTCTTTATGGGCTGTTTCATGCGCTGCGCGAGACGCGCGAGGCCAATGGCGCGATGGACTTCGACACGACGGAGACGCGTATTGTCTTCGGCGAGAATCGCAAGATCGCGGAGATCGTGCCGGTTTACCGCAACGACGCGCACAAGTTGATCGAGGAGTGCATGCTGCGCGCCAACGTGGCGGCGGCACTTCTTCTCGAAAGTGCAGCGCTGCCGGCGCTGTATCGCGTTCATGAGGGGCCCAACCCGAACAAGCTCGAGAACCTGCGTGCGTTTCTGCGCGAGATGGGATTGCACATGGGTGGCGGTCTAAAGCCGACGCCACGCGATTATCAGGCGTTGCTAAAGCAGATCGCGCATCGGCCAGACCATCATCTGCTGCAAACGATGCTGATTCGCTCGATGATGCAGGCAGTGTATCAGCCCGAGAACGTCGGGCACTTCGGGCTCGGCTACGAAGCGTATACTCACTTCACTTCTCCGATCAGGCGCTATCCGGATCTGCTCGTGCATCGCGGGATACGCCACCTTATCCGTAATTCCAAGCACAAATGCGTAGAGAGGCAGCCTGACGCGCCGAAACTCACGAAGCCGAAGATCTACCCCTACAACCTAGACGACATGGCCCGTTTCGGTGAGCACGCGTCGATGGCTGAGCGGCGTGCAGATGCCGCAGGCTATAGCGTGGTCGACTGGCTGAAGTGCGAATATATGCAGGATAAAATCGGCGAAGAATTTGTCGCGACGGTTACCTCAGTGACAAGCTTCGGTCTGTTCGTCGAGCTAAACGATATATTCGTTGAGGGCTTGGTGCACGTGACCGAGTTGAGCAACGACTATTATCGCTTCGACCCCATTCGGCACTGTCTCGAGGGTGAGCGCAGTCGCAAGGTCTATCGCTTAGGCGACAGCGTCGAGGTGAGAGTCGTGCGCGTCGATCTCGACGAAAAGAAGATCGATTTGCAGATGTTAGGCGGCGGAGGCGAGCGCGGCAGAATAGAGCCAAAGCCTAAAGGTGGTGGCGGCCGCGGTTCTACCCAGTCTCCAGCAAAAGAGAGAGACGGCAAGAAAGGCAAAGCGAAAAAGTCAGATCGGGGGATGGTTGGGCGGAAATCCAGGGCGGATGAAGGCGCAGCCAAACCAAAACGCCGCAAACGCAGCACGGCGAAGGCTAAACCCAAGGCTAAGGCCAAGTAGGCTGACAATAATATTAAAGTAATAAGTTTACTAAGTTTGAATAACTAAAGACAAAGCACAATGAGTAAGCAACAAGAGTGGGTGTGGGGTATCCATGCGGTTAGTGAGCTGCTGAGGCAGCGCGCACCGCAGGTGATAAAGCTGATTATCCTCGCAGGGCGCTCAGATGAGCGTATCAATGCCCTGCGTGCGCTTGCCCTCGAGGCCGGTTTACCGGTCGAGGATGCCGATCGCCGGCAGCTAGACCGTCTTGCCGAGGGGAATCATCAGGGCGCGGCTGCGCTCTGCGACGTGGCCTATGGCGTCAAGAGCGAGAAGCAGCTTGTGGCCGCGCTTGACTCACTCGCAGCCGAGCCTCAAGCCAAAGCACCGCTCATTCTTGTTCTCGACGGAATCACCGATCCGCATAATTTTGGCGCCTGCCTGCGCACAGCAGATGCGGCGGGAGTTGACGCGGTTATAGTACCGAAAGATAAGTCGGCCCCGCTTAATTCAACGGTGCGTAAAGTAGCTTGTGGTGCTGCGGAAGTGGTGCCGGTTTACGCGGTAACCAACCTAGCGCGCTGCCTCGAGTCACTTAAAGAGCGCGGTATCTGGCTCGCTGGTCTCGCGGGTGAGGGCAGCGTTAGCCTAAGCCAGCAAGACTTAACTGGCCCGCTCGCTATCGTGATGGGGTCCGAGGGAGAAGGGCTTCGGCGCCTTACGCGGGAGGCATGCGACTACCTCGTATCTATACCAATGGCGGGGAGTGTGAGCAGCCTCAATGTGTCTGTCGCTACCGGAGTGGCGCTATTTGAGGCGGTTCGGCAGAGGAATGACCGCCCTCATTAATCCGCGCCACCCGAACAATGGGCCTCTGTCATTTATCCACTTGCATAGTCAGCCCAGTTTCTCTAGAATTCCGGCTCTTTTGTTCACGGGTCGTCAAAAACCCGTTAACTCCTTGCCTTACCACGCGCCATGTCAACATGGGCGATGGGAGGCGTTAACCCAAGAGGAGTCTCTATGAGACACTATGAAGTTGTATTTATGGTGCACCCCGACCAATCTGAGCAAGTTTCAGGCATGGTCGAGCGTTACACCCAAATTGTTACCGAAAGCGGCGGCACGATCCATCGCTTAGAGGACTGGGGTCGTCGCCAGCTCGCCTACCCAATCAATAAAATCCATAAGGCTCACTACGTGCTCATGAACATCGAATGCGGCGGTGAAGCGTTGGAAGAACTCACTACTTTATTCCGCTACAACGATGCCGTTCTGCGTAATCTCGTCATTAAAGAGAAGAAAGCGATCACCGAAGAGTCATTGATCTCAAAGGGCGAGCGCGAAGGCAAAGAGCGTCGCGCTCGTGCCGAACAGAAGCGTAAGCAGGAAGAAGCCGCAGCGGCCGCAGCAGAAGCTGCAGCGCCAGCTGAGGACGAAGAAGCCGAAGAGGCGGCAGCAGCAGAAGAGGCCGAAGCCGCTCCTGAGGCAGTCGACGCTCCAGCTGAAGAGACTCCAGCGGCCGAGTAAGAGATTAGCCTAGCGCATCTCTCACCCTCACTCATTTGTAGGAAGGAAAATTAAAATGGCTCGATATTTTCGTCGACGCAAGTTCTGCAAGTTCACTGCCGAGGGCACTGAGCAAATCGATTACAAAGACATAGAAACGCTAAAGGCGTACGTGTCTGAGACAGGCAAGATTGTCCCTAGCCGTATTACTGGAACAAAGGCTCGTTACCAGCGCCAGCTCGCAACAGCGATCAAGCGCGCGCGTTACCTTGCGTTGATCCCGTACACGGATAGCCACCAGGTTTAATAGGCCTTCATAGATGCGCGCCCTCGCCGAATTCGTCATGAAGGACCGCAGGAGCGCCATCATCGCGGTGCTGCTCTTGGGGCTGGTGCCGATGCTAAATCTGCTTAGTCCGGTGATAGTTGGCCTGACTATGCTCCGTAAGGGTTGGAACGAAGCGCTAACCCTATTGGTCTGGGCGCTTCTTCCGATTGGCGCCTACGCCTATATAGGCGATGTAGTGCCGCTGATTTTACTGCTCGGTGTCATGCTGCTTGCAGCGGCGCTCCGGCAGACGCAGTCTTGGGAAATTAGCCTTCTGGGCGCGGTGCTCGTCGGACTGTCGGTCGAAGCGTATTTGTTAGTAGTGCCAGAGCTACTCGATGTGCTGTTTAGGCAACTCGACGTGTATATGGCGACTAATGGCATAGAAGGGTTGCCGATTGAAGAGTTGCGAGCAACGCTGACAAGTTTTTTAGGTGCAACATACGGCATGCTCGCCGCGCTGCTACTGATACTGGCGCGATGGATGCAGGCAGCACTGTATAACCCGGGTGGGTTCAGGCTTGAATTCCACAGCCTGCGTATCGGGAGTAAAACGGCGCTGCTCTTAGTTGGCTTTATGCTAGCCGCGAATTTTGGCTTGTTACCGCCAAGCTGGGTAATTTATAGCTCTGTGCCACTGCTTTTTTCAGGCGCAGCGTTAGTACACGGCGTGGTAGGTATCAAGAAGCTGCCCGGCGCGGTACTCGCGGTGTTTTACGCGGTGTTGTTGCTGCCGGTGGTTATGCAAGGCGTTGTGCTACTTGCACTGATGGACAGCTGGTACGATTTTCGCTCACGGCTCTCGAGCAAGACTTAGTAAGTCTTATGAAGTAACGACAGCGCTGCAGATTAGCTGCAGACGCAAAAAGAATTTAGGTTGAGGATTCAAACATGAACGTAATTTTGTTGGAAAAGATGGGTAACCTCGGTGGCATCGGCGACCAAGCTGATGTTAAAGCCGGCTTCGCGCGTAACTTCTTGTTCCCACAGGGCAAGGCGATTCCTGCGACTAAACGCAACATGGAAGAGTTTGAAGGCCGTCGCGCAGAGCTAATGGCTGCGCACGACGCGAACGTTGCCGAAGCTCAAAGGCGTGCCGACCTTGTCAACGGCGTAGAGCTTCGTATCGAAGTTAACGCGAGCGACGAAGGCCGTCTGTTTGGCTCGATTGGCACGCGTGAAATCGCGGATGCGATCAACGCGCAGGTTGGCAGCGAGCTAACAAAAGCCGAAGTGCTAATGCCTACAGGCGCAATTCGCGACCTAGGCCATTATACAGTAGCCCTTGATCTCGGCTTTGAAGTCGGAGCGAAGGTAACGGTTGCAGTGGTTGCGCTGGGTTCCGAGGCTGGTGTCAGCGCAGACGGTAGCGTGATTGATGACTTGGACGCCGAAGCCGCCGACGAAGACGACGCAGCGGCCAACTAATCGCGTGCTAGTTCGTTTCTAGCGCAGCGCTCGACTAAAGAACACCGGATGCCTGACACTGGCGCCGGTGTTTTTTTTCGCCAGTGAAAAGTCCAGTTTACCGGCGATTACTCCATGTCAGGGTCGCTGTGTGAGTTGCGAGTGTGATAACCTCTCAGCTCACTTCGAACTTAAACGGAGTGGCTAATCCGTAGACGCGGCGGCCTTAACCTATCGAACGACCTATCGGATGACAGATCTAACGGCAGCATACTAAAAGATTCTTATAGACCATGGCAGATTCCTTCGACAGCGGCGCACAGCGCAACTCCTCCGACTACGGTAACGACTCGACCGATACGATGCGACAGCTTGCCTCATTAAAAGTCCCTCCGCATTCGATCGAGGCTGAGCAAGCGGTATTGGGTGGTCTGATGCTCGACAATACTGAGTGGGACAACCTCGCCGATGTGCTTATGCCCGAGGATTTCTACCGCGCCGAACACCAGATGATTTTCGCGGTGATGTCGAAGCAAAGCGAAACCAACAAGCCAATCGACGTAGTGACGCTCTTGGAGGCCCTCAACAGTCTAGACCAACTCGAAGCGGTTGGCGGGATTGATTACCTTAGCGAACTTTCGGGCAATGCCCGCGGCACCGCAAACATATTGCATTACGCCGATATCATTCGCGATCGCGCTATTTTGCGTCGCATTATCTCGACGGCGAACACCATAGCGGACACGGGTTATAACACGGGCGGCAAGCGCGTCGAAGATATTCTCGATGAGGCAGAGCAGCGTATCTTCAATATTGCAGATGAGCGGCCTAAAGATGCAGGTCCTATTGCGGTTAATCCGCTTCTTGCAAGTGCGGTTGACCGAATCGACGAGCTGTCGGCGATGGACGGCGGCCTGACGGGCTTATCTACCGGCTACACTGATCTTGACGAAATGACCTCCGGTTGGCAGAAGTCTGATCTAGTGATCGTCGCCGGCCGTCCCTCAATGGGTAAGACTGCGTTTGCCATGAACCTTGTTGAACACGCGGTGCTGAACAACCCCAAACCTGTTCTGGTCTTCAGTCTAGAGATGCCAGCCGAGAGTTTGATTTTTAGAATGCTCTCATCAATCGGACGCGTCGATCAAACGCGTATGCGAAGCGGTCAACTCGGCGAAGAAGATTGGCCTGGCTTTAATAATGCCGTGAGTCGCTTAAAAGACACGCCGCTTTTTATCGACGACAGCGCCGGCCTTAGCCCGACCGAGATGCGCGCGCGGGCACGGCGAGTGGTTCGCGAGCACGGGCCGCTCGGTATGGTGGTTATCGATTATCTTCAACTAATGCAAGTTAAGGGCACTAGCGAAAATCGCGTTGGTGAAATATCGGAGATCTCGCGTTCACTGAAGATGCTAGCACGTGAGTTCGAGTGCCCGGTGATCGCGCTGTCGCAGCTTAATCGCAGCCTCGAGCAGCGTCCTAACAAACGACCAGTTATGTCGGACCTTCGTGAGTCGGGCGCGATCGAGCAAGATGCCGATGTAATCGCGTTTATTTACCGCGACGAGGTCTATAACGAAGACTCCCCCGACAAAGGCGTGGCGGAGGTAATTATTGGCAAGCAGCGTAACGGACCTATCGGTACAGTTAGGCTGAGTTTCGTCGGAAAGTTTACTCGCTTCGAAAACTATGCCGGACCACGCTACGATGACTACATGCATGAGTAGCGATTTCTCCGGTCGTGCGTTTGCGCAGATCGACCTCGATGCGTTCGCCAGCAACATCGAAGCGATGCGCGCTGCCTGCTCAGGACAGTCTTATCTTCCCATCATAAAAGCCAACGGCTACGGACACGGCCTCGAATCCATTGCCGGTGCGCTACTTGCTCATGCAGAACGGGTCCATCAATTTTCAAGCGCGCTTGAAGGCTGCGCTGTCGCCGCTCTCAGTGAAGCGCAAAGGCTGCGAGATTGCGGATGGAAACGGCCTATCATTTTACTACCCGGTTTTATCGATTTAGCAGAGTTAAATGAGTGCAGGCGCCTTGGTCTCGACCCAGTTATTCATTCGCCCTATCAGGTCGCGCTTCTGCTTGCGCAGCCAGAAGGAATCACTCGCGTGTGGTTAAAAGCTAACACGGGAATGAACCGCCTTGGGTTAAATGCCGCCGCGTGGCGTGAAGCGTATAACGCGTTAACTGCCGTACCCAATCTCGATGTTGTCGCTATGTCTCATCTTGCGTGCGCAGACGAACTCGACTCGCCGGCGACTACGAAACAACGTGAAGCGTTTGATTCACTGCTTGCAACTGCGGGCTCAGTAAGAAGAACCCTTGCAGCATCGGGCGGTATCCTGGCATGGCCGCAAACGCATTACGATATCGTGCGACCGGGGATTATGCTCTACGGAAGCTCGCCTTTTGCAGCGCGCAGCGCCCAGAGTCTCGACCTTGCACCGGTAATGACACTGAAGTCGCGGCTTATTGCGGTTAATGATCTTAACGCGGGGGATGCCGTGGGCTATGGCGGGACTTTTGTTGCAGACAAGCCAATGCGCATTGGCGTCGTGTCGATAGGCTACGGCGATGGCTATCCGCGTAAAGCACCGACAGGCACACCGGTTTTGGTCGAGACCGCGAAGGGCAAGCAGAGAACGACGCTGGTGGGCCGCGTATCGATGGACATGATAACGATAGATGTTACCGACCTGCAGGTTGATGTCGGTGCGAGCATCGTTCTTTGGGGTGATGGCCTGCCCGCAGACGACATTGCACGGCACTGCCAGACCATTGCCTATGAACTATTCTGTCAGGTAACTGCGCGCGTGCCGCGTATAACAAGCTGAACCGTCACACGCTTCGCACTTTTTGCAACGAGTAATTTTGATGGCGAAATCTAAAGTAGCATTTGTTTGCACCGATTGTGGTAGCGAACACGGTCAGTGGCAGGGCCAGTGCGCCTCATGCAAAGCATGGAATACCTTGTCTCAGATTAATCTGGGCGCGAGCACCTCACCTGCCACTAAAGCCGATTTCCGCAAGCCCGGCGGCTACAGCGGCGACGTATCCGATGTCCAGAATTTATCGGACATCGACCTTGAAGCGCTACCACGTTTCTCTACTACTATCGACGAACTGGACCGTGTGTTGGGTGGCGGACTCGTTCCTGGCTCAGTGATATTGATCGGCGGTAATCCGGGTGCGGGTAAAAGCACGTTACTTTTGCAAGTCATGTGCCTGCTCGCTCACTCCGGCAAACCTGCGCTCTATGTCACAGGTGAGGAATCACTTCAGCAAGTAGGCATGCGCGCCAAGCGGTTGCAGCTGCCTGAAGACAATTTGAAAATGCTCGCCGAAACCAACGTCGAAACCATCTGCAAAGCGGCGCAAACCCACAAGCCAGCGCTGCTCGTTGTAGATTCGATACAGGTTATGCATTCCGCCGATGTCGCCTCAGCGCCGGGCAGCGTATCGCAAGTGCGCGAGTCTGCTGCATATTTAATTCAATACGCGAAGCAAACTAATACGGTGCTGTTTTTGGTTGGACACGTCACCAAGGAAGGCAATCTCGCAGGCCCCAAAGTGCTCGAGCATATGATCGACTGCTTTATCATGCTCGAGGGCGGAAGCGAGTCAAAATACCGTGTACTACGCGGGCAGAAAAACCGCTTTGGTGCGGTAAACGAGCTCGGTGTGTTTGGCATGACCGAGTTGGGTCTCAAAGAAGTAAAAAATCCTTCTGCAATTTTTCTCGCGCGTACCGAAGAAGAATCTGCCGGCTCAATTGTTATGGTGCTGTGGGAGGGGACCCGGCCGCTGCTTGTCGAGATACAGGCGCTCGTCGATGCGACACAGCTGGGTAACCCGCGCCGCGTAACCGTTGGTTTGGATCAGAATCGCCTCGCCATGCTGCTTGCCGTGCTTCATCGTCATGGTGGATTGTATATGGCTGACCAGGATGTATTTGTAAACGTTGTCGGCGGTGTAAAGGTTACCGAGACAAGCGCTGATCTCGCTTTACTGCTGGCGGTAGTATCGAGTTTCCGAGATCAAGCGCTGCCGCGCGAGCTTGTTGTCTTCGGCGAAGTGGGCTTAGCGGGTGAGATCCGTCCTGTACCGGGTGGTCAAGAAAGGTTGAGGGAGGCAGCGAAACATGGATTTAAGCGTGCTATCGTGCCTAAGGCTAATGTGCCGAAAACTCCCATACCCGGTATGGAGGTCGTCGGCATTTCGAAGATCTCCCAGGCGCTTGACGCTCTTTGATGCGCGTCCAAAACTGCGGTGCGAACAGCGCCCCGTCTACAGCCTCGAAAAATTAGGGCTGTTTTGCTAAGCGGCCGATTAATACAACGCTCAGTTGTGCGCGTTCGACAAGTGAGCTGATACGTCCCTGTTCGCGCTTGGAGTGCGCGCCCGTGCCGTCGCTGCCGAGTGAGTCAAGCGTCGGTAATCCTGCCGCTTGGGTCAGGGAGCCGTCGGTCCCGCCGCCGGAATCTGTCACGGTTAATTCTTGGCCCAGTAATTTCCCAATGGCGATTGTCTTATTGAGCAACAGATCCGATTGCTCGGTGGGAATCTTGGGCGGACGGTGCAAGCTGGTCCAGCTATTGGTGGAGAGTTCGCCCGAATCAACAGGGTAGCTGTATACACTGCTGAAAATTTCTTCCCAGCGTTTTACTGCATCCAATCCCTGTTGAGGCTCAGGATAGCGCAAGTCGACCAGAGCTTCTGCGCAGGGAGCTATCGTGTTGCGTGCTTCACCTCCGTTGATAACCCCGACATTAACCGTCACGCCGCTTTCGTAGTCGGTCATGTTCTCGATCTGAACAATTTTGTAGGCGAGCTCTTTAATCGCCGAGCGTCCCTGTTGATGCGCGCCGCCCGCATGAGAGGCTCGGCCATTGACGACGAACCGCGCCTGGCCCAAGCCCTTACGCGCACGAGTCAGTCGATTATTGCCCGAGGACTCATACACCAGACCGTAATCGTGTAGAGCCGCCTGTTGTTCGACATATTTGCGCGAGCTTAATGAGCCAACTTCTTCGTCTGAGTTGAGCAGAATGCTGATAGCTTTGTCCTCTAGCTCGCCGAAGTGATTCAGCGCTTTTAATGCATAAAGCATCACGACGAGGCCGCCCTTCATATCCGACACGCCTGGGCCATAAGCGATATCGCCTTTACGCGAGAAAGTTTGAAAAGGACTGTCGAGAGGGAATACGGTGTCGACGTGACCTATCATCAGCAGGCGTTTGCCTTTGCCCGCTTTGGTGGCGAGAAGATGGTCCGCTACGTCTAAGGTGTATTCGCTGCCGGGGCAGCTAGGCATATCGATAACGTCCCCTGCGAGCGAGCGCGAATCGAAGCCTAGCTGCAGGAGCTCGGTATTGAGAAGGCCGATCACTTCAGTAACGCCGGCTTTATTGAGCGTGCCGGTGTTGATGTTGGTTAATCGCTCTAACAGCGCAACCATCTCGTCTTCTTGCTCTGCTACCCAGTTGATAATTTCGCGCTCTTGGCTTGATAAAGGCGTCTCGACCATCGCCGATTGAGCTATGCCAGATTGAGTAAAAAGCATGTGACTAAAGAATAGGCTCGCGCCGAGCATTCGCAGAGGCATTTTGCTGGAGCGGCGAGGTGTTGATCTATGCATGGGAAGGAGTCCGTAGTTTAGTCTCTATAGAGTACACTAGGTAAAAGCTAGCACGGCGGACCCTTCCGGTCACGCCTACGGGTATTATTGCCCAAAGAAAAAGGAAATTGGCATGACAGTTATCGAGCCCGAGGTGGGCAGCACAATCCTCAGTATTCAGCAGCTGAGCAAAGTCTATGCCGGAGGGTTTGAGGCACTTAAATCGGTTAGCCTCGATATTAAGGCGGGCGAGATAATCGCGCTACTTGGGCCGAACGGTGCCGGGAAAACCACGCTGATATCGACCATCTGCGGTCTCGTGCAGCCCAGCAGCGGGCGTGTCTTCGTCGCGGGTCATGACATCACGACCGATTATCGGATAACTCGCGCGCTCATCGGGCTTGTGCCACAAGAACTCACGACCGATTCCTTCGAGACGGTGTGGAATACAGTCTCGTTTTCGCGCGGGCTTTTCGGCAGGGCGCCCGATCCTTCACACATTGAGCGTGTTCTGCGGTCGCTTTCGCTGTGGGACAAAAAAGACAATATGCTGCGCACGCTGTCGGGCGGGATGAAGCGCCGTGTGCTCATTGCCAAAGCGCTATCGCATGAGCCCCGAATTTTATTTCTCGATGAACCGACAGCCGGCGTCGACGTGTCGCTGCGTAAAGACATGTGGGCGATCGTAAGCGATCTTCGCGCCAGCGGAGTGACGATAATCCTTACTACTCACTATATCGAAGAAGCGGAGGAGATTGCCGACCGCATCGGCGTGATCAATCATGGTGAATTGATTCTGGTTGAGGAGAAGCGCGCATTAATGGCCAAGCTAGGCAAGAAGCAGCTTGAGTTGGAGCTATTCGATCCGCTCGAAGAGCTTCCTAGCAGCCTTGCACCTTTCGGGATCGAGCTGTCAGCGAATGGGCTTAAACTGATTTATACCTTCGAGACCACCGAGTCAGGTGAGAACAATATCTCCAGCGTATTAGAAGCGCTACGTGAAGCGGGCATTACTTTTAAAGATCTGCATACTTCGCAGAGCTCACTCGAGGAGATTTTCGTGGGACTGGTCAATCAGCCCGCCGATGGCGCTGCGCAAGGAGCTGCAACATGAGCAAGGTATTGAGTAGAGTGATGAATTATTACGCGGTGCTGGCAATCTATAAATTTGAAATGGCACGCATGCGCAGAACCTTGCTGCAGAGCATCGTGACGCCAGTGCTCACGACGTCGTTGTACTTTATCGTTTTCGGCGCTGCGATCGGTTCACGCATTCAGGAGGTAGGCGGCGTCGGCTATGGGGCGTTTATTGTCCCTGGACTTATCATGCTGAGCCTGCTGACCAACAGTATCAGCAACGCGTCGTTTGGAATTTATTTTCCTAAATTTTCGGGCACAGTGTATGAAGTGCTGTCGGCGCCGGTGTCGACACTCGAAGTGGTGCTCGGCTATGTCGGCGCCGCGGCGACCAAGGCAATAATTTTAGGGCTAATAATTCTTGTGACGGCAGGGTTTTTCATCGAGCTGCGTATCGCCCATCCGATTATCATGCTGCTCTTTATTGTTCTCACAGCGCTGTCGTTTAGTCTGTTTGGATTCATTCTCGGCATTTGGGCCGACAATTTCGAGAAGCTGTCTATCGTGCCGGCGCTCATTATTACGCCGCTCGTATTCCTCGGCGGCAGCTTCTATTCCACCGATATGTTGCCGCCTGTGTGGCAGTCCGTTTCGCTCATGAACCCTGTGCTGTATCTGGTCAGCGGCCTGCGCTGGAGCTTTTATGAGATATCTGAGGTAAACGTCTGGGTCAGCCTCGTCGGCGTGAGCCTGTTTTTGTTAGTCTGCCTCGGTGTTGTTTATGGGATTTTCCGCACGGGCTATCGCCTGCGTCCCTAGTCAGCGAATCAGGCTAGCCTCCCCTGCAGTCGGAATAGTGCTCGCTGAGTCGAGGGTTATTTTGATGTAGCGAGCTGTTAGTCGACTTGGTGTACGAGAGGTGAGGGGATATACTCGATCGTTATTAGAAAGACCAAAAATATCAATAAGCGGCTCTGAACCGCGACTCGGGAGAACCAACCATGCCTACCCTCGCCATCGTCAACGTCGTGCTATTCACGGGACTTTTAGGTGTTCTCTACCAATTTGGTCAACGCGAAAGCTGGACTTTGTCGCGCCGCGTGTTACTCGGTTTAATTGGCGGCACGGTTTTCGGCTTTATCCTTTCGGCAGTCTACGGCGACAATCAGGCGGTTCTCGACTCAACTCTTGAGTGGACGAACATCATTGGCTCGTCCTATGTGTCCTTACTGCGCATGATTATCATGCCGCTGATTCTGATTACGATGATCGCCGCGGTGATTAAGGTGGACGAGATCAAGTCGCTCGGCAAGATTGGTGGCACGGTAGTCACTGTGCTTATTATTACCACCGTGATTGCCGCGCTCGTCGGCGTTGGCATTGCCCTTTTGTTCAACCTCAACGCTGCCGATCTCGGCGCCGGTGCCCGCGAGCTCGCGCGCGCTGAAGTGCTCGAGGCCCGTCGCGCTGCCGGCACGGATTACAGCGTTATTGGCACATTAACCAATATCGTGCCTAATAATATCTTTGCCGATTTGGCAGGCTCGCGCCCGCTTTCTATAATCGGGGTTGTGGTGTTTGGGCTCTTGTTTGGTATCGCAGCTGCGCTTGTCGGTGAAGAGAATCCAGAGCGAGGCGAGCAGATTCGACGCTTCCTCGACACAACTCAAGCAGTTGTCATGCGGCTCGTTAAGATCGTGATCTCACTCACTCCTTACGGCGTGCTCGCGCTGATGACTCGGGTCATAGTGACAACCGACGGCAACGCAATCCTCAATCTTATCAGCTTCGTCGTCGCCTCTTATATTGCTATCGCGATCATGTTCGTTGTGCATACAGCGCTGATAGGCCTCTTTGGCGGCAATATTCGCAGCTATTTTCAGAAAGTATGGCCGGTGCTGACTTTCGCCTTCGTGACTCGCAGTTCGGCGGCGACCATTCCGCTCACGATCCGTGCTCAGATCGAGGAGCTTAATGTGCCTGCACCCATCGCCAATATTGCCGCCTCATTTGGCGCGACCATTGGTCAAAATGGCTGTGCTGGGCTTTACCCGGCGATGCTCGCGGTGATGGTCGCGGCGTCCGGCGGCACAGAAATCTCACTCGAATTCGTGACTAGCCTCGTGTTAATTGTCGCTATCGGCTCTTTCGGTATTGCGGGCGTTGGTGGCGGAGCAACAAACGCGGCGCTTGTGGTGCTGCCCGCACTGGGTTTCCCCGTGACTATTGCAGCACTGCTCATTTCAATAGAACCTTTGATCGATATGGCGCGCACAGCGCTTAACGTTAATGGCTCGATTACTGCGGGGATTATTACGTCTAAATTCCTCGGTTCGAAAGATGTCGACGGCGTGCCTGCCGAATCCGACGTCTAAGGTTTATCCGCGGCTTATGCCGCGGTAGACTTGCTGACCAAAATAAACAGGGACGCCGAGGCCACACTGGCTGCTCAGACAACTCAGACTACTGTACATAAAAGGAAATTTACCCATGTTCAATCGCGTTAAATCACTACTGGCACTCACTGTGCTAGCAACATTTGGCTTCGCTTCGGTGGCAACCGCCGACGAGATCGTTCGTACAGGTGAAGGCCGCAATTTCTATAACAACATCTCTATCCCAGCGGGCGCAGAGACACTCTACTTAAGCGGTTCGGGTGCTAGCCCCATGGAGGACGGCAGCTGGGGCGACATGGAGCAGCAGACGGTCGACACGTTTAATAAATTCAAAGAGACGCTGGAGGCACAGGGATGGTCGATGGAAGACATCGTTCAGGTACGCGCGTTCGCTGTCGCGGGCCCTTATGGCGAGCTCGACTTCGCGGGGTTCAACAGCGGTTACCAGCAGTTTTTTGGCACCGATGAAAACCCCATGAAGCCCGTGCGCTCTTTCGTTCAGATCGCAGGCTTGGTTGTCGAAGGATGGTTGGTCGAGATCGAAATTCGCGCAGCACGTATGCCAAAGTAGGCCCTTTCGCGCCTTAATGCCGCGAAGTCTATGAGCCCTCGGTCAAAATGCCGGGGGTTTTTTTTGCCCGGCGCCTGCACATAGGCCTAGGGTATGAGTGCACGGATTTCCCGTTTAAAGTCGTCGGGGCTGAGGCCAGTTATCGAGTCACGGTCGATAGCGACAATGCCCTCGGCGACATTGGGGTCTGTAGCAATGCGTAGTGGTGACAGGATGCGCGACTGCGCCGATGCCGCCCCCGTTGAAACTCCCGAAGTCTGCGGGTCAGAGTCTGCTTCGGTAGGGGAGATAGCAATAATCGGTTTCGCGTCGACGGTCGTCATGCTTTCGATACCGGCAACGGTCTTAATAAGATAGTGCCCTTGCGACCAGCCGAGCAGGGGGTTTATTAAGTCTCGGCTTAGCGACTCGACGAAATAGATGCCGTGCTCGCCTAATCGAGGAAGACGCGAGCCGTTAACCTCTAGCACTTCACCGTTCAGCGA
>JAFMKB010000050.1 GCA_017853205.1 Gammaproteobacteria bacterium
ATCCATTGCTTTGGCGATCAGGCATCCGAAATCGTACATATTGGACAGGCGATTATGCGACAACCCGCCCCCGCTAACTCGATAAAATACTTTATCGATACAACGTTCAACTATCCTACTATGGCAGAGGCTTACCGCACTGCTGCGCTCGACGGCCTAAATCGGGTTTTTTAACTCCTCAAAATGACTCTTGCCAAGACGGCGTTACAAGGTTAATTTCAACCCTAGGGCGCCGTCGTCTTTTCTGCAAAGAGGATAGCCCTAGCGTCAAGAAGAATAAAACGCTGCAACTCCCTGCGCAGGCATTGGCAAAGGGGCTTGTACCTAAAGAGATCGGTAAGTTTAAAAGGTCCGGGGTATAACATTATGATGCGAACGGCGAGAGACATACTAAACGATAAAGGTGGTCATATGGTCACGGTCGCCTTTGATGCCACTATTCACCAAGCACTCACGATCATGACGCAGCACAGGGTTGGTTCAATCGTCGTTGTCGATGGTGAAAAAATAAAAGGCATTTGGACCGAGCGGGATTTGATGTTTCGTGCATTAGAGGAGGGATTCGACGCCCGTACCGCGCTTCTCAAAGACAAGATTTCAGAAAATCTAATCTCTGCAAACGCTGATGAGGTTGTTTATCAGCTGTACGATAAATTCCTCGGTAAGCGAATTCGCCATCTATTAATCGAGGATGAAGGAGAGTTTATCGGTCTGATCTCAGTTGGTGACGTTATGAAAGCAAACTTACAGCAAAAAGCTGAGGAATTTGCGGACCTTAATCATAAGGTCAGCCTCGAATACTACGAGAACTGGAAGCAAATTCAGGCGGAGCGATAAATCGCTTGCAAAAATGAGAACCGAGTTATAATGACTTGCGTGATGTAGGTTTGTCATGTTAGCTTTTTCATAGTTTTTGTATAGCTAGTCGATTAAGCAGTATACGAAAGATAGAAGTGCTAGATAGGTCAAGAAAGACGGTAGAGCGACTGAGTTTTAGCGAACGCCCCCGTGGCGTCTCCTAAGACTTAGTGACGACAATAGAAAGAGCCGATTTCTTTAACTGATTGCCACTTGTTTTCGAGTGTTAACGCATTCGTAGTGTTCAGCTCAAAGGGCTCCCCGAGATGAGTGTTAACGATTCGATGGGTAGTTTCACAGCGTTTAGACACCCCTCGATCGTGAAGTGCGGATGCGCTTTACTTTATTTTTTCTGTTTCGTTTCTCCGGTTTTTCCCACACCAGTGCTCTGTTTTATAGTCACTCACTAAAGAAGGATTCACTAGAGTTTCTCTTTTTAGTGCGTTTGCTAAAGCGCTTAACGAGTTGAGCCTGCAAACGGTATCGCGACTAAGTAGTAGGCTTTTGACTGTGTGTTCGAAAGAGAGAGTAGAGATAGCTTAAGATCGAGGAGGCGCGATGATCGAATCTGCAATAGATGTAGGTGTTACTACCGACCTGCGTGCGTTTTTGATCTACGGTTTTGCTGTTATCGCTATAGTTGGAACAATGCTCGGATTGTCTTTTGTCCTCGGCCAACGAAAAAATGCACACTCCAAAAACCTTCCATTCGAATCGGGTATTGTCTCCGTAGGTAGCGCGCAATTTCATACCACGATTCACTTTTACCTCCCCGCAATTCTTTTCATCATTTTCGATCTCGAAGTAGTTTTCTTGTTCGCCTGGGCACTGGTCGTTAGGGAGGCTGGGTGGGCTGGTTTTATTGAGATCACGATTTTTATCTCCGTCCTCTTAGTCGCACTTCTGTATTTGGCTCGAATAGGAGCGCTTGACTGGCGCACACAGATTCAGAGGCGAGAATTGCGAACGATGGTTGGACCAGGCGGTGTCACTAATCGGAAGGAGTTTAAGCTATGAACTGGAGCTTGGAGTCGGCTGAAACAGCGGCTGCACCGCAACGCGGCGGCAGTGAGATGGATGAATTTATTCGGCGCAATGTAATGATGGTCAAGCTAGAGGACATGGTTGCTTGGGGACGAAAGAATTCGATATGGCCCTTTAATTTTGGGTTGTCTTGCTGTTATGTTGAAATGGCCACCGCGTTCACCAGTAGACACGATCTCGCCCGATTCGGTGCAGAGGTTATCCGCGGCACCCCGCGCCAAGCGGATATGATCGTGATTGCTGGCACGGTATTCCGAAAGATGGCGCCGGTGGTGAAGCAGCTTTACGATCAGTTGCTCGAGCCCAAATGGGTCATCTCGATGGGCTCCTGCGCTAACTCTGGCGGCATGTACGATATCTATTCTGTGGTCCAAGGTGTGGATAAGTTTCTGCCTGTTGACGTTTATGTCTCCGGTTGTCCGCCTAGGCCTGAGGCGCTTCTGCAGGGGCTTCTCTTACTGCAAGAATCGATCGGTAAGCAGCGTCGTCCGCTTAGTTGGGTGATCAACGAGCAAGGGATCATTCAGAGAGAAGAGAACCAAGTGCAGCGTGTAATAAGGGGCCCTGAAAGAATCGCAGCAACCGAACTCAGATCCCCGGACGAGGTATAGAGAAAAGCGATGCGAGTTCCCTCAGCAGTATCTGTCACAGAGAACTTAAACGCGCCGGTGGGAGTCGCCGTGGTCGAGTATCTCCGCGCTGTTTTCGGCGACAACATCCTACACGAACAAGTCACTTGCGACAGAATTCCAACGCTTTGGTTTGCCCGCGAAGACATCCAGCATGCGCTGACTTTAGTCCGAGAGCAGTCCTTTGCCGGTAAGCGGTTTGAGATGTTGCTTGATCTTACTGCGATAGACGAGCGCGTGCGTGTTAATCGCACAGGGCAGCCAGCAAGCGAGTTTACAGTTGTCTATCACCTCATGTCATTTAGTGGAAATAGTGATCTCAGGCTTAAGGTTCCTCTATTTGATGATGACCTCCATCTCCCGACAGCTACCGTACTCTGGCCGAATGCCAATTGGTATGAACGCGAAGTGTGGGACATGTTTGGAATCCGATTCGACGGCCATCCCAATCTTTACAGACTCGTGCTGCCGCCAACGTGGGAGGGGCATGCGCTGCGCAAAGAGCACCCTGCACGGGCGACAGAGATGGACCCCTTTACTCTCGACGATGCGCAAACAGATATTCAACAAGAAGCGTTGAAGTTTAAACCTGAAGAATGGGGGATGAAACGCGCGTCTGAAGATTCAGAATTCATGTTTTTGAATCTTGGTCCAAATCATCCAAGCGTTCATGGCGCGTTTCGTATAGCCGTGCAACTTGATGGCGAAATTTTGGTCGACGCTGTCCCCGATATTGGCTATCACCACCGCGGCGCCGAAAAAATGGGTGAGAGGCAGTCTTGGCACACCTTTATTCCCTACACCGATCGCATCGATTATTTGGGTGGTGTAATGAACAACCTGCCTTATGTAATGGCGGTTGAAAAAATGGCAGGGATTGAGGTGCCCGAGCGAGTTAAGGTTATTCGTGTCATGCTATCCGAGATGTTTCGGATTTGTAGCCATCTTCTTTTTTACGGCACATTCGCTCAGGACGTCGGCCAGCTCTCGCCAATTTTCTATATGTTCGTTGAGCGAGAGAGAATTTTCAACATCATCGAATCTATTTGCGGAGCAAGAATGCACCCGGGCTGGTTTCGTATAGGAGGTGTAGCGCAGGACCTCCCACAGGGATGGGAACGACGTGTTCGCGAACTGCTCGATTTTATGCCGGCTCGGCTCGACGAATACGACAGCATGGTACTCAACAACGGCATTTTGAAACGGCGAACACAAGGTGTTGGCGTCTACACAACTCAGGAAGCGTTTGATTGGGGGGTGACCGGAGCGGGTCTACGCGCAACTGGTTATGAGTGGGATATGCGTAAACAGCGCCCGTATAGCGGTTATGAAAATTTCGAGTTTGATGTTCCGATCGCAGTCAATGGGGATTGCTATGACCGCTGTGCAGTTCGAGTCGAGGAAATGCGTCAGAGTCTGCGAATAATTAAACAGTGTGTCGATAATATGCCTACTGGTGATTATAAATCGTCACACCCATTAACGACTCCTCCTCGCAAAGAAAAAACAATGCAGGATATTGAGACGCTCATTAATCATTTTTTGAGTGTGAGCTGGGGACCTGTGATTCCACCCAATGAAGTGTCCATGTCTATCGAAGCCACTAAGGGTATTAATTCTTATTACCTAATTAGCGATGGTAATACGACGTCCTACCGCACGAGAATTCGGACGCCATCCTTTGCGCACCTTCAGATGATTCCGGCCATTTCACGCGGATTTATGGTGTCTGATTTAATCGCCATCATTGCCAGTATCGACTTTGTCATGGCGGATGTGGATAGATGATGTTTTTCACTCGAGTATAGAGAGACGCTCCGATGCAGCAACACATTATAGCCAGCTCAAGTACCAACTCGCGTTTACGCGCTCGAGACTTAACAGCGGAAGAAATCGCTGAAATCGAACACGAACTTACTCTTTACCCGACCAAGCAGGCTGTTGGACTCGAAGCACTCAAGATTGTGCAGCGGCATCAGGGTTGGGTTTCCGATGAGAGTATGCTCGCCATTGCGGATTATTTATCAGTGCCTGTAAGTGAGCTTGAGGGTGTCGCAACGTTTTTTAATTTGATTTATAGGCGGCCAGTAGGCGACAAGGTAATTCTTTTTTGCGACAGCGTTAGCTGCTGGATTATGGGCTGCGACAAAGTCAAAAAACGTCTCAGCGAGCATCTAGGTATCGACTATGGCGAGACATCTGCCGGCGGCGAGTACACGCTGATTCCGGTGCCTTGTCTAGGCGACTGTGATAAAGCGCCCGTGATGATGGTTGGTGAAGAGATGCACCGATATCTCTCTAGTGAAACCATCGACTCACTCCTACCGCTCAGAAATGTGGGAGGTAGTAAGTGACTGATCGACCGCTAACGAAGAATATAGATCTTTCTAGAGGCGCGCTTAGCCTGAAAGATTACGAGGCAGCGGGCGGCTATGCCGGTGCGCGGGCCATCGCTGGCGGCCTAGAGCCAAGCGACGTTCTCGAACGTGTAAAGGACTCTGGACTCAAAGGAAGGGGTGGGGCTGGATTTCCAACGGGGCTCAAATGGAGTTTTGTTCCGAAAAGCGATGATGCCACTATTCAGCGCTACCTCGTGGTCAATGCCGACGAGATGGAGCCAGGTACATTCAAAGATCGGATGTTGATGGAAGGCGATCCTCATTTATTGATCGAAGGGATGATCATCGCGGCTTACACGATTCAAGCGAGTCGCGCATTTATATTTCTGCGCGGCGAATACTTCGATGCAGAGCGGAGCATTGCCAAAGCTATCGCTGAAGCGCGTGACTCTGGTTATCTGGGGCGCGATATATTTGGTACTGGTTTCGATTTCGACATCGTTCTCCATACAAGTGCTGGTCGCTATATCTGCGGCGAAGAAACGGCGCTTCTTAACGCGCTTGAAGGCAAGCGCGCCAATCCCCGCGCGAAACCTCCTTTTCCTCAGGTAAGTGGTCTATGGGGCAAGCCGACCATTGTTAACAATGTCGAAACGCTCTGCAATCTGCCTGGCATTCTTGCATATGGCGTTGAGTGGTATCAGTCGCTCGGCAGCGGCGGTGACTTTGGCACGAAGCTGTTCGGCGTAAGTGGTCGTGTTAACACTCCAGGCTGTTGGGAACTTCCGTTTGGAGTAAGCATTCGAGAAGTGATTGAAGGCCATGGTGGCGGTATGCAGAAGGGTTATACGCTCAAGGCGTTTCTGCCGGGCGGTGGTTCAACCGACTTTCTCACTCCTGAGCATCTCGACACACCTCTTACCTACGGAGCGATTGGCGATCTCGGTAGCAGGCTTGCTACAGGCACGATGATTTTGCTTGATGACAAGACATGTCCCGTTGGAATGATCGGTAATCTCATGAAGTTTTTTGCGCACGAGTCCTGCGGATTCTGTACTCCGTGTCGCGATGGACTGCCCTGGGTAGATACTATATTCCGCGATCTTGAGTCCGGGAAAGGCTCATTTAAGGATATCGATATTCTAAAAGACCACGTTGGGTACCTAGGTCCGGGCCGCACGTTTTGTGCTCTCGCCCCTGGCGCAACGGCGCCTTTAGGGAGTGGGCTTAGGTTGTTTGCAGACGAGTTTGCAGCGCACGTATCAGGCGCGAAGTGTCCTTACCATTAGGTAGTGGTTAAGGCTGTCAAATTTTGGAGAGTGACTCGATGGCAAAAATTACGGTTGATGGGGTTGTCTACGAAGTAGATCCAGCCAATAACCTACTGCAAGAGTGCCTCTCGCAGGGACTCGACCTCCCTTATTTTTGTTGGCACCCCTCGCTGGGATCTGTTGGTGCCTGTCGTCAATGTGCGGTTATCCAATATCGCGATGCCGAAGACACGCAGGGTACGCTAGTGATGTCGTGCATGACGCCGATCACTGACGGAGGGATTTACTCGCTTGCGGCGGAGCAGGCGTCGGATTTTCGCGCCGACGTGATCGAAAGCCTAATGACAAGTCATCCCCATGATTGTCCTGTGTGCGAGGAGGGTGGTGAATGTCATCTTCAAGATATGACGCAAATGTCGGGTCACAACTACCGACGCTTCGATAAGCAGAAAGTCACTCACCGTAATCAGAATCTCGGGCCGTTTATTAATCACGAGATGAACCGTTGCATCACCTGCTATCGATGCGTTCGATTCTATGATGATTATGCGGGCGGAACGGATTTGTCTGCTCAGGCTTCGCATCACCATACCTATTTTGGTCGCTTCGAAGAAGGCACCCTCGAAAGTGAATTCAGTGGCAACCTCGTCGAAGTCTGTCCGACAGGTGTATTCACCGATAAACCGTTTAGTGCGCAGTATACGCGGAAGTGGGATCTACAAACTGCGCCCTCTATTTGTAACGGCTGTTCGGTTGGATGCAACATAACGCCAGGCGAGCGCTATGGAACTCTGCGCAGAGTCGTCAATCGTTACCACAACGACATCAATGGCTACTTTCTTTGCGATCGAGGTCGTTTCGGTGCTCACTATGTTAACAGTGAATCAAGGCTTCGCAGCGCGAGGGATGCCACTGGCATGTCGGTTAGCACGACAGCGGTAGAAGCGCGAATCAACGAGTTTGCGAGCGAGGGGGTTATCGGGATTGGCTCGCCGCGCGCATCAAACGAGGCAAACTTTGCGCTGCGTAGTTTCGTCGGGGCTGAGAACTATTTCTCAGGTCATTCCGATGCCGAGCACGAAGCGTTGCAAGTGCTGACCGAGTGTTTGCGTGATGCTGCCTTTCATAGTCCTAGCGTGCGGCAGATAGAGCAGGCCGATGCGATCCTAGTACTAGGTGAAGACGTGACCAACACCGCGCCGAGGGTTGCGCTGGCGCTGCGTCAGAGCGTACGTAATGCGGCGAAATCGCTTGCTGAAACAAGTCGGATACCGAGCTGGCAAGATGCCGCAGTGCGCGAATTGGCGCAGGATTCTATGAGTCCTCTCTCAGTGTTCGCCTGCGGTTCCACACGTCTTGATGATATTGCGACGACAAAACTCAATGCCGGTCAGATAACCCTTATTGAAGCTGGCAACGCCTTGGCGGAGCGCTTATCGGGACGCTCGCCAATTTATTCGGATCAGACGCTTGGCACCACGATGCAATGCGTTGAGGCAACCTATACGGCACTGATGAGTGCAAAGAAGCCCTTGATAATCTGCGGCACGGGAGCAGGGGCTGCATTGATGCGGTGTGCTGCAAATATCGCACGGTCATTGAGCGTAAGTAGATCCCAGGTCTGCGACTTGGTACTCCTGCCAAAAGAGGATAACAGTGTTGGACATGCGCTTCTTACCTCAAATGAGAATACTCTGTCCTGCGCGCTAGGAAAGCTCACCAAGGGCGAGATAAAACGCGCGATCGTCATCGAGAACGATCTCTTTGAGCGCGCGCCGACTGCTCTCGTTAAGGACGCGTTTGCCGCTGCTGAACTAGTCGTCATCGATCAGATAGAGACGCCGACTCAGCGTTTTGCAGCGCTCACTATCCCAAGTGCAACGTTTAATGAATGCGCAGCAACAAAAGTCAATTATGAAGGCCGTGCGCAGCTGAGTTTTCAGATAGGTGAAGGTAGCGATGCCGCGAAACCTATCGAGAGATGGCTTGATGTGGAGGGCTCTGCGTATTCAAATTCGATGATCGCACGCTGCGCAGCAGAGGTAAGCGATTTTGAGAGGTTAAGTGAATGTTTGCCAGACCCGCTTGGACGAATCGCCGGTTTAAAAGTGCCGCGTCAGTCTCATCGTTACAGCGGCCGAACGGCTATGCATGCCGACAGGAATGTCCATGAAGGTAAGCAGCCTGTCGATGACAATTCTGTTATGTCCTTTTCGATGGAAGGGATGTTGACGCAAAAAGACTCTTCCGTGTTAGCCACCGCCTGGGCACCGCGCTGGAATTCCAATCAAGCGATAAGTAAATTTCAAGCGGAGATAAACGGTGAGCTTAAGCAAGGGCATCCCGGAGTCCATTTACTTAAGCGCAGTCTCAAAGGCCTGGCCTATGACGCAGAAAACTCGATTAACAAGAGTCCTGGTGAGTATGAGATTCGACTAGTCAGTCATATTTTCGGCAGCGATACGCTTTCCTCGCATTCGCCAGCAATTCAGAAGAGGTTGTGCGAAGCCTATCTTGCGCTAAATAGAGAGGATGCGCTTGAACTTGGGTTAGCCAATGGCGATCTCGTGTCACTCGGCGGGGCAGAGGGCGGCATTATTCTCCCGCTCATTGTGAGAACACAAACCCCTGCAGGGGTCGCCCTAGTTTATCCAGGCAGCAGCGCGCTTGGCGCTCACATAAATCCCCATGATGTACCCGAGTATGCATCGCTGGCTCGGGTTGAATTTGAGCCAAGCGCCCATTCTACCGGGCTCGGGCTTTCTAATTTAGTCGTGAACGACGCCTACTCAGGAGCGCGCTAAGATGCAATGGGAAGTCGGGTCAGCGCTGAATATCGCGAGTATTCTCGCAGTGGTAATCGTAATTGCTGCGATGCTTATTTGGGTCGAACGGCGCTTGCTCGGATTCTGGCAGGACAGGCTTGGGCCAAACCGTGTGGGCCCCTTTGGTCTTCTGCAAGTGGTAGCAGATATGATTAAAATCTTTACCAAAGAAGACTGGATCCCGCCTTTTGCCGATCGCTTTAGTTTTGTGCTTGCGCCCACAATTATCATGATCGTCATACTGTTCAGTTTCTCGGTTGTACCTTTCGCCCCGGGGGTGGGAATCGTTGATTCGAATATCGGGGTTCTTTTTGTGTTGGCTATGGCTTCACTCGGCGCCTATTCGGTGATGCTTGGCGGTCTTTCTTCCGATAATAAATACGCACTACTTGGCAGTTTGCGCGCCGCTGCGCAGATGGTCAGCTATGAAGTGTTTATGGGTATTTCTTTGCTGGGTGTTGTCGCGCTCGCAGGCAGTTTCAATTTGCGCGAAATTGTCGTGGCACAAGAGGGAGGGTGGTTCGTCGTTCCACAATTTATTGGTTTTATTATTTTTCTGATCGCGGGTATCGCAGAGAGCCACCGCCTACCATTTGACATTCCTGAGGCCGAACAAGAGATTTGTGCGGGATACCACACAGAGTATTCGGGCATGAAGTTTGGCATGTTCTTCGTAGGAGAGTACCTCGGGTTGGTGTTGATATCCTCGCTCATTACTGTTCTTTTCTTTGGCGGATGGCAGGGACCTCTGCTACCGCCGCTAGTTTGGTTTTTTATAAAAGCGTCTTGTTTTATCGCTTTCTTCATCTTACTGCGCGCTGCTATTCCGAGGCCGCGGTATGATCAGTTAATGAGCTATGGGTGGCTTTTTCTTTTACCCCTATCGCTCATAAATTTGTTAATTACCGGTGCTGTAATCCTCTTGGCTAATTAGATAAAAGTGCGCGCCATCAAAACTAGGAGATTGTAATGAGTGATCCGATTGCCAGACCCCATTCCAAGTCCTTTTTGGCAAAATTTGGCGAGCTAATTTCAGATACGTTGAATAGCCAGGTGGTGACACTTTGGCGGGTGTTTAAGCATCTTTTTGTTGCTACAGACACAGTGCAATACCCAGAACAACAGCCCCACATGTTTTCACGCTGGCGGGGTCGGATTATTCTTACGCGCGACCCCGATGGCGAGGAGCGTTGTGTTGCCTGCAATCTTTGTGCAGTGGCCTGTCCGGTAGACTGTATCGCATTGCAAAAAACCGAAGACGAAGAAGGGCGTTGGTACCCCGAGTTTTTCCGCATTAATTTTTCTCGCTGCATTATGTGCGGTTTTTGTGAGGAAGCCTGTCCTACGAATGCGATTCAGTTAACACCCGATTTTGAAATGGCAGAATACAAACGACAAGACATGGTGTGGGAGAAGGCCGATTTGCTGATTGCAGGAACTGGTAAATATCACGAGACGAATTTCTACCGAGTTGCTGGTAAAGCCATTGGTGGCAAAGACAAGGGCGAAGCTAAAAATGAGCTACCACCTGTGGATGTGCGGAGTCTACTACCATGACCGAATTATTTTACTCGGGAGCAGTGGTTGCAGTGATCGCGACCCTGTTGGTTATCGTGCAGACCAATGTGGTTCACGCGCTTATTTATCTTGTCCTATCGTTGCTCTCTGTTGCCGTCGTGTTCTTTAGCTTAGGGGCGCCGTTTGTCGCGATCCTAGAGGCGATTGTTTATGCGGGCGCGATCATGGTGTTATTTTTGTTTGTGGTAATGATGCTCAACCTAGGACAACGAAGCCGCGATCAGGAAAAAGATTGGCTACCGGCACGAACGTGGTTCGTTCCTAGTGTCTTAGCTGCAGTCTTACTGATGCAACTTACCGCGTCGTTTCCTTCTGCTCAGACACAGATTAAGGAAATCGGTGCTCGTGCGGTGAGTGAGCTTCTGTTCGGACCCTACGTTCTTGCGGTAGAACTCGCCTCTTTTCTGCTGTTGGCAGGGTTGGTTTCGGCTTACCACATTGCCAAAAAAAGTTAGGATTAATGCCGATCGCCCTCGGCTGAGTGCGACGATATTAAAAAGGAAACGGATTTATGGAAAGCATCCCCTTCGATCATGGACTTATCCTTGCGGCTACTCTTTTCTGCCTCGGGCTTATCGGGGTAATGACGAGGCGTAATATCGTCTTCGTTCTTATGTCGCTTGAAATTATGTTGAACGCTTCGGGGCTCGCTTTTATCGTCGCAGGTTCACGCTGGGGCGGCGCCGACGGGCAAGTGATGTTTCTCATAATTCTTACGCTCGCGGCGGCTGAGGTGGCTGTCGGGCTTGGGCTTATTATCCAGCTCTATAAGCGCTTTAGAACAATCGACATTGACGTGCTCAGTGCACTAAGGGGCTAGGCTCACGCGAGGAGTAACTTGTGTTCGAATCACTTGGTTGGTTACCAACATTTCCGCTACTCGGCTTTCTCGTTCTCTTTTTGAGCGGCGGTGGTTTGCCGAAGCGACTAGTCGCGACAATTGGCGCAGGCAGCATCGGACTCGCTTTTATTGCTGCGCTCTTTGTTGCCTTACCCATCATTAATGGCGACACGCAAATTATCGTACACGAGGTCTATACGTGGATGGCTGTTGGCTCATTCGAGTCTGCCTTTGGCCTGTATTTAGACGGCCTGAGCGTTGTCATGATCTTGGTTATTACCGGAGTTGGATTTTTAATCCACCTCTATTCGACCGGATTCATGATAGATGATCCGAGCTACAGTCGTTTCTTCGCAATAATGAATCTATTTGTTGCCGCGATGCTCGTTTTAGTGCTCGCCGATAATTTACTTCTTTTGTATTTGGGATGGGAGGGCGTCGGACTCTGTAGTTACCTGCTCATCGGGTTTTGGTATCAGGATCCGGAGAATGGCTATGCTGCGCGCAAAGCTTTCGTTACTACGCGCGTCGGTGATACCTCTATGGCGATAGGGTTGTTTCTGATATTCAGCCAACTCGGGTCACTCGATATTCAGGAATCGATGGCGCTGGCTCAGGTTGAGTGGGGCCTCGGTTCAGGCTATGCGGTTGCGGCCGCATTACTGCTCTTGGGCGGTGCAGTCGGCAAGTCTGCGCAAATGCCGTTACAAACCTGGCTCCCGGATGCTATGGCGGGTCCCACACCAATCAGCGCACTAATTCATGCGGCAACAATGGTGACTGCGGGCGTCTATCTTATTGCGCGTACCCATACCTTGTTTGAGCTGGCACCCGATGTGCAGCTTTTGGTGGCGCTAATAGGCCTTGCGACACTGCTGATCGCAGGGTTTACGGCCATGACGCAGCACGACATAAAACGCATTCTCGCCTACTCGACTATTAGCCAAATTGGCTACATGTTTCTCGGCTTGGGCGTCGGCGCATGGTCCGCCTCTGTATTTCACCTTATGACTCACGCGTTCTTCAAAGCGCTGCTTTTTCTCGCGGCTGGTACTGTCATTCTTAGCCTTCACCACGAACACAATATTTTTAAGATGGGCGGGAAGTGGAGGCAGTTGCCCCTAGCCTTTGCGTCTTTTCTGATCGGCAGTTTGGCGCTTGCTGCGTTTCCTTTCACTTCAGGTTATTTTAGTAAGGATGAAATTCTCCTCGCTGCCCTAGAGCTAGAACACTATGGGTTCTGGCTATGGCTCGGAGGAGTTGTTGGCGCCTTTTTCACAGGCATATACAGCTTCAGGCTCGTGTTTGTCGTTTTCTTCGGTGACAGCGCGGGTCATCATGAGGCTCGTGAAGTGACTGGATTTAGTATGGCAGCACCGCTGTTAGTGCTTATGGTCTTGGCTTTAGCAGGCGGTCTGATTCATGTCCCCACCGAGTCAATTTTTGCAGCGCCGGAGCACGGCGGGCACCAAGTTTCGACACTGATGCATTCGATTATGATCGCGGTTCCGCTACTAGGCATTGCGCTGAGTTATTTGTTCTATGGTTCTCGTACGCTTTCGGTTGAAAGGCTGATGTCTAACAATGTAGCCCGAGGGCTTCACAAGTTCTGGTTTGCGGGATGGGGCTTTGACGGCTTGTATCGCAGACTTTTTATTACACCCTATCTTTGGCTTGCAGCTATAAATAAAAGAGATGTAGTCGATACCGCGTCAGAACTTCTGGTTATCTTGAGTGAGGCAGGGAACGCGATGCTTGCCAGATCACAGTCGGGTTCGCTGCGTTGGTATATTCTAAGCGTGGTAGGCGGCACGGTGTTGCTAATTACCTTAGGAGGCGTCCTATGACTCTGCTCTGGATTCTTCTCCTCTTGTTTTTTGGCGGAGTGCTTGCTTGGTTATCAGAAATTTTCGATTCGCGGTTTCCCCGATGGATTGCTCTGCTGTCTGTCGTGGCGACGTTCATCCCGCTACTGCAACTCTATGGCAGTTTTGATGCGCAGCGGGAATCGCTTTGGATTATCGAGTTCAGCCGCAGCTGGATTCCGAGTCTAGGCATAAACTTCATGCTTGCCATTGATGGGCTAAGCCTTCTCTTAGTTGGTTTGACGAGCTTTCTTGGCATTATTGCAGTAGGAGCGGCGTGGGTAGAAATACGCGACAGAGCAGGTTTCTTTTATTTTAATCTCCTGTGGACACTTGCGGGTGTCGTTGGTGTGTTTACTGCCATCGATTTATTTCTGTTCTTCTTTTTTTGGGAAGTTATGCTCATTCCGATGTATTTCATCATCGCGATATGGGGACACGAGAATAAACGTTACGCGGCAACCAAATTCTTTCTCTACACTCAGTTTACCGGAATGTTGCTCTTGGTTTCGCTACTGTGCCTTGTCTATTTTTTCACTATTCAGCATGGCTATATCAGTTTTGCCTATGAAGACCTTCTGCGACTGGAGGTGGGTGGCAAATTAGAAATGTGGTTGATGCTTGGCTTCTTTATCGCATTTGCCACAAAACTACCCAGCGTTCCCTTTCATTCTTGGTTACCCGATGCGCATTCTCAAGCTCCCACTGCAGGCAGCGTGCTACTCGCTGGAGTATTGTTAAAGACTGGTGCCTATGGGCTGATACGATTTACGCTTCCGCTTTTCCCAGAATCATCGGCGCAGTTTACGCCGGTCGCGCTGACACTCGCGGTCATTAGCATTTTATATTGCGCAAAAGTGGCGCTCGCGCAAACGGATATAAAACGCCTGATCGCCTACACCAGCGTGAGCCACATGGGGTTTGTACTGCTCGGGATTTATGCATGGAATCTTATCGGATTGCAGGGTGCAGTGATGACTATGCTCGCTCACGGTCTGAGCGCAGCAGCTTTGTTCAGTCTTGCAGGCGGACTACAAGGGCGACTTCATACCCGTGATATGCGTCGCATGGGTGGGTTATGGGCGCCAGTACCCCGTATGGCAGTTGTAGCGCTATTCTTTTCCGTTGCCGCACTCGGCATGCCGGGTCTCGGTAATTTTGTCGGTGAATTTTTGTCTTTGCTCGGTGTTTTTTCAGTCAGCATATGGGCTGCGGCGCTCGCTGCCTTGGGCATGATTGTGGCCTCAATTTATTCGCTTTGGGTAATGCAGGCAGTCTTCCAAGGGGCGCAAAATCCTGAAGAGGATCAAGCTTTGCTTTCCGATTTAGATGCTCGAGAACTCGCACTCTACGGTCTGATGATGATGGGCTTGGTATTAATGGGGCTGTTCCCTAATGCTTTTCTAGACGTATCTGCAATCGCGCTCGAGCACCTCTCCAGCGCAAGCGATGCCTTCGTCGCTGTTAGGGGGAGACTATAATGGAGAAGGAGTTCGCCGCGATGCCAATCACCCCTGCAGTAGATTTTGACGATCTTTTGTTGCTGCTGCCCCATGAGCTCATCGGTCTTGCCATAGTTGTTGGTATGCTTTCTGTAGCCATCGGACGCAATCATTTTTTGAGTACTGTTATTTCAACCGCCGGCATGTTCGCTGCAGGCGTGGCAGCGGCGGTGCAGCTCTACGAATTAACCATGGGTGCTGCGACGACCATGGTAACAGCGCTGTTTGTCATTGATGCATTATCTGCGCTATTCATCACACTGCTTACTTTCAGCGCTATTGGTATTGCGATCATGAGTTTCGCTTATTTTCACAAACTTGATGATGCGCGAGATGAATTTCAGCTGCTTTTGTCACTGGCAACATTAGGTGCAATTACTCTTGTTAGCAGTGCTCATTTTATCACTGTGGTTATCGGTCTTGAGATGTTGAGCATGGCTCTCTATGGCATGATCGCTTACCCCGTTCATTGCAGCGCATGGACTGCCAACAGCCTTGAGTCTGCAATAAAATACCTCACTCTTTCGGCCGTTGCATCGGCGACGATGCTGTTCGGTATGGCGTTGATCTTCGCGGCGACCGGCACGCTTGTATTTCTCGAAATCGCTGTTTCGACAGGGCCGCTGTTTTACATTGGCTTGCTTATGCTCTTTGTCGGTGCTGCGTTCAAATTATCGTTAGTGCCTTTTCATCTCTGGACACCCGATGTCTACCAGGGCGGCCCGCTTCCGGCAGTCGCCTTTTTAGCGACTCTCGGCAAGGTCGCGGTAGCGGTGTTTGTAATTCGCCTATTTAGCCAACCACAAATAGGGGAGATTGTCGCTGTGAGTACTGTCGTTGCGCTCGTTGCCATGGCGTCGATTTTAGCGGGTAATTTGCTCGCGCTGCGACAGACTAATTTGAAGCGGCTATTAGCTTATTCTTCGATAGCACACATGGGGTATCTACTAATTGCAGTGCTATCAATTTCTGTGCCCTCCGTATCTGGCGGCAATGCCACCTCTTCGCTGGCCCTTGAGTCAGCTCTGTTCTATCTCCTTGTTTACAGCCTGCTTTCACTCGGTGCCTTTGGCTGCGCGATACTCGTGTCATCGAGCGAAGCGGAAGCTGCTGGGGTTGAGGACTATCGCGGACTATTCTGGCGATCCCCTTGGCTTGCTAGTGCGCTCTTGGTGATGGTATTGGGATTAGCGGGGATTCCGCTGACAGCAGGCTTTATCGCTAAGTTCCAAGTCTTTTTTGCCGCCGTGAGCGATTCGCAATGGGAGCTTCTCGGGGCGCTGGTTATCGGCAGCGCGGTAGGGCTTTTCTACTATTTACGTGTTGTATATCAAATGTTGATGCCCGTCTCCGAAACAGATGAGCCGTTTGCGCTGCGAGTAATAGGGTTTGAGAGTCTCGGTGTGCCAGTGGTAATCGCG
>JAFMKB010000051.1 GCA_017853205.1 Gammaproteobacteria bacterium
CCAATCGTACCGACGTTTACGTGAACCTTACTTCTTTCGAATTTTTCCTTAGCCACAATATCACCTCATCTTGCTAAATTAATTTGTAGTTACTGGCTTACGCCTTGATGATCGCATCCGCTATGTTACCTGGCACGATAGCGTATTTATCAAATTCCATCGTGTAGGTAGCGCGGCCCTGCGTCGCAGAGCGGAGATCGGTCGAGTAACCGAACATCTCTGCCAGAGGCACTTCGGCGTTAACGACTTTACCCGAAGGACTGTCGCTCATGCCTTGTACCATGCCACGGCGGCGGTTTAAGTCGCCCATTACGTCGCCCATGTAATCTTCAGGTGTTACCACCTCGACTTTCATGATCGGCTCTAAAAGTGCAGGGTCAGCTTCGAGCGCACCCTTCTTCAGAGCCAACGAACCAGCAATCTTAAACGCCATTTCGCTTGAGTCGACATCGTGGAACGAGCCGTCAAACAAGGTCACACGCATTGCGAGTAAAGGATAACCAGCGAGACAGCCATTCTTCATCTGCTCCTGCACGCCCTTATCCACCGCAGGAATGTATTCGCGAGGAATGACACCACCAACGATTTCGTTCACAAATTCGTATTCTGCATCCGGATCCAGAGGCTCGAGACGCAGTACAACGTGTCCATACTGTCCGCGACCACCAGACTGTTTAACGTGCTTACCCTGCACCTCTACAGTCTTGCGAATTGTTTCGCGGTAGGCGACCTGAGGCTTACCAATGTTCGCCTCAACGCTGAACTCGCGACGCATGCGATCAACGAGAACGTCGAGGTGAAGCTCACCCATGCCCGAGATGATTGTCTGACCAGACTCTTCGTCTGTCTCAACGCGGAAAGACGGATCTTCCTGGGCGAGTTTGCCTAGTGCGATACCCATTTTTTCCTGGTCCGCTTTTGACTTTGGCTCGACAGCAACCGAGATAACCGGCTCTGGGAACTCCATCTTTTCGAGCGTAACGATACGGTCGAGAGCGCAGAGCGTCTCACCAGTTGTTACGTCTTTAAGACCAATCGCCGCGGCGATATCGCCCGCAAGCACTTCTTTGATCTCTTCGCGCGAGTTTGCATGCATCTGCACCATACGACCGACGCGCTCTTTTTTCGTCTTGATCGGGTTATAAACCGAGTCACCTGAATTCAGCTGACCGGAGTAAACGCGGAAAAACGTCAAGGTACCGACGAACGGGTCAGTTGCAATCTTAAAGGCAAGCGCCGCAAACGGGGCTTTGTCTTCTACTTCGCAGTTAACCACTGTGCCATCTTCTAGCGTACCCTCGATGGCCTTAACTTCGGTAGGCGCAGGCATATAGTCGATCACTCCGTCGAGTACTGCCTGCACACCTTTGTTCTTGAAAGCAGAGCCACAGAAGGTTGGGACAATTTCGCTAGCGAGTGTGCGGATACGAATACCCTTCATGATCTGCTCTTCGCTTAGCTCACCTTCTTCCAAGTACAGGTCCATCAACTCTTCATTTGCTTCAGCTGCGCTCTCGACGAGCCACTCACGCCATTTTGCTGCTTCAGCTTCCATATCCGCAGGAATATCTTCGTAAGTGAAAGAAGTGCCTTGGTCGTCCTCGCTCCAGCGAATCGTCTTCATCTTAACGAGGTCGACGACGCCCTTGAACTCGTCCTCAGCGCCGATGGCGAGCTGCATAGGAACAGGGTTTGCACCGAGACGATCTTTAACTTGCCCAACCACCTTAAGGAAGTCAGCACCCGCGCGGTCCATCTTATTAACGAAGATCATACGTGGAACTTCGTAGCGGTTAGCTTGACGCCACACGGTTTCAGTCTGCGGCTGTACACCCGAAGAACCGCAAAGTACGACGACCGCGCCGTCCAGTACACGCAGTGAGCGCTCTACTTCGATTGTGAAGTCAACGTGTCCAGGCGTGTCGATGATATTAATGCGATGCTCAGCGTACTGCTTGTCCATGCCGCTCCAGAAACAAGTTGTCGCAGCGGAGGTAATAGTAATTCCTCGCTCCTGCTCTTGCTCCATCCAGTCCATCGTCGCGGCGCCATCATGCACCTCACCGATTTTGTGGGAGACGCCCGTATAAAACAGAACGCGTTCGGTAGTCGTAGTTTTGCCCGCGTCAACGTGAGCAACGATGCCGATATTGCGATAACGACTCAATGGGTGTTTTCTGGCCACAGCTTATGTCCTCAGTAGGAGTGTTTGTTTAGAAACGGTAGTGCGAGAATGCGCGGTTGGCTTCAGCCATACGGTGCACGTCTTCACGCTTACGAACCGCGCTACCGCGGCCTTCTGACGCGTCGAAAATTTCGCCGGCAAGGCGAAGATCCATCGACTTCTCCCCGCGCTTGCGCGAGTGCTCAACAAGCCAGCGCATCGCGAGTGCGTTGCGGCGCTCTGCGCGAACTTCAACGGGCACCTGATAAGTAGCACCACCTACGCGACGCGATTTAACCTCAACCATTGGCGCGATCGCCTCAAGCGCCTTCTCGAAAACTTCGAGTGGATCTGCATTCGTCTTAGCGGCAACAACATCAAGCGCACCGTAGACAATCTTCTCGGCTACAGATTTCTTGCCGTCGACCATCACGTGGTTCATAAATTTAGCGAGGATGATGTTTCCGAACTTAGGATCTGGCAGTATTTCGCGTTTTGCGACAACTCTTCTTCTTGGCATTTTCGTATGACCTCATTGTTTATTCAGGGAAATCTAGGATTCACTGCGTAGGATTTACGTAGTTACCTAGCCTTACTCTCTCTCGTCAGAGCGATGACGAGCCGCGCGTCCTTGCGCTTGTTTTTGATCTACCTCGCCTAACGAGGATGGGCTTATCAAACCGCCCTAGCTCAAAATTCTTCCTGCAACAAAGGCGCTGTCGACGAATCGGTAGCGCCACGCTCACCTCAATGTGAGCTCTCTGCAGAATCTAGGAGACTTTTTTATTCGCTCACTAATTTACTGACTAGCTAGCTTATTTCAGCTCTCTTGCTTGGGCCTATTACTTAGGTCGCTTAGCACCGTATTTCGAACGGCCTTGACGACGGTCTGCAACGCCCGACGTATCGAGGCTACCGCGCACGGTGTGATAGCGCACACCCGGAAGGTCTTTTACACGACCACCGCGGATAAGCACGACCGAGTGCTCCTGAAGGTTGTGGCCTTCGCCGCCAATATACGAGGAGACCTCGTAGCCATTAACCAGACGCACACGACAAACCTTACGCAGAGCCGAGTTAGGCTTCTTAGGCGTCGTTGTATACACACGAGTACATACTCCGCGCTTTTGGGGTGAACCCTGAAGGGCAGGAACGTCGCTTTTCACTACTTTGCTTTTGCGACCCTTACGCACTAACTGGTTAATCGTTGCCATTGTCTGGTCAAACCTCTGTGACTAGTTTGCTGAAATTGCTAACTAGCTGATATTAATAAAATTACCGTCAGATCACTTACTTCCGATCGACGCGCTCGCGTGGCCTAACGCCTCCCATTGAGGGATTTTGCTTAGGCGCACGACGGTCGGCTTTACGACAGCCGACCAAAAGGAGTGCGGATTCTAAAGACCACACTCCTCTGAGTCAACCGTTATAGGCGAACTCGCTCGAAAGCGCGCCCACCCCAAAATACTAGGCGTCAGCGCCAGCGTTTTGCATTTCTTCTTTCAACGCTTCGCTCAACGCTGCTTCGACGTCGCTTGCGCTGACCGAATCTGACGCCGCGTTTTCGGCATACGCCTTCTTACGCGCCGCATGGTAAGCGAGTCCCGTACCCGCAGGGATCAAACGGCCAACAACCACGTTCTCTTTGAGACCGCGTAGGAAGTCACGCTTCCCTGTAACCGCAGCTTCAGTGAGTACGCGAGTTGTCTCTTGGAACGAGGCCGCTGAGATAAAGGACTCGGTCGCCAGCGAGGCTTTAGTAATACCGAGCAACATGCGCTCGAATTTCGCCTCGGACTTCCCTTCCTCGCGAAGATTGTCATTAACCTCGAGAACCTGTGTATAGGTAAGCTGCTCGCCCTTGATGAGGTGTGACTCTCCCGGGTTCGTGACTTCAACCTTACGCAGCATCTGACGCACAATGACTTCGATGTGCTTGTCGTTAATACGAACACCCTGCAAGCGGTAAACATCTTGTACTTCGTTGACGATATATTGCGCGAGCGCCTCAACGCCCTTAAGACGCAGAATATCGTGGGGCGCAGGTGGGCCTTCAGACACGACTTCACCTTTCTCGATGTATTCACCTTCGAACACAGTCATCGTGCGCCACTTAGGAATAAGCACTTCGTAATGATCGCTGCCGTCGATTGGATTGATTCCATCCTTAGGCGTTATTACGAGACGACGCTTACCCTTTGTTTCTTTTCCATAACTTACCGTTCCAGAAATCTCAGCGAGGATCGCAGGCTCCTTTGGCTTACGCGCTTCGAACAAGTCAGCAACACGTGGCAGACCACCCGTGATATCGCGAGTCTTAGAGCCCTCTTGCGGGATTCGAGCAACAACGTCACCGATGTTAAGCGCTGCGCCATCTTTCAATGAAACGATTGAGCCCGCTGGCAAGAAATAGTGTGCTGGGTGTGTCGTACCCGGCAGGCAGATTTCTTTACCTTTCTTATCAACCACTGTGACCGCTGGACGCAATTCTTTGGCTGACGAAGAACGCTCGTTCGGGTCGATGACTGAGATGCTAGACAGACCCGTGATTTCATCGGTCTGTTCGCGAACGGTAATACCCTCTTCCATGGCGCTAAATGCGACGATACCTGCCACTTCCGAAACGATCGGGTGTGTGTGGGGATCCCAAGTCGCGACGATCTGGCCGGCTTCGACTGCAGTGTTCTTGCCGATTGTAATCAGCGCGCCGTATGGGAGCTTGTAACGCTCGCGCTCGCGGCCCTGCGTATCGTCCACGATAAGCTCACCCGAACGCGAGACAACAACGAGTTCGCCTTTAACGTTCTCTACAGTCTTCATGTTATGGAGGTGAACTGTGCCTGTGTTCTTCACTTGAACACTGTCATTCGCCGTTGCTCGTGAGGCAGCACCACCAATGTGGAAAGTACGCATCGTGAGCTGAGTTCCAGGCTCTCCGATCGACTGTGCTGCAATAACACCGATCGCCTCACCGACATTGACCTGATGACCACGCGCTAGATCGCGACCGTAACACGTCGAGCAGATGCCGAAGCGAGTTGCACAAGTGATTGGTGAGCGCACATAAACCTTATCGATGCCGTTAGCATCGAGCACGTCTACTAGGCGCTCACTAATCAGCGTACCTTTTTCTGCGATGACCTCACCGGTCTCTTCGTTTGTCACATCGGCAGCCAGCGTTCGACCTAGAACGCGATCACCCAGTGGCGCGATGATGTCGCCGCCCTCGATGATTGGCGCCATAGTAAGCCCTTCCTCGGTACCGCAATCCAGCTCAGTCACTACGAGATCCTGAGAGATATCAACCAAACGGCGAGTGAGGTAGCCCGAGTTCGCCGTCTTCAATGCCGTATCTGCAAGTCCCTTACGGGCGCCGTGCGTCGAGGTGAAGTACTGTGAAACACTGAGCCCCTCGCGGAAGTTAGCGGTAATCGGAGTCTCGATAATTGATCCGTCCGGACGCGCCATCAAACCACGCATACCGGCGAGCTGACGAATCTGCGCGGGAGAGCCACGAGCACCCGAATCCGCGTAGATATAAACCGAGTTAAATGACTCTTGCTGCTCTTCTTCGCCGTCCTTATTAATGACGGATTCCGTAGAGAGGCCTTCCATCATTGACTTGGCAACGACGTCGTTTGCGCGAGACCAGATGTCGATAACCTTGTTGTATTTCTCGCCTTGTGTGACGAGGCCAGAGGCAAACTGATTCTCAATTTCTTCAACTTCGTTATTCGCCTGGCCGATGATCGCCGCTTTCTCGTCAGGGATAACGAAGTCGTTAACACCGATAGACGAACCCGAGCGAGTCGAATATTTGTAGCCTGTGTACATCAGTTGGTCTGCGAAAATAACCGTTTCTTTCAAGCCAACGTTGCGATAACAAGCATTCAATATTCCAGAGATTTGCTTCTTAGCCATCTTCTGGTTAACCATCGAGAACGGAAGACCCTTAGGCACGATGTTAGATAGCAATACCCGACCAACAGTCGTATCGACAATCGCGGTAGTAGCCACGAACTCGCCGTCTTCGTTCTTTTCATAGTCAGTAATGCGAGCCTTGATGCGCGCTTGCAAGTGGACGTTTCCTGAATCGTATGCACGCTGGACTTCTTTCGCATCCGCGAACGTCATTCCCTCGCCTTTCGCGTTGACGCGCGAACGAGTCATGTAATACAGACCCAACACAACGTCTTGCGAAGGTACGATAATTGGCTCACCGTTCGCTGGCGCGAGAATGTTATTCGTCGACATCATGAGCGTGCGCGCTTCGAGCTGCGCTTCGAGGGTCAACGGAACGTGAACCGCCATTTGGTCGCCGTCGAAGTCCGCGTTGTAGGCCGCACAAACGAGAGGGTGCAATTGAATTGCCTTACCCTCGATTAATACTGGCTCAAATGCCTGAATACCAAGTCGGTGAAGCGTTGGCGCACGGTTTAGCAGAACCGGATGCTCGCGAATGACTTCGGCTAGGATATCCCACACCTCTGCAGTCTCGCGCTCTACCATTTTTTTGGCGGCCTTAATAGTTGTGGCGAGACCACGACGCTCCAGCTTACCGAAAATAAACGGCTTGAAGAGTTCGAGTGCCATTTTCTTAGGCAGTCCGCACTGATGCAAACGCAGCGTAGGTCCAACCACAATAACCGAGCGGCCTGAATAATCTACGCGCTTACCGAGCAAGTTCTGACGGAAGCGGCCCTGCTTACCTTTGATCATATCGGCGAGCGACTTTAGAGGACGCTTGTTAGAGCCCGTGATCGCGCGTCCGCGTCGGCCGTTGTCGAGCAAAGCGTCTACTGCTTCTTGCAGCATGCGCTTTTCATTTCGAACGATAATGTCCGGCGCGTTGAGGTCGAGCAGGCGCTTGAGGCGATTGTTACGATTAATCACTCGACGATAAAGATCATTGAGGTCAGATGTCGCAAATCGACCGCCATCGAGAGGCACAAGAGGACGCAGGTCTGGCGGCAGAACCGGCAGAACATTCATTACCATCCATTCGGGCTTGTTACCTGACTCAGCAAAGGCTTCTAGCAGCTTAAGGCGCTTCGATAATTTCTTGAGCTTAGTCTCAGAATTTGTCGCTGGAATCTCCTCACGAAGACGCGCAACTTCAGCGTCAACTTCGAGGTCTTTCATCAGCGCTTGAATCGCCTCAGCACCCATTTTGGCGTCGAATTCATCGCTGAACTCTTCCATCGCTTCGAAGTACTGCTCGTCGTTAAGCAGTTGCCCTTTTTCGAGGTTCGTCATGCCGGGATCGGTCACAACAAAAGACTCAAAATAGAGAATTCGCTCGATGTCGCGAAGCGTCATATCGAGAAGCAAGCCTATACGCGAGGGCAAGGATTTGAGGAACCAAATGTGCGCAACTGGGCTCGCTAGTTCGATGTGACCCATACGGTCACGACGAACCTTCGAAAGCGCAACTTCGACTCCGCATTTTTCGCAAATGACGCCGCGATGCTTAAGTCGCTTGTACTTACCGCAAAGGCACTCATAGTCTTTTGTCGGGCCAAAAATTTTGGCGCAGAACAAACCATCGCGCTCAGGCTTGAATGTCCTATAGTTAATTGTCTCTGGCTTTTTCACTTCGCCGAATGACCACGCCCTGATCATCTCCGGAGACGCGAGACCGATGCGAATGGAGTCAAATTCATCCGATGGTGACTGAGACTTCAACAACCCTAGTAGGTCTTTCATTCTAGATCCTCCACCTGACGCGGTTTGCGCGCCACGGCTTTAATATTCACTAATTCTTGCGTTTTAGTTCGCTCAACGAACCGACGTGAATGTCAGCTTATTTGCTGACATCCAACTCCATGTCGATTGCAAGAGACCGAATCTCTTTCAAGAGAACGTTAAACGACTCAGGCATACCAGGCTCCATACGATGATCGCCGTCGACGATGTTCTTATACATCTTCGTACGACCCGCAACGTCATCAGACTTCACGGTTAGCATCTCTTGCAGAGTATAGGCGGCACCGTAGGCTTCGAGTGCCCACACTTCCATCTCTCCGAAGCGCTGACCGCCGAACTGAGCCTTACCACCAAGCGGCTGCTGCGTAACGAGGCTGTAACTGCCTGTCGAACGCGCGTGCATCTTGTCATCAACCAAGTGGTTGAGCTTAAGCATGTACATAATGCCGACAGTGACTTTGCGATCGAACTCCTCACCGGTGCGACCGTCGCGCAGAGTAACCTGACCGCTCTCGTCGATACCAGCAAGCTCAAGCATGCCTTTAATCTCAGTCTCTGCTGCACCGTCGAACACAGGTGTTGCCATTGGCACACCAGAGCGAAGGTTATTTGCAAGCTCGAGAATCTCGTCGTCGCTAAAGCTCTTGAGGTCCTCTTGCTTGTCACCGATTTTGTTGTAAACCTCGGTTAACAGCTTGCGAACATCAGCGGCCTTTTTCTGTGAATCGAGCATTGCACCGATGCGATCACCAAGTCCCTTGGCCGCCGCGCCGAGATGAGTCTCGAGAATCTGACCCACGTTCATACGTGAAGGCACACCTAGAGGATTGAGCACGATATCTACCGGCTCGCCGTTTTCATCAAAAGGCATATCCTCAACAGGCATGATCACTGAGATCACACCTTTGTTACCATGACGACCGGCCATCTTATCGCCAGGCTGAATACGACGCTTGATCGCGAGGTAAACCTTGACGATTTTGAGTACACCGGGTGCGAGGTCATCGCCCTGAGTAAGCTTGCCGCGCTTATCTTCGTAGCGCGCGTCTAACTCGGCACGACGCTCTTTGAGTTGCTCTTCGGCACGCTCTAACTGCTTATTAAGCGCATCATCAGATAGTCGAAGCTTGAACCAATCTTCCCGCGGAAGATCCGCCAGATAAGCAGCCGTGACTTTTTGTCCCTTCTTGAGTTTGGGGCCACCTGCAACGACTTTATTCAGCAATGCCTTTTCAAGGCGCTCATAGGTGGCGCCCTGAACGATGCGGAACTCATCTTCTATATCTTTACGCACTTTTTTAAGCTGCGATTCTTCAATCTCTTTCGCACGCTTGTCTTTTTCGAGACCGTCTCGTGTGAACACCTGAACATCAATCACTGTACCGGTTACACTCGTCGGAACGCGCTGCGATGTATCTTTCACATCAGACGCTTTCTCACCGAATATCGCACGCAGAAGTTTCTCTTCAGGCGTGAGCTGCGTCTCGCCTTTGGGAGTGACCTTGCCGACCAATATGTCGCCCGCGCTAACTTCAGCGCCGATGTAGACGATTCCCGACTCGTCGAGTTTACTTAAAGCACCCTCGCCCACGTTCGGGATATCTGCGGTGATTTCTTCAGCGCCCAACTTCGTATCGCGAGCAACACAGGTTAGCTCTTGAATGTGAATAGTCGTGAATCGATCTTCTTTAACTACTCGTTCCGAAATAAGGATCGAATCTTCGAAGTTATAGCCGTTCCAAGGCATAAAAGCGATACGCATATTCTGGCCGAGCGCTAGCTCACCCATATCTATCGAAGGACCATCGGCGAGAATATCCCCGCGAGTCACGATATCGCCCTCTTTAACAAGTGGCTTCTGGCTAATACACGTATTCTGGTTTGAACGGGTGTACTTAGTCAGGTTGTAGATATCCACACCCGCTTCGCCCGCATCAGTTTCCTCGTCATTAACACGCACAATGATGCGGGCTCCATCGACACTCTCGATCACACCGCCGCGGAGGGCCACCTCACATACACCCGAGTCGGCGGCGACATTTCGCTCCATGCCGGTGCCAACTAGCGGCTTCTCAGTCTTAAGTGTAGGCACAGCTTGGCGCTGCATGTTCGAGCCCATCAATGCGCGGTTCGCGTCATCGTGCTCGAGGAACGGAATCAATGCGGCAGCAACAGATACCATCTGCTGTGGCGCAACGTCCATGTAGTCAACTTCTTCACGGGGCTTGAGCGTTGTCTCGCCCTTATAGCGAACCGTCACTAGCGTATCGACAAACCCACCTTTTTTATCAAGAGGCGCGCTTGCTTGCGCAATAACAAAGTCGCTTTCGTCAATTGCAGACAAGTAATCAATCTCGTCTGTTACTTTGTTTTTGACGACTTTACGATAAGGGCTTTCGAGGAAGCCGTAGTGATTCGTCCGCGCGTAAGTCGCGAGCGAGTTGATTAGACCGATGTTTGGTCCCTCTGGCGTCTCGATCGGACATACACGACCGTAGTGAGTCGGATGGACGTCGCGCACTTCGAAACCTGCGCGCTCGCGGGTCAGACCACCTGGGCCAAGCGCTGAAACGCGGCGCTTGTGTGTAACCTCAGACAACGGATTGTTCTGATCCATAAACTGAGAAAGCTGGCTCGAACCGAAGAATTCTTTAATCGCCGCAGCAACCGGTTTTGCGTTGATCATATCTTGCGGCATGAGACCTTCGGAGTCAGCCATGCTCAGACGCTCTTTCACAGCACGTTCGACACGAACCAAACCAACGCGGAACTGATTCTCCGCCATCTCGCCAACTGAACGAATGCGACGGTTACCAAGGTGATCAATGTCGTCTACAGAGCCGAAACCATTACGGATACCAACGAGTGTTTTGAGTACGTCGACGATATCGTCTTGATCCAGAACCGCTGACCCTTCTGTTTCCTGACGGCCAAGGCGACGGTTAAATTTCATCCGGCCAACAGCTGAGAGGTCGTAGCGCTCAGGGGAGAAGAACAGATTTGCGAATAGGTTTTCTGCCGATTCTTTTGTCGGAGGCTCGCCCGGACGCATCATGCGATAGATTTCCACCATCGCCTCAAGCTTAGAGGTAGTGCTATCGATACGCAGCGTATCCGAAATGAACGGACCACAATCCAAATCGTTCGTGTAGATTGTTTGGAATTCAGAAACACCCTGCTCGACCAATTCCGCGAGCATTTCGTGCGTAATTTCGGCATTACATGGGAATATTATTTCCCCAGTTTCTTGGTTCACAACGTCTGCCGCAAGCGCTTCACCTAGAAGGAAGTCTTCGGTAACGATGAGATCTTTAAGCTTTGCCGTTTCCATCTGACGAACATGACGGCTTGTAATGCGGCGGCCACTCTCAACGATAACGGCACCCTTCTTATCTGTGATATCGAAGTTAAGCACTTCGCCACGAAGACGCGCAGGGATGAGTTGAAGCGTGAAGCTTGGCTCCTTGCCTTTGGTAATCTTAAACGTATTGTTCTCGTAGAATGCCTCGAGAATCTCCTGCGAAGAATAACCTAGCGCGCGCATGAGCACAGTCGCCGGCAGCTTGCGACGACGGTCAATACGAACGTAGACCATATCCTTCGGATCAAACTCAAAGTCTAGCCATGACCCACGGTAAGGGATCACGCGCGCAGAGTAGAGCAATTTCCCCGAGCTGTGTGTCTTACCCCGATCGTGATCGAAGAACACGCCTGGCGATCTATGCAGCTGAGAGACAACCACGCGCTCAGTGCCGTTGATGACGAATGTTCCAGAGTCGGTCATCAATGGGATTTCACCCATATAGACTTCTTGCTCTTTGATGTCCTTAATAGTCTGAGTAGTCGATTCCTTATCATAAAGAATCAACCTTACTTTCACTCTTAAGGACACGGAATAGGTAGAACCGCGCAATTGACACTCTTTTACGTCGAATACCGGTTTACCAAGCTCATAGCTCACATACTCGAGCACAGCTTTACCCGAATAGCTGACTATCGGGAAAACGGACTTAAACGCGGCATGAAGACCTTGATCTTTGCGCGCATCGAGAGGGCTGTCTAACTGTGTAAACTGTCTATAGGAATCGACTTGTATAGATAAGAGGTACGGTATATCCATGGCACTTGGCAGTTTGCCGAAGTTCTTACGGATTCGTTTTTTCTCTGTATACGAATAGGCCATTGCTGTGTTCCTAGCGTTGTGAACTAGTGAGGTACTGAGGGTGTAGAAGTCTTACAACGACGAACACCGGATGCAGAAATCTGCATCCGGTGAGCATCGATTTTAAGCTTAAGCAGTTTACTTAAGCTCAACTGTGGCGCCAGCCTCTTCGAGAGCTTTCTTAGCTTCTTCAGCTTCGCCCTTAGGTGCAGCTTCCTTCAATGTTGAAGGCGCGCCATCAACAAGCTCTTTCGCTTCTTTCAGGCCAAGACCTGTGATGCCGCGAACCGCTTTAATGACGTTTACTTTCTTTTCGCCGGCGCTAGCCAGAATGATGTCGAACTCTGTCTGCTCTTCAGCAGCAACAGCTTCGCCAGCGGCAGCAACAGGAGCAGCGGCTACAGCGGCAGCTGCAGATACGCCGAACTTCTCTTCCATTGCTTCAACCAACTGAACAACGTCCATTACCGACATTTCGGCGATTGCTTCTAATACGTCTTCTTTAGATAGAGCCATGACTCTTATCTCCTAATAAAATAATTAAAATAAATTTTGTGTCTCGTTGCCTAAACAACGAGAAAACTAGGCTGCTTCCTGCTTCTGGTCTCGAACTGCAGCAACGCCACGCGTTACCTTCGAGGGAACCTCTTTCATGGTTCTCGCAAGCTTCGTTACAGGCGCTAACATCACGCTCATAAGCATAGACAGAGCCTGGTCGTGAGTCGGCAGTTTTGCCAATACATCGATCTGACTTGCGTCTAATAACTTGCCACCAACAGACAATGCTCTGATTTCGAACTTAGCATTCTCTTTCGCAAAATCCTTTAGCACACGAGCAGCGGCGCCGGGATCGTCTTGTGAAAACGCGAGAATGGTCGGTCCAACTAGCACTTCTTGAATACACTCGAAATCTGTCGCCTCTACCGCTTTCTTAAGCAGCGTGTTGCGAACAACACGTAGGTAGACATTATTGTCTCGCGCATTCTTACGAAGCGCAGTCATCTGACTTACAGTCACACCGCGGTAATCCGCGAGGACTGCAGACAAAGCACTGCTAGCAGCTTGATTGACTTCGGAAACGATTTGTTTCTTGTCTTCCAATCTAATAGCCACTATCTCAACTCCATATTGTTGTGATCACCCTCACTCGTCGTCAGTCTTTTCTTCGAGGGATAAGCCTCGTAAAAACAACCGTCGATTTCGTGACAAGTAATCCTTAAGCTCTTTCGAGCTTTGGACGAAAACAGTAGAGAGAATATAAAACTCTAACCAACTGCCTTCTTTCGTTCGGTGAGTAGAACCTGAACTTAGCTCTGCGAAGCAGACTAAAGCTCAAGTTGGGCTTCACCATCTGCGTAGGAAATTAAGAGACCGATGCCTGCCTAACGGCAGAATCACGCCTCACCTACGGTCTTTGACGGCCCCGTCAGTAAACTGACAAAACCCCAAAGTCTGTCGCTGAACAAGACTAGCTTCAGCGGCGCTGCGGCTGATGCCATGCATCAGCCTGCGAATTCTTTAGATTGAAAGCGACGAGTGATCGATCTGAAGACCAGGACCCATCGTCGATGACAACGTTACTTTGCGAATATAGACACCCTTGGCTGACGCAGGCTTCACCTTTTTGAGGTCCTGCAGAAGCGCTTCGAGGTTGGCCGTTACAGCTGCAACATCGAAGTCTACCTTGCCGATTCCGCCATGGATGATGCCGTTTTTATCTGTACGATAGCGCACCTGGCCACCCTTCGCGTTTTTAACCGCAGTCTCAACGTCTGGCGTTACGGTTCCAACCTTAGGGTTAGGCATCAAACCGCGGGGGCCTAGAACGGTGCCGAGCTTACCAACAACGCGCATAGCGTCTGGCGTAGCAATAACCACGTCAAAATCGAGGTTGCCCGCCTGAATACTTTCGGCAAGGTCATCGAAACCAACGACATCAGCGCCCGCTGCTTTTGCCTTTTCCGCATTTTCGCCCTGAGCGAATACAGCGACACGGACCTCTTTGCCGGTACCCGCTGGTAAAACAGTAGAGCCACGAACAGCTTGATCTGACTTACGTGCGTCGATGCCGAGATTAACCGATACGTCTAGCGACTCTTTGAATTTGCCTGTCGCAAATTCGGCTAGAATCGCAACCGCATCAGCTACCGAGTATGCTTTGCCTGGCTCGATCTTGGCCGCGAGAGCTTTTTTCTTTTTGCTTAATTTAGCCATGTTACACAACTCCCTCGACGTTGAGACCAGCGCTACGCGCGCTGCCCGCCAATGTACGCACTGCTGCGTCCATATCAGCCGCAGTTAAATCAGGCATTTTTTGTGTCGCCACTTCTTCGAGCTGAGCACGAGTCACAGTGCCAACCTTCTCAGTGTTTGGACGACCACTGCCTTTAGCAATGCCGACGATCTTTCGCAGAAGAACCGAGGCAGGTGGAGTTTTCATGATGTAAGTGAAACTACGATCCGAATAGACCGTGATCACTACTGGGATTGGTAAGCCTGCTTCCATGCTCTGTGTCGCAGCATTGAACGCCTTACAGAATTCCATGATGTTAACACCGTGTTGACCTAGAGCAGGTCCGACAGGTGGACTAGGGTTGGCTTTGCCAGCCCCGACTTGTAGCTTGATATAAGCTAGTACTTTCTTAGCCATGTTACTCTCCTTGGGTGCAGACGTTAACGCGGGCTTTTGTTGAACTAAACCCTGCTAACTCCCCTGCGTACTCTAAACAACTTAGAGCTCGTCTTTAATGGTCAAGGGCATCTAGGCGACACCTTCTGACCTCCTAACTTCGCGCTTCCGCGTGAAAATCCATGCTTACCTTTTGGCTTGACCGCGCTAAAAACGTAGGCCAAACCAGAGCTTAAGACTAGCTCTTCTCCACCTGACCGAATTCTAATTCGACAGGGGTAGACCGACCAAAAATGAGTACTGCTACGCGCAGCCTATTTTTCTCGTAATTAACTTCTTCTACAGTCCCAGTGAAATCGTTGAAAGGACCGTCAGTCACACGCACCATTTCGCCAGGCTCGTAGACAGTTTTGTGTGCGGGCGTATCCTCACTTGCTTCCATGCGCTGTAGGATCTTGTCTGCCTCTTTCGATGTAATGGGAGCTGGCCGATCAGCTGTGCCGCCAATGAAGCCCATTACGCGTGGCGTGTTCTTAACCAGATGCCACGTGTCATCGTTTAGTTCCATGTGAACCAACACGTAACCCGGGAAGAATTTCCGCTCACTCTTGCGCTTTTGCCCCGCGCGCATTTCCACGACTTCCTCGGTGGGCACGAGGACCTCGTCGAAGAGATCTTCCATACCCTGCAAGGCAATACGCTCTTTAAGAGAGAGCATCACCTTCTTCTCATATCCGGAGAAGGCGTGAACTACATACCAACGCTTAGCCATTATTGCCCCTATCCGATTATCGATGACACGACGCTGTTAAGCGCCCAGTCAAGTAGCCACAGAATGATGGCGACAATGAAGATAACAACCAGTACTACAATCGTAGTCTGAGTAGTCTCTTGCCGAGTTGGCCATACCACCTTGCGTATCTCAGTTCTCGCTTCGAGGCAGAGCTCGAGGAACGATCGCCCTCGCACGGTTTGGATGGCGATCCAGCCTGCGACACCCGCCGCTACTATCAATCCGATCACTCGGACAAGCAGCGACTCCGCCGCGAAATAAGAATTTGCGTAAATCGCGGCAGCAGTAATCGCCACCACAACGAGCCACTTAAGACCGTCTAGCTTTGTGCTCGCGACTTCAATTTTCTCTGACATAGTGCTCGCTTATTCTCTTATTTTGGAGAGCTCGACCAGTAATTCACCGGCTCCAACTAAGCTCATCCATCATCAGCAAGTGGCCGATGCGTTAATCCCGCCTTCCGCTGCGACTGTCGCAGCGTGAATGTGGCAGGCCAGGAGGGAATCGAACCCCCAACCTGCGGTTTTGGAGACCGCTGCTCTGCCAATTGAGCTACTGGCCTAAACTCTTTCTTTAACTCTATCCTAAACTCTATAGAGACGACTAAGCCGAGACGCCCTGGCGGAGGTCTCGGCTTAGCAAATACCGGTTACGGCTTATTCGATTATCTTCGCTACAACACCCGCGCCTACTGTGCGGCCGCCTTCACG
>JAFMKB010000052.1 GCA_017853205.1 Gammaproteobacteria bacterium
CGACCAGATAATGACTGACCTAGAAATTAGCTCACTACCAGATTGCTCTACAAACTCATAGAAGCGTCCCTGAGCATCGAACACTCTATCGCCAACAACCACCTCTCTATCGTCCAGTGACCGCTTGATCTGCATATTCAGGGCCTCTGTTTGACGCCAAAACCTGCATTGTAACCCCGCATGTCAAGCGGACTCAGACCCTACCCCCTAAAAGCTCGAAATGGCCATATTCAGACCACACCCCCTGGGGCACCCCGACTTGCACAGAAAGGTTCTCTATGGACTTTATGGACCTGCGTGGACTTGTATTTGGTGGAGGCGGGGGGAATTGAACCCCCGTCCGTCAGCTCTCTATCTTCGGCTCTACATGCATAGCGTCGTCTACTAGGTTAACCCTCATCGGCCCGACGGGCAGGGTGAATTGGGCGAGCTTGATACTATTTAGCCGCTTCACGTCAAGCGCGTTCCACTGGCGATCCCGTTCTAGATGACGATTACCAAATACCAGTTTACGGGCATCCCGGCGGTAATCGCTAGCAGGCTATTAAGCTGCTAGGGCGTAGCTTTCGTCGTTGGCAACTATAAAGTTGCAGTAATTGATTTACGAGAGTTACTACCCTCTCGGCATGCACCTAAGGTTTCAATACCGGCGTCGAATCCAAATCGCCCCCAAGTTTGTAAAGCATAGCACGAATAGGCTGTTGCCACGATAACTCATTGAAAGCTGGCGTTGAGAAGGTCTAGCGATTAGCGTGGCGCACGATACGCTGCTTGTCGACCTGCCACTCACGGTCTTTCTCGGTGGCGCGCTTGTCATGGTCTTGCTTACCTTTGGCTAGCGCTATCTGGCACTTCACAAGGTGACCCTTCCAATACAATTTCACGGCAACACAGGTGTAGCCCTTCTGGTTTACGGTCGCGAAAAGCTTCGCCAGCTGCTTACTGTGTAAGAGGAGTTTTTTGATGCGCGTAGGGTCGGCGATAACGTGAGTGCTCGCTGTGTCGAGCGGAGTGACTTGACAGCCCAGAAGGAAGGCTTCCCCATCTTTAAGTAGCACATAGCTGTCGACCAGCTGAACCTTTTTCATGCGAAGACTTTTGACTTCCCAGCCCTCGAGAACCACGCCCGCCTCGAAGCTCTCCTCAAGGAAGTAGTCGTGTTTTGCCTTCTTGTTGAGAGCGATAGTGCCGTCAGAGACGGTGGGTTTTTTCTTTGCCATGGCAGAAGTATAGCAGTTTCGGTCTGCAGAGCTCACTAGAACTTGAGGTTAATCACGCGGCTGCCGCGTTGTGCTGCCCTAGAGCCGCTGATAGAATCCTCAACCTACGTAGAGCGCTTGTCTAAAGCCATGCGAAAAAGAATAACAGACTAAAAGGAAAAAGATCCCATGGCTCAAGCACGCGGGCAATTTAGCTCCAAACTGGGGTTTATTTTAGCGGCTGCGGGATCTGCCGTTGGGCTGGGTAATCTGGTCGCATTTCCTGTCATGGCATCCAAAAATGGCGGTGCCGCTTTTCTTATTATCTATCTTCTTTTTGTTGCGTTTATTTGCTACCCCGTGATGATGGCCGAGATAGCTATGGGCCGACGCGCCAAGCGGAATCCTGTGGGCGCGTTTGATGCCATCTCCGGTGGTTCTGCTAAGTGGCGGCTAACTGGGATGCTGGCGATCATTACGCCGTTTATGATTGCCGTGTTTTATACGGTAATTACAGTCTGGCTCGTCGTTTACTTAAAGGAGCTCGCAAGCGGAGGTCTCGATAGGCTCTCGCAAGAGCAGACCTTCGGCGAGATCGTTGCGGCGCCCTCGCTATTTGGCTATGCAACCTTGCTCCTTGTTGGTGTGTTCTTGATTCTTCTCGGTGGTGTTAAGGGAGGTATCGAGCGTCTCGCGAGGGTATTGATGCCGACGCTCGCAATTATGCTTGTTGCACTGACGATGTTTGTATTAACTCTCGACGGCGCCAGCGCAGGAATTGCTTACTATTTAGTTCCTGATTTTGCGAAGATGAGTTTGTCGACGGTCAATGGCGCGCTGAGCCAGGCATTCTTCTCGCTCTCGCTAGGTATGGGAATCCTAATCACCTATGGCTCGTACTTCAGCCGTGAGGACAGTATTCCAGGGTCGGCGCGTACGGTGGCTGTCATGGATACCAGCATAGCTTTTTTCGCCGGCCTACTTATTTTACCGGCGATATTTGCCTTTGATCCGAATACGAATACTGATGATCTATCGACGAGCAGCGTCGGTTTGATCTTCTCTTTCTTACCTAAAATTTTCCTCTCTATGCAAGCGGCGGTGGGTTATCTGGGCGCGACGATTGTCGCTATCGTCTTTTTCCTCTTGGTATTTTTTGCAGCGCTGACCTCGCTTGTATCGATTATCGAAATTCCCATTTCGTATTGGATAGACGAATTTAAAATGACCCGCCGTAAAGCGGTGTTTACACAGGCGGCTCTACTCACGCTGTTCGCGATACCTGCAACGCTGTCTTTTGGCATGTCAGACTTTTTCACGGCGTTTACGAGCTACGGTGGGCTCAGTAAATCCTTTTTCGACGTGGTCTACGATGTGTTCTACGAAACCATCTTGCCGCTTGTTGGCTTCACCGTGTGTTTGTTTACCGCGTATCGCTGGAAAATGAGCGGCCTGACTTCCGAGCTTGTCATTGGTGATGACGACTATGAAGGCTCACTGCTGCAGCGGTATCTAAACTTCGCGCTTGGGACGATTATCCCGATGGTATTATTTTCGGTTTTCGTCAGCACCGTTATTCAGATTTATCTCTAGCGGGCGTAGCTATGGCACACGTTTCGCGCAGCGCGCTCATCGGCTATTCGGCGCAGCAAATGTTCGATTTGGTCAATGATATCGAGCAGTATCCACAATTTATGCAGGGCTGCCGCTCGGCGCGGGTTATCTCTAAAACCGACACAGAACTCGTCGGTGAGCTCAGTTTGGCCAAAGCGGGCGTCACGCAAACCTTCGTTACGCGCAATACGCTTATTGCACCTAGCCGCATAGAGATGAGGTTAGAGGAAGGTAATTTCTCCAAATTCTCGGCGGTCTGGCAATTCGAGGCACTGACCGAGGCCGCTTGCAAAGTCAGTTTCGATATGGAGTTCGAATTTAAATATGGACTCGTCGATCTTGCGGTGGGCAAACTGGTGAGTGGCTCTGCTAACAATCTTGTAGATGCGTTGGTAGATCGTGCTAAGTTGGTATACCGTTAATACAGATATCGGAAACGAAACTGTACAAAAAATTTTATTGGGCCGATGGAAACTCAGAAAAACAGCGAAATTCAGATAGAAGTTGTCTATGCCTCACCAACTAAACAGAAGCTAGTTACGCTAACCGTGCGACATGGCACTACAGCGTTGGAGGCAGTGAGGCTGTCGAATATTGCGGCGGATTTTCCAGAGATAGAAATGGGAAACCTCGACCTTGGCATCTTCTCCCAGCCCCTCGATGGTAAGGGACGCCCCTTGCCGGATGAGTACGAGGTGCGAGACCTTGATAGAGTCGAGATCTACAGGCCTCTTACTATTGATCCGATGCAGGCGAGACTGGCCCGAGCAGAGGAAAAACGGGCGGCTAAAGAAGCTGCCAAGAAGCGTAAAAACGAGCACCCTGCCTAGGAGGCACGCGACAGCGCGATGACAGATTTAGAGAAAAACAACGCAGCTAAAGCACTCGGAGCGTTACGCGATATTCTCGCGAGGGTCGAAGGAGGGTTGCATGAATTCTATGTGACGCCCTATCGACGCTCTTTCGCCCGCGCGCAGCGCGACGAAGAAGACCTTTTCATGTTGCTCATTTTTGCCGAAACACTTGGCATCCCCAACCCCGCGGCTTTTTATACTATGGAGCTGCTCCCAATCGTCTACGACCGTTTTCATGATTGGCATACCCGCATGGGCATGGAAAGGTCTCCGTTGGATCATGTCCATTGTTGTTAGCGCTCGCTCAGACCAAAAAAATACTGTTCTTTGGGGGCAAAGGGGGCGTTGGCAAGACGACGGTTTCTGCTGCCACTGCGCTAGCGCGTTCTCAGGCTGGAGGCAAAGTGCTACTCGTGTCGACAGATCCCGCACACAACCTTGGGCACCTCTTTGATCGCGCAATAGGCCCGAAGCCCGTTCGACTCGCGCCGGGGCTCGATGGACTTGAATTAGATCCCGACGAAACAGTGCGTCTCCATCTAAAAGAGATCACGTCGTCGCTGCACAAACTTATGCCAGTTCACCTGCGCGGTGAGGTCGACAAGCACATGGCGCTATCGAAGGATGCGCCTGGTATGCAGGAAGCAGCGCTAATGGAACGTATTGCCGAGGTTGTTGAGCAAGGCGTTAAAGACTATGACCTAATCGTTTTTGATACCGCGCCCTCAGGTCATACCGCGCGACTGATGGCGCTGCCGGAGATGATGTCGGCATGGACGGAGGGGCTTATTAAAAGGCAGGAGAAAGCCGATAGTTTCGCGCAGGTTGTGCGTGACCTAGGTCGTGATTCGTCGATGGAAGAAAAAACTTTCAGTGCTGAGTCCCAAGATGCTGAAAAGATGCGCGAGTCTGGAATTCGCGGGATCTTGCACCGCCGTCGCCTAAGATTTACTCATCTGCGTGATCAGTTGAGCAATAAGGAAACCACCGCCTTCGTGATCGTTCTTGCCGCCGAGCGGCTCCCAGTGCTTGAATCTATCGAACTCTATGCCCAGCTCAAAGCCGCTCAGGTGAATGTCGCAGGTCTCGTGGTTAATAAGCGAACGCCGGAAGAGGGCGGTGAGTTTATGCGCGCTCGTTACCAACAAGAGCAAGCCCACCTCGACGTGTTAACCTCCGCCTTGCCGCATCTGCCGCGGCACGATCTTTATTTGTTGGCTCAAGATATCGTCGGTGCCGATGCGCTTTCAAGGTTCGCAGAATCTCTCTAGTTACACCGTGATGAGCTGCAGGTCAGTCTGGGCAATCAAGAAATTTTTCACCACGATTAATTCGATCGATCTTAAACTGTTGCATTGTTTAAGCCAGCTGGTTTATAAGTTGTAAGCACTAACCAAAGATCTGAATCATGTCCACCTTAAAGCGACTATCCCGAAGAGTAAACAGGGCGAGAGGCCATCAAAGCAACGTGTCTTCTCTAAGCGCTGTGCGCGTGAGGTTTACCGAGACTCGGTTTGCCAAGATGGCGCTTGCTTGGTTGTTTTCGGCGTTTCTGCTTTTCGGGCAGGGCGTCGATCTAAGCCATAGCCATGACGGCGACCTTACTTCCCGAATCGACTGTGAAATCTGCTTTGTCACGGGGACGCTAGGGCAGGCGGTAAGTGCTAGCAGCCTAGTTATAGAAATTCCATCCGCGGTTGTGGACTTCGATTCGCCTCCAGCCTCTCTCGTTAGCACAACACCACCGACCTCCAAGGCGCGCGCACCCCCAGTTTCCTAAATAGCATCAACTATTTATCGCAGGCTGAGTTTCTCATCCTCTGCGACTGCAGTGATTCTTAAATTTAGGGAAATACCATGTCTTATTCTCGTAGCGTGCTAACCAAGCAAGCAGATTTCCATGCTGCTGCGCGCGGTAACCGTTTTAGTTTTTCAACATTGGCTGTCGCTATTACAGCAAGCCTCGCCCATTCGGCGCTTAGCGCACAAGAGCTCGATCACCGCGAAGAGCACCTCGAAGAGATCGTGGTCACCGCTACACTCCATCGCAGTCGAGCGGATACCGTGCTTCCCGTAAACCTTCTCGCGGGCGAAGAGCTCAGAGAAAAGCTCGGGGCGACGTTGGGCGCAACGCTTTCAGAGCAAGTTGGCGTTAATTCGGCAAGTTTTGGCCCAGGGGTTGGCGCGCCGGTGATTCGTGGGCAAAGCGCTAACCGGGTTCAAGTGCTGCAAGGTGGAATTGGTAATATCGATGCTTCCTCGGTAAGTCCCGACCATGCAAATAGTTTGGAGCCTTCTCTAGCAACGCGCATTGAGGTTGTTCGAGGCCCAGCGACGCTGCTTTATGGCAATGGGGCGATCGGTGGCGTGGTCAATGTAATCGACAATCGGATTCCAACTCAACTGACCGAAGGCGTCGAAGGAATGTTGGAGAGCCGGCACAACAGCGTCAGCGATCAGCAGGTCAGCGTCGGGCTACTCGAGGGTTCTGTCGGTCAGCTCGCGTGGCATGTCGACGGTGTTTATCGAGAGAATAACGACTTGGAGATTCCTGGATTCGCGCTAAACCCGCTGTTGGTGGATGCCGCAGATTCCGAAGCGCTAGAGGAGCTAGCAGAGAGTCGTGGTGTAGTTCGCAATACCGGCGCGCGCTCTAATGCGCAGTCGGTGGGCGCCTCATGGATATTCGACGAAGGCTATGTTGGTGTCGCATTTAATCGTCTCGACAATCAATACGGCATTCCTGCAGGGTCACATGTCCATCATGAGGACGAACATCACGATGAAGAGCATGACGAAAGTCACGAGGATCATGACGATCACCACGATGAAATGCACGCCGATGAGAATTTGCTAATCGATATGCAGCAGGAGCGCTTCGATCTCGAGTTTGAGTTGCCCCTCGCAGGTTTTTTCGATGAGGTGCACGGCCGCGTTGGTGTCGTAGATTACGAGCACGTGGAGATTGAGGGCGCGGAGATTGGAACACGGTACACCCAATCAGGAATGGAAGGGCGGATAGCGCTGCACCAAGTTGAAACTGGCGGGCGTCAGGGCGTGGTCGGGTTTCAGGGTTCCACCCGTGAGTTTTCGGCATTAGGCAGCGAGGCCTTCATTCCAGAGACCGACATTAGCGCCGCTGCGCTGTTTACCGTGCAGAGTTTGGATGCGGGATCTTGGCTTTTCGAAGCCGGCGCGCGTATCGAAAGGCAGAAGCTGGATCAGGTCGCCGGTAGCTGCGATCAGACAGAGACAACCTGGAGCGGCAGTGGCTCGGCGCTTTGGCGATTCAGCGATGAAACTAACGCTATATTCTCGATCTCGCGCTCCGAACGCGCGGCGACAGTAGACGAGCGCTATTCGAATATTCAGGGCAATTGCACGGAGCTACCCCTCGAGGTCATGGTTCAGCACGCTGCGACGCAGCGCTTGGAAGTCGGTCTTCCCCAAGCGGAGACCGAGCGCGCGACGAACTTGGAATTTGGGCTGCGCAAACACGCGGGCGACCTTACTGGCGAGCTTAATTTCTTCTATAACGACATCGCTGACTACATTTACCTTGCGAATACGGAACTCGAGTACAACGAAGTGATGGTCTCCCGTTTTAGGCAAGAGGATGCGAGTTTCATGGGTCTTGAAGCGCAGTTGAGCGCGCCGCTGCGCCGCAGTGGTGATCACTTAACCGAGATAGCATTCTTTGCCGATTACGTGCGGGCAGAGCTAGACCAGAGTGGTGATGCACCGCGAATTCCACCTCTGCGGGCCGGGATCGAGTTGCAGCATTCGCATGTACATTGGCAAGTGAAGCTGCGCTGGCAAGAAGTGCAAGAGCAAGATAACGTGGCTTTCAGAGAGCTCGCGAGCCCGGGTTACAGTTTACTTAGCGCCTACGCCGATTGGCATTTCGATCTTGGCAATCGTGAGGCGCTGTTATTCCTTAGAGGCACGAACCTACTCGACGAAGAAATTCGTGAGCATCCTTCTTTCTTAAAAGAAGTGGCGCCAGGTGCAGGTCGCGCTTGGGAGCTTGGGGTGAGAGTTAACTTCTAGCAGTCGGCGTCTAGCACTCGGCTTCGGGCGTCGGCTCGAAGTCGCCGCTTAAGCTCACTAGCTGGTCGTTTTCGAAGAGAACCGAGAGGCGTTCTTGGCCCCGTTCCCCGCCGCCCGGCTGGAAGTTATAGACGTAGTCCCAGCGGTCCTGATGGTAGGGATCGCGGATTAACGGTGTCCCCATGACGAAAATGACTTGGCGTTTGGTCATTCCTGGGCGCAGCTGATCTACCATCTCCTGCGTGATGATATTTCCCTGCGGTATCGAAATCTTATAAACACCCGGGAAATCCATTGATCCGATATTGTTGCAGGCGCTAAGTAGCAAGAGAGCGGCGACTGCGAGCAAAGAGTTTAGTGTGCGCATAGCTTGAGAGTTGTTCCTTTTTTTGCCGTTGATACGGCTTAGGGGCATAATGGTAACCCAGTTGCGCGGCAAGCACGAACCGCGTTGCAGTGTTAACGATGGCATTACGCCCCCATTAGGCCTATAGGGTAAACATGAGCTCAGAGAATCAAGAACTTCGCGATGCCGGACTCAAGGTAACTCACCCGAGGGTTAAGATCCTCCAAATGCTCGAGAGTTCCGAAACCAAACACGTCTCTGCAGAAGATGTCTATAAGATGCTGCTCGAAGCCAACGAAGATACGGGTTTGGCCACAGTCTATCGAGTGCTTACTCAATTTGAGGCCGCTGGACTCGTAACCCGGCACCATTTCGAGGGTGGAACATCAGTATTTGAACTTAGCACTGAGCATCATCATGACCACATCGTCTGCAATAAGTGTGGCCAGGTGCAGGAATTTTACGATGAGGTAATCGAAGAGCAGCAAGAAAAGATTGCGCGAAAATACGAATTTAAGATTACCGATCACAGCCTCTATTTGTATGGGCTTTGTAAGGCCTGTCAGGTTTAGCTGTGTCTCTAGTCCTGTTTCTGCGCTTTTTTGGGTGCTCTTTGCTTAACCTTTGATTTAGAGACAGGCACTGCCATCATTTGCTTCGCATGTGCCAATGACTCGGCGCTGCAGTCGTCGCCACCCAGCATGCGTGCAACCTCTTTTAAGCGGCTATCTTCGTCAAGTTTTTCAATTCGAGTAAGTGTTGCATTCCCCTTTGCCTGCACTGACTTGCTCACAAAATAGTGGCTATGTCCCTGGCCTGCAACCTGCGCCTGATGTGTCACGCAGAGTACCTGACTCGACTCGCCAAGCCTGCGCAGTAACTCACCAACGATCTTGGCAACGCCTCCGCCTATGCCAACGTCGACCTCGTCGAATACCAAGCTTGGCGTGCGCGAGGTCTGCGCCGTGATGACTTGAATAGCGAGGCTTATGCGGGAGAGTTCTCCGCCTGAGGCTATTTTTATCAATGGCTTCGCGCTTTGACCAGGGTTCGTACTTACCAAAAACTCAACAGTCTCACTTCCAGTTACGCTGGGTTTGTCAGACGCGGTGGCAGTAAGGGCAACTTCGAGTCGCGCATGAGGCATGCCGAGATTCTTTAACTGCTCGTTGACTTGCAAAGCGAGTTTGTCGGCACCTGCTTTGCGCTGCTCGCTTACCTTTTTGGCCGCTTTGCTAAATTCGGCACGAAGCGTCGAGTCTGCCGCTGTCAGTCGCGCCAATTCTTCGTCACTATTTTCAATTCGTTCAAGCTGAGCGCGCATATCAGCGGTGAGTACTGGAAGTGCTTCTGGTTTTACACGATGTTTACGAGCAAGTGCATAGATATCACTGAGTCGTTGGTTTACCTCGTCGAGGCGCTGCGGGTCGGCTTCGAAACTATCAACAAAATAACGTAGGTCGTCTATCGCTTCATCCAGCTGAATGGAGGCCGATTCGATGAGCGTCGCTGCATTGCTCAATCGGGCCCCTTTGCCCTGTAGCGCCGTAAGTATTCCCGTCGCCTTGGCGAGAAGATCCGCTGCATTGTCCCCACCCTCACCGGCGCAGCAGTCGAGCGCGGCCTGGGCCGAAGCGATGGTTTCGTCAGCGCTGCTTAGATTTTTGAACTCGGCTTCGAGGTTTTCGAGTTCTTCATCGCCAAGGGCGAGTTCATCCAATTCACCCAGCTGATAGCTGAGCAATTGCATCTGCGCCGAGCCCTCTTCGCTGCGCTCACTGAGTTGCTCGAGCGACTGCTTGTTCTTGTGCCAGAGCTTAAACGCTGCAGCGAGGGATTGTGCTGCGTTTGAATCGACACAGAAATCGTCGAGCAGGCGCTGATGGGTTGAACGCTGCAAGAGCGACTGGTGTTCATGTTGGCTGTGGATATCGATCAGCATTTCGCCGAGGGTTTTCATGTCGCCAAGTGTTGCAGGTGAGCCGTTGATAAAGCCTTTAGATCGTCCATCTTCACCAACAACGCGTCTCAAGAGGCAGCGGTCGGGTTCGTTCTCATCGGCAAGCTCATGTTCTGTTAGCCACTCGATCGCAGGCTCGATAGCGGTGACATCGAAAAGCGCGCTGATCTCTGCCTTAGTCGCACCGCTGCGCACAATGCTTTTATCGGCGCGGTCGCCGAGAGTTAGCCCTAGGCCGTCGAGCATGATCGATTTGCCAGCGCCTGTCTCCCCGCTAATCGCGGACATGCCCGGGCCGAAATCAATTTCGAGGCTGTCGACGGTGGCATAGTTTTGGATGGCTAGCTGCAAGAGCATAGAACATTTTCCGCGATCAAAATTGTTATCTTCATTACTGCGAAGTATAGGTGAAGGGGCGTCCGGTATGCACTAAATCTCGTGATCTGGCCTGCATACTTTAAGCGCTTGGGGGAGTTGAAAGCGGTAAAGGCGACCCCATATAGGCTCAGTCGAAAGCGTTGTCGGGGCTCCGGTGCTAGGAGCGACGGCCTAGAACGCCTCTTTATGGGCTGCAAGCAGCTAATAACTAAGGGAATTACAAGAGGAAGCTATGAGCGATAAGAACCCCGACCAGGAAAATGTCGAGAGTACAGCAGACCAAGAGGTTGACACTGCCGAGACGACTACCGTCGAGCAGCAGAGCGCGCCTGAGAGCGAGCAACCGAAAGACGAATTGAGCCTACTGCGAGAGCAGCTCGAAGCCGCGGAAGCGGCAGCGGGTATGGCCAAGGATGAGTTGTTACGGGTACAGGCCGAAATGCAAAACCTGCGCCGCCGGACTGAGCAAGATATCGAGAAAGCACACAAGTTTGGCCAAGAGAAATTCAGTATCGAACTCCTCTCCGTGATGGACAACCTCGAACGTTCTTCTGCGGCTGCTGAGGCGAGCGAAGACGAGGCAGTGAAAGCAATCAAAGAAGGCGTTGAGTTAACGTTGAAAGGCTTCATCGACTGTTTTAAGCGCTTTAACATCGAACCAGTCGATCCCCTTGGAGAACCATTCGATCCGCAGCTTCACCAAGCAATGTCTATACAAGAGACCCCAGACGCCGAGCCAAACTCCGTGATTGCGGTGATGCAAAAGGGCTACACGCTTCACGGTAGAGTCATCAGGCCAGCGATGGTCATGGTGTCCAAATAGCAGGCATGACTTTTTCTGCATGCAGCCTTGAATTATCAAGGTTTGCGCCAATATTTCCGACCAAGACAGACTTAAAGACCGCCAGCGGTGCTGCCGGATTAATGGAGAATAAAGATGGGTAAGATAATAGGAATTGACCTCGGCACTACCAACTCCTGTGTGGCAGTGATGGATGGTGGCGAAGCGAAAGTCATTGAGAACGCAGAGGGCGACCGCACGACGCCTTCGATCATCGCCTACGCAAACGATGGTGAGGTTCTGGTTGGACAGCCGGCCAAGCGTCAGGCTGTGACTAATCCGGACAACACGTTGTTTGCGATCAAGCGCCTGATTGGTCGACAGTTTGGAGACGATGTCGTACAGAAAGACATAAAAATGGTGCCTTACAAAATTGTGAAGGCAGACAACGGAGACGCGTGGGTCGAAGTGAACGGCGAGAAGATGTCGCCTCCTCAGATTTCGGCGCAAACGTTGAAAAAAATGAAAAAGACCGCCGAAGATTTCTTAGGTGAACCTGTCACCGAAGCGGTGGTTACCGTGCCAGCCTACTTCAATGATTCCCAGCGTCAGGCAACCAAAGATGCGGGTCGCATCGCAGGCCTAGACGTTAAGCGCATCATCAACGAGCCAACTGCGGCCGCGCTTGCCTATGGTATGGACAAGAAATCAGGCGATTCGACAATCGCTGTCTACGATCTCGGTGGTGGTACGTTCGATATTTCGATAATCGAAATTGCGGAAACCGACGGCGAGCATACTTTCGAAGTGCTGTCGACCAACGGTGACACATTCCTTGGAGGTGAAGACTTCGACTTGCGCCTCATCGACTACTTAGCGGAAGAATTTAAAAAATCATCGGGCATGGATTTACACAGCGACCCTCTCGCTCTTCAGCGGCTAAAAGAAGCAGCTGAGAAGGCGAAGATCGAGCTGTCTTCTTCGCAGTCTACCGAAGTGAATCTGCCGTATATCACTGCTGATGCGAGTGGCCCGAAGCACTTAGTGCAAAAGCTGACGCGCGCGAAATTCGAAGCGCTTGTTGAAGACTTGGTCGAGCGCACGCTTGAGCCGCTAAAGCTCGCACTCGCGGATGCAGATCTTCAGATCGGCGGCATCGACGATGTCATTCTCGTCGGTGGCCAAACGCGTATGCCTCTCGTACAGAAGCGCGTGTCAGAGTTCTTCGGTAAAGAGCCTCGTCGTGACGTAAACCCTGATGAAGCGGTAGCGGTAGGTGCGGCTATTCAGGCGGCGGTACTGTCTGGTGACGTCACTGATGTTCTTCTTCTCGACGTGACGCCTTTGTCGCTCGGCATCGAGACTATGGGCGGCGTTGCGAGTACTCTGATCGAGAAGAACACGACTATCCCGACGAAAAAAACCCAGGTTTTCTCGACGGCTGACGACAATCAAACCGCTGTGACAATTCATGTGGTGCAGGGCGAGCGAAAGCAAGCATCACAGAACAAATCGCTTGGTCGCTTCGATCTGTCAGACATCCCACCGGCGCCGCGCGGTATGCCACAAATTGAAGTTGCATTCGACCTCGATGCAAACGGCATCTTGAATGTGTCAGCCAAAGACAAGGCGACTGGCAAGGAACAGTCAATCGTGATCAAAGCGTCGAGCGGATTATCGGACGAAGAGATTGAGCAAATGATCAAAGACGCCGAGGCCAATTCTGCAGACGACAAGAAGTTCGAAGAGATGGTAATGGTTCGCAATACGGCCGACGGCATGATCCATGCGACTAAGAAGACACTCGAAGAAGCAGGTGACAAGGCGACCGACGAAGAGAAAGAAGCAATCAACACGGCAATCGCTGAGCTCGAAGAAGCGCTAAAAGGCAGCGACAAAGAGGCTATCGAGGCTAAGACCACTGCATTGACAGAGGCGTCCTCTGCACTTGCTCAAAAGATGTATGCGGATGCCGCAGCAGCCGAGGGCGCAGAACAAGAAGCCAAGGGCGGCGGGGAAGACGACGCCGTCGACGCCGAGTTCGAGGAAGTTAAGGATGAAGAAAAGGATAAGTAATCCTTAACAACTGAGAGTCTTATGTCAAAACGTGACTACTATGAGGTATTGGGTGTAGATCGGGGAGCAGACGCGGCGACGCTTAAAAAGGCGTATCGCCGTGTTGCGATGAAGAACCACCCCGACCGAAATCCAGACAACCCCGATGCGGAGAACATTTTTAAAGAGGCTAATGAAGCCTTCGAAGTGTTGTCCGACAAAGACAAGCGCGCCCGCTATGACCAATATGGTCACGCGGGCGTTGACGGTCAGACGAGCGCGGGTGGTGCTGATTTCGGCGATATGTTCGGCGATATTTTCGGCGATATCTTCGGAGGTGGCCGCGGCGGTGGCAGAAGTCATGTACGCAAGGGCTCCGATCTACGCTACAACCTCGACCTAAGCTTGGAAGACGCGGTACGTGGAACGACTGTAAAAATCCAGATTCCGACTACCGTCACCTGTGAAACCTGTGACGGCTCTGGCGCAAAGAAAGGCACGCAGCCAATCGATTGCACTACCTGCGGCGGCCATGGACAAGTGCGGATGCAGCAGGGCTTTTTCTCTGTGCAGCAGACGTGCCCGCGATGTCAGGGTGCGGGTAAGCAAATCACGGATCCGTGTAATACCTGCCATGGACGTGGCGCAGTGCGCGAGAATAAGACGCTATCGGTCAAAGTTCCTGCGGGTGTCGATACCAGCGATCGCATACGTCTTACCGGCGAGGGTCAAGCGGGTGAGCATGGTGGCCCGCCCGGCGATCTCTATGTCGAGATGAACGTTAAGCCGCATAAAATTTTCGAGCGGGAAGGCGCAGATCTTTTTTGCGAAATCCCCATAAGTTTTGGCGACGCGGCGCTCGGTGGCGAACTCGAAGTGCCGACACTGGACGGGCGGGTAAAGCTAAAGATCCCGTCTGAAACACAAACGGGTAAACTCTTTAGACTGCGCGGCAAAGGCATCAAGCCGGTCCGTGGCGGCAACGTTGGGGATCTGCTTTGTCGTGTTGTGGTTGAAACGCCTGTACATCTTACGAAGCGTCAAAAAGAAATTTTAGAAGAGTTTCAGACTATTCAAGTCGGTGAAGGAAAGAAGCAATCGCCGAAGCGTACCTCATTTTTTGACGGGGTGAAGAGCTTCATCGATGAGCTGCGAGGCTGATACAACAAATTAAAAACGCGGCTTAGTAGCCGCGTTTTTTTTGTGCCTAATTAAATCGTATACAAGACTGCTTACGCGAGTATTGCGGTATGTTCTTCGGGCGTAAGCCGTGGTCCGAAATTAGACACAACCTTTGCGGACGCAAGGGAGGCTAGATTACCGGCGGTTTCGAAGTCCATGCCATTAGTGATGCCGTAAAGAAACGCGCCGGCGAACATGTCACCAGCGCCGTTCGTGTCAATTGCATTGACAGCATTTGGTGCAATAGGGATGCGGCGCTGGCCATCAAACAACAAGGCGCCTTTGGCACCGAGAGTGACGACGAGCTTTTTCGCGAAGCCCTGGGCTTTAGTAAATGCAGTTTCAAAATCGTCGGTCTGCGCCCAGAGTCTTAGCTCTCTCTCATTACAGAATAAAAGGTCCACGCCGGTGCCGAGCACTTCGTTGATGTTGTCGCGGAAGTATTCGAGCATCGACGGATCAGAGAAAGTCATTGCCGTATTGACTCCTCGACTCTGTGCATATTCCTTCAGCTCGATAATCGCTGCGCGTGCGCTCGGTGAGGTGACCAGATACCCTTCGAGGTAAATATATTTCGCTTGGTCAGCGGCATTTAAGTCTAGGTCCGAACTATCGATAGACCCTGAAACGCCTAGGTGTGTGTGCATCGTGCGCTCCGCGTCGGGGCTGATCATGACGACGCAGCGGCCACTTACGCCGTCGGCTCTCTGGCTTTCTGTATTGGTTTCGATATTTTGGTCGCCAAGCTGTGACAAAAAGAAATCGCCTGTTTCATCATTGCCTAGTTTGCAGGAGTAGAAGGCACGGCCGCCAAATTGACTCAGCGCATAGAGCGTGTTCGCAGCAGAGCCGCCACCTGCGCGCTTTTTTAGCCCGTGCTCTGCCATTAGTATCTCGATTAATCTAGCTTGCTCATCGCCTTCAACGAGTGTCATCAAGCCTTTCTCGATGCCATGCGTTGCGAAGAATGCGTCGCTTACCTCGAACTCTTTGTCGACTAGAGCGTTGCCCACAGCATAAACATCGTATTTTTTTTCCTGAGACATTCAGCAATTTCCTTAGGGTAGCTGCGCTAGCTCGCGAGAGCAGCAAATGCGTTTTCGGCTGCAGCCAGCGTCGCTGCAAGCTCGGCTTCACCGTGTACTATTGAAATGAATCCCGCCTCGAACGCCGAGGGGGCTAGATAGACACCGCCATCGAGCATGAGATGGAAGTAGCGCTGGAAATGGTCTGAATTGCAGTCCATCACCTGAGCAAAGGTAGTTACTGTGTCCTCCTCGCTGAAGAAACAGCCAAACATGCCTCCAACCTGATTCGTTGTGAAGGGGATGCCCGCTGCCGCTGCCCGCGACTTAAGTCCGGTCATGAGCTTCTCAGCGCGCGCACCTAAGTCGTCATAAAAGCCGGGCTGCGAGATAGCATCGAGCATGCAAATGCCGGCTGCTACGGCGAGAGGACTGCCCGATAAGGTGCCTGCTTGATACACCGCGCCGAGTGGAGCAATCATGTTCATAATATCGGTGCGTCCGCCAAAGGCGCC
>JAFMKB010000102.1 GCA_017853205.1 Gammaproteobacteria bacterium
CTGAGGCAACCTGAAACATGTGGTGCTGATCAATAGCCCAACCCTGTGCCCATTGGAATTGTTGAGATACACAATCACCAGTACCTCCTTCTCCTGGGAAACCTGTTTGGGGCCGGCCCGCTGCAACCCACTCTTGAACACAAGCTTGAGCTTTCAAACCGATTTCACTAGACGCAGGATTTGTAAGCCCATTGAATGGCTGATCGTTTACCGTTTGATTGCCTACGAAGTCATCGATTTCTTTGCGGAAATAATTTACCGATATATACGAACCCTCAGCGTAATAGTTCTCATAAGCTAAGTCGAAATTAGTCGATCTCAGAGGATTAAGATCTGGGTTTCCGCCAGTCGCCGTGAGATTAAAGAAATCTTGCGATCCAATCGCAAGCTGCGATTCTAGATCTCCGAGATTCGGGCGAGCAATCGAGCGCCCCCATGATGCTCTTATAATCTGGTTATCAGTCACACCGAGGGAGAGAGCTATGCTAGGAAGAACCTGACTGTTAGATCCAAATCGCGATGCGTCTATTTCATCACCGCGCACTCCATAGAGACCATCGATATTCCAATCGATTCGATTAACGAGAGGGTAAAGACTGGTTGATTGAGTCTCCACAGATTCATATCGGAGTCCAGCTTGGACATTAAGAGGCATGTAACCGAAAGCTTCAGTACTCAGATTGAACTGTAAAAACGCTGATTCAAGATCCTCAACAACTCGCTCATTCGAATCGATACCTCCAGCTGTGCAGCAACTGACTTGGTCTGAATTATCCACTAAGTTTCCACCCAGCCCCTGTATTGCAGCGAATGCGCTGGCAGGATCGATATTAAAATAGTAACTCGAGTCTGCTGGTGAGCTGAAAGAATTCATGAAGGCTACCAACGGAGTGTAGCTAAAGAGACCGTCATCAAAGTCTGATGCGCCCCATCTACCTTGTGCTGTTGGTGCAAAGGTGCCTTGGCGTCTAATTCGGTTAAACCGGTTCTCTGAAATCGAAATTCCTGCTTCAACAGAAGTTAAAAGAGCAAATTCAGGCCTCCACTCGGCCTTCAGCTGGTACTGTGTGATTTGATTAAGCTGAGTGTCATCCTGGAGATTCAAGTTTGTAAGGTACATGTTCTCGGCACCGGAGTCTCGATCGTAAGCGAACGTGTATATGCCGTCGCTTCCTCCATTGGTGGATCGCACGTTAGTGATTACGTCACTCGTAGCGCCTATGCTATTGTCAAAAATATTGCCGCCGAGTGCAGCTTTCGAGTCATGCGCGTCCAACTCGAGGGTCAGTGTGTCCGTAACGTCCCAAGCTAGATTTATTCCGAGAGAATTATTACTACTTTTCAGACTGCCCCAGGTGGCCGTGTGATCGTAAGAGCGCTCTCCGACAACCACGTCCGTATACACTCCTCGCTGATTAATAGTCGCTTCTTGAGTAGTCCAGCCGCCCAACCACGATCCAAAAAGCATTCCCTCGCTCTGAAATTCTACGCCTGAATGCGTGTAATCGAGCGTGGCGGTGAGATTATCAGTCACTCGCCCTTGTAACGTAATTTGTAAATTTTTTCTCACCCGATCGTTATCTTTAATTAAGTAAGCTGAAGGTTCCTGATAGAAGGTATACCCGTCTTGTGAGCTTCGCTGATCGGTAATCCCCGGCGTTGTGGGGTCGACACGCGAATACCCTTCACTAAGCGCCATCACCTCAGGCACTATCCAGTTGGATTCTCTAGTGCCCTGCTCTTGGTTTGTTCTCTCTTGATAAGCACCTGATATTGAGAAGCCCCAGCGGCCACGATTTGTTGCGAATAGCATTGCGCCTTCGACTGGAAGCCCCCCCGCTTTGCTCGTCGTATCTTCAACACCGGCGATGCTGAAAGATCGTAGGGTCCCATCAATATTAAGTGGTCGCGTGGTCACCATATTTACTGTTGAACCGATGCCTCCAGATGGGAGGGAGAGATTTCCAGCCTTGAAGACTTCCACTGCTGAGATTCCGGGGGATGCGATATCGCCGAAATTAAATGAGCGTCCGCCACCGTACTGACCTGGTGTCGTTGGCATCTGCCGCCCATTCAAGGTCACGAGATTGAATTCTGGGCCAAATCCTCGTACCGCTATGGCCTGGCCTTCAACGTTACTTCGATCAATAGCAATGCCCGGGACGCGCGCAAGTGACTCGGCCAAGTTGCCATCGGGAAATCGACCAAAGTCTTCGGCAGAAATAGCTTCCATCACCCCAATGTTATTTCGCTTTATGTCTATCGCGTCTAATGAGCTTTTACGGATAAAAGAAACAACTATTTCATTTATTACCTGCTCGGATTCCTGACCATAGATAGACGTTGCTGATAAGAGGCTCGGAATGAGCATCACTGCGAGTATATTTCGAGCCGATGGGCATTTTTGGCCCGACATTTGGTGGTGATTAAACACTGTTTCTCTCCGAGGATAATTTAAAGCTCTTAGGCTATTTAGTGATTATTGTGACAAAGAAAGTAATAACGGCTGAGAGCAGATCTCAGATTGCCGCTGTGGTATCGACTCCGCCACTACTACCCCATCTGCACCCGCGCAATCCACTGAGCAACCATGGTCTCAAGCACGCTGAGTGGCACCGCACCGCCTCCCAGCACGGCATCATGGAAGCCGCGGATGTCGAACTTATCGGCCAGAGCCTGTTCAGCTTTTTCGCGCAGCTCCAAAATTTTCAGCATGCCGATTTTGTAGCTGGTTGCCTGCCCGGGCAGCACCATGTAGCGCTGCACTTCCGAACGCGCCTGCGCTTCAGTAATGGCGGAATTGTCGAGGAAATATTGAACCGCCTGCTCCTCGGTCCATCCTTTCGCGTGTAGTCCGGTATCTAGCACTAGGCGGATCGCGCGCCAAATCTCCGAGCCAAGTCTACCGAAGTCTGAGTAGGGGTCGGTGTACGTGCCCTCCATCTCTTTCGCTAGCAACTCTGAGTACAGCCCCCAGCCCTCTGAGTAAGCAGTAAAACCGGCCTGCGTCCGGAAGGTCGGCACACTCTCTAGCTCCTGTTGGATCGCGATCTGCATGTGATGGCCCGGCAACCCTTCGTGATAGGCGATAACTTCCAGTTCACCTTTGGGCATCGCTGTCATGTCAGACAAATGCGCATAGTAGATGCCGGGGCGGCTGCCGTCTGGCGTGCCGGGGAAATAATGCTGAGCTGCGCCGGGTTGCTCTCGAAAAGGCTCGACGCGTCTGACCTCAAGATCAGCCTTGGGCAGTATGCCAAAGTATGTCGCGAGTTCGGCTTTGATATTTTCTATCGCCGCCTTCGCATCATCGATATAAGCCTGACGACCCTCGTCGGTGTCAGGGTAATAGTGACGCTGGTCGTCTTTGCTGTCGCGCAGCATGGTAAAGAATGCCCTAAGATCACCGTCGAAACCGACGCTGTTCTTGATCACTTCCATCTCGGCTTTCAGCCTAGCGACTTCATCAAGACCGATCTGATGTATCTCATCCGCAGTCAGATCTGTGGTGGTCTGGTTGGCAAGCCGCTCATTGTAATAAGCCTCACCGTCAGGCAGCGCACCGACGCCTTGGGAGATTTCACTGGTATTAACAATGTCTTCTTGCTGCCAAGCGATCAACCGCTGGTAGGCAGGTTGCCAATGAT
>JAFMKB010000103.1 GCA_017853205.1 Gammaproteobacteria bacterium
GAGCCGTTAACAAGTATTGATCCCGACAAAGTAGTCGCCGTCGGTGCGGGTATTCAAGCGGATGTTCTCATCGGCAATAAATCCGATTCCGATTTTCTCTTACTCGACGTGACTCCGCTTTCGTTAGGCATTGAGACCATGGGTGAGTTGGTAGAAAAAATCATCCCGCGTAACACGACAATCCCGGTCTCTCGCGCACAGGAATTCACAACGTTTAAAGACGGTCAAACTGCTATGGCGCTTCACGTATTACAGGGCGAACGCGAGGCCGTCGCCGATTGCCGTTCACTTGCCCGTTTTACCCTGCGGGGGATTCCGAGCATGGTTGCCGGGGCAGCAAAGATCAGGGTGACTTTCCAAGTAGACGCCGACGGGCTATTGAGCGTTAGCGCAGAAGAGACATTGACGGGCGTTAAATCCGAAATACAGGTCAAACCAAGCTTTGGTCTCGAAGCAGAGACGATCGAGAGCATATTGCAGGCTTCGCAGGAGAATGCGCGAGCAGATATGGAGTTGAGATCGCTGCAGGAAGCAAAAGTCGATGCAATGCAGTTGATCGATGCGGTCGCCGCGGCAGTCATTGCCGACCCTCAGCTGTTAGAAGAAGGCGAAGAGCAGAGGATAAACGAAGGTGTCGCTGCGCTAATCGCAGCACTCGAGAATGGATCCAGTGCAGAGGTTAGCGATCTCACTGCCGCGCTGAATCGGGTAAGTGGGGATTTCGCTGCGAGACGCATGGACGCGCATATTTCCCAGGCACTAAAGGGCGAATCTATATAGGCCGTAGCGCGAAAGCCGAGCGGCCGACGCGTTAATTAATCAGCAGTACGCTACTTCATCGGCAGTTGCTACTAAGACGAACAAACAGAGGAGAGGCGTTATGCCTAAAATTACCTTTTTGCCGCACGAAACAATTTGCCCTGAGGGAGCGGTTATTGACGCTGAGTCGAATGAGACGATTCTCAATGTTGCGCTCGCGAATAAGCTGTCTATTGAACACGCCTGTGAGAAATCCTGTGCGTGCACGACGTGCCATGTAATTGTACGCGAAGGCTTCGATTCCCTCGAAGATGCCGAGGAGAACGAAGAGGATTATCTCGACAAGGCTTGGGGTCTGGAGCCAGAGTCACGGCTCAGCTGTCAGGCGAAAGTCGGGAGCGAAGACTTGGTTATCGAAATCCCCAAGTACACCATCAACATGGTGTCTGAGGTTCATTAACGAGCGTCTTTCAGTCTACTTTTCGGAGATAACCTTATGAGTTTACGCTGGACAGATGTCAGTGAAATAGCACTGGGTCTATTCGATCAACACCCTGATGTCGATCCGCAATACGTGCGCTTTACTGATCTTCATCGTTGGGTTTGCGAATTAGAGGACTTTAGTGATGACCCTGAGCGAAGCGGGGAGAAGATCCTCGAGGCCATTCAGGCAGCATGGATCGAAGAGGCAGCCGACTAATCGGTTGTGAATTGCGCAATAATCGTATAAGAATTGCGCAAATGTGCGTATAATTCGTGCTCTTTAAATTACATGAGCCAAAAAGTCTGGCTCTTCTAGCTAAGTTTGGAGTCACAATGGCGATTGAACGCACACTTTCTATCATTAAGCCCGATGCCGTAGCAAAGAACGTCATTGGTGAAATCTACAGCCGTTTTGAAAAGGCAGGCCTCAAGATTGTTGCCTCTAAAATGCTCCGTCTCGATGACGAGCTGGCTGGCGGCTTTTACGCAGAACACCGCGAGCGCGGCTTTTTTGGCGATCTCATCGCATTCATGACGTCTGGCCCCGTGATGGTTCAAGTCCTCGAAGGCGAGGGTGCTGTTCTGAAGAACCGTGAGCTTATGGGAGCAACTAATCCCGCCGAAGCAGCGGCAGGAACGATTCGCGCAGATTTTGCGGTCTCAATTGATGCGAACGCGGTACATGGTTCGGACTCAGTTGAGTCAGCACAACGCGAAGTGAGCTATTTCTTCAAAGACGAAGAGATCTGTTCATAAACAGCTAACACCTGCGCCAGCTTCTTTGCTGGCGCGGTTATTGCGCGGTGGGCCCGCTCTGCGGGTACTGCTAGGAGACTGATTCGTCATGACGCTGGCAGCCAAACCTAATCTGGCAGGAATGAGCCTCGCTCAGCTGCGCGACTACTTCCATTCTCTTGGCGAGAAGCCCTTTCGCGCCGCACAAGTCCTGAAATGGATCCATCAGCGAGGTGTCATCGATATCCAAGCAATGACGGATATCAGTAAACCTCTTCGTGATCGACTTTCCGCGGAGGCTGAGATCCTCCTCCCCAAAATCGTCGAAGACTATGCATCTGAAGACGGCTCGTATAAGTGGATTATGGAAGTGGCCAGCGGCAGTCGTGTCGAAATGGTTTACATCCCAGAGTCAGGTCGCGGCACGCTATGTATTTCATCGCAGGCAGGCTGTACGCTCGACTGTTCGTTCTGTGCCACGGGTAAGCAAGGCTTTAATAGCAATTTAACGGTCGCAGAGATAATAGGCCAGCTGTGGTGGGCGAACAAGCGACTCGGTGGTTTCGACGGCCTAGCAGAACGACCAGTTAGTAACGTCGTTATGATGGGTATGGGCGAACCGCTGCTGAACTTCGAGCCAGTTATGGATGCGCTCTCACTGATGATGGAAGACTGCGCTTACGGCCTTTCCAAGCGTAAGGTAACGATCAGTACCTCTGGTGTCGTACCGGCAATCGACAGGCTTAAAGACTTCACTGACGCGTCTATTGCTGTTTCCCTCCACGCGCCAAACGATCAGCTCCGCAGCCAGTTGGTACCCATAAATAAAAAATACCCTATCGCGATGCTGCTGAATTCTGTTAAAGGCTATATGGCGAGCTTGAACGACAAGCGTGTTCCGGTCATAGAATATACGCTCATTGCTGGTGTCAATGATCATCGGCAGCATGCCCGCGAACTCGCCGAGCTTCTTCGTGATTTTCCCTGCAAGATTAACATTATTCCGTTTAACCCGTTTTCCATGAGCGACTACCGTCGGCCTAGCAGCACATCGATTACTAATTTTAGGCAAATTTTGCAGCAGGCAGGTTATACCGTCACCGTACGCACCACTCGAGCCGATGATATTGGTGCGGCGTGTGGCCAGCTTGTTGGCGACGTGGCGGATCAGACTAAGCGCAGTAGCCGTCATATTGCGAAGCGCGCGGAAAACATCATTGCTGCTTCATCAGATCCGGCGCGCGCAACAGAGTTGGCTTAATGACGAGAAAGAAGGTAACGCTATGCAGACTCCGCAGTCGAATGCCTTCATTACTGCCTTGGGATTAAGTGTGTGTGACCCTCATAGGCGTGCCGCTTTGCGGTTAATGCTTGCGGGGGTGTTTTTAGGTTCGTTTGTCTCCTGTGTGACGACAACCACAGGCGGATTCGAGCCCGAAGCCTCAGAAAAACAAGCCGTGATTGACTATTCACGTCTCGCGCTCGCGCATCTAGAAAGCGGGGATCTAGCGTCAGCGCGTCGCAATGCAAATAACGCATTGGCGATCGATAGCCACGCTGCGG
>JAFMKB010000053.1 GCA_017853205.1 Gammaproteobacteria bacterium
TCATCCGATTGGTAGAACAACATTTGAGCGACACCTTCGTTGGCATATATCTTAGCAGGTAGCGTCGTAGTGTTAGAAAATTCTAGTGTCACATGCCCTTCCCATTCTGGTTCTAAAGGAGTCACGTTAACGATGATGCCGCAGCGCGCGTAGGTCGACTTCCCGAGACAGACCGTTAACACGTCCTTCGGAATTCGAAAATATTCTACTGTCCGCGCCAGGGCGAAAGAGTTAGGCGGAATAATGCAGTAAGGCTCATCAATGGAAACGAAGCTCGACTCATCGAAGTTTTTAGGGTCCACCACACTCGTTGTATGCACGTTAGTGAAAATCTTAAACTCACTCGCACATCGGACATCATAGCCATAACTCGACGTGCCGTAGGAGATGACTTTTTCGCCGTCAACATAGCGCACCTGCTCAGGCTCAAACGGGTCGATCATACCCTCCTCACGCGCCATTTGCCTGATCCATCTGTCCGACTTTATGCTCATTTAATCAAACCTTAGTATATCAAGTTGCATGGCCACTGAACTAAAAAGTCGTTGCGCCAAGAGTTTCTACGTTTGCGTATCGGCATGCGATGATAATCACTTAAGCTTCGATAAGCACTTTTTGTCGTAATCCGCCCCCACTGCATCAAGTGATCATCCACTTTGTGGGGTCATTACTGAAAATCGTCTCGAAATCGCGTATCCTTTCCCGTCCAAGCGGTTTTAAAATCTAGCGCTGCCCCTGCAGCAGAGACCCGAATTTGCAAGTGACAGTGAGGAATGCAGTATGCGCAAATGGCAATGTTTGGTCTGTAGCTTCGTTTACGAAGAAGCCCTCGGACTTCCCGACGACGGCATCGCGCCGGGAACAAGCTGGGATGAAATCCCCGACGACTGGATGTGTCCGGAATGCGGCGTCGGTAAGGAAGATTTCGATATGGTCGAAATATAAACCTTAATGCACGGGGTTTCGTCCCGGCACTCATCGCATAAATTTACGCATTGAAGTAGACGAGAGACCATTCAAACTCTGCCAGTCACACACTACAATGCGCCAACCTAAGACTGTCGATGTGACTCATAACATCAAGGATACTCAGTTGAACCCACGCAAGATACTCGTTACCGCCGCACTCCCCTATGCCAACGGAGACATTCATTTGGGGCATATGCTCGAAGCGGTCCAGACTGATATCTGGGTACGGCTTCAGCGTATGCGTGGCAACGATTGCGTGTTTGTTTGCGCCGATGATGCTCATGGCACCGCTATCATGCTTAGTGCCGAAGACCGAGGAATCACACCAAAGCAATTGATAGACGATGTCAACGCCGCGCACCAACGCGACTTTGCCGGCTTTAACATCAGCTTCGATAATTTTTATTCAACCCACTCGCCCGAAAACCAGGCCTTTTCTGAATCAATCTACACCGCTCTCGAGAAGAATGGCCACATCGAGAAGCGCAGCATCAAGCAGTTGTTTGATCCTGAGAAACAACTCTTCCTCGCTGACCGCTACATCAAGGGAACGTGCCCGAAATGCAAAACGACTGACCAGTATGGCGACAACTGCGAGGCCTGCGGCTCTACCTATAGTCCGTCTGAATTAATCGACCCACGATCAACCATCTCAGGCGCGATTCCCGAAGAGCGCGAGTCTGTGCATTACTTTTTCGACCTACCTCAATTCAGAGAGATGCTTCGCGCTTGGACGCGGAGCGGTACGCTGCAAGATGCGGTCGCTAATAAACTCGCAGAATGGCTCGACGAGGAACTCCAACAGTGGGATATCAGTCGCGACGCCCCCTACTTCGGTTTCGAGATACCTGGCGCGCCGGGCAAGTTTTTCTACGTCTGGCTTGATGCACCAATCGGATATATGGCGAGCTTTAAAAACTTCTGCGGTAAGAGCGACTACGACTTCGACACTTATTGGAAGGCGGGTTCCGTCACCGAGTTGTATCATTTCATCGGCAAAGACATCGTTAATTTCCATACACTGTTCTGGCCAGCAATGCTTACAAGTGCTGGGTACCGCTTACCCACTGCAGTCTTCGTACACGGGTTTCTTACTGTTGATGGGACAAAAATGTCGAAATCACGTGGCACTTTTATTAACGCCCGCACCTATTTAGAAAATCTCAACCCAGAATATTTACGCTATTATCTTGCGGCAAAATTATCGAGTGGCGTCGATGACCTTGACCTTAATTTTGAGGATTTCGTAGCGCGCGTAAACTCCGACCTCGTCGGTAAAGTAGTCAACATCGCTAGCCGTTGCGCGGGCTTTATTAACAAAGGCTTTGACGGCTTGCTTGCGAACGAATTCGACGATCCGGCACTCATTAGATCAATGCAGTCTGCGAGTGAGGACATTGCCGAACACTACGAAAAACGCGACTATTCCAAAGCAATTCGACTTATCATGGCACTGGCTGATAACGCCAATCAATACATCAATGATCAACAACCATGGGTAGTCGCAAAGACCGAGCCTGGCTCTGTCAAGTTACAGCAAATATGTAGCACCGGTCTCAATGCGTTCCGGTTACTTATTTGTTATCTAAAGCCTGTTTTACCTGTGATGGCAGAAAAAGCTGAGCGCTTCCTAAATATCCCGGCGCTCACATGGCAGGACTCTCAAAGCCCACTTCTCGCACACCAGATTAACAAGTTTGAGCCTTTGCTCACGAGAGTTGAGAAGGAGAATATTGAAGCGATGATTGAATCTACTCGCGCAGCCTATGCGGCGAAAACCGAAAGAAATAACAAAGAAACACCGGCGAAGAACGAGCAAAATGAGTCACCGTTTGAACCCGTAATCCAGTTTGATGATTTCGCTAAAGTCGACCTGCGTATTGCACTGATCGCCGAGGCTGAGCATGTTGAAGGCGCAGATAAACTCCTGCGGCTCACGCTAGACCTTGGCTTAGACAACGACGGCAATCCCATCCGACGCAACGTTTTTTCGGGCATTAAGTCTGCGTACGCTCCAGAAGACCTTCGTGGAAAGCTCACCGTGATGGTAGCGAATCTTGCTCCCCGCAAAATGAAATTTGGTGTTTCCGAGGGCATGGTACTTGCTGCAGGACCCGGGCAAGATGAATTATGGCTTTTGGAGCCTCACGCTGGCGCCCTGCCTGGAATGCGCGTCACCTAACTTGAGAGGGTCGTGTATGAAAACAATCGTACGAGCCGCGAAGTCGGCAAAAAGTGCGCAATTCGTTATTGCAGCTTTGCTGTTGATGATGAGTCTAAGCGCGCAGTCGGCAGAGACCGAACTCGAAGCAATTCAAAACTCCGTTATAAAAATTTACACAACCCAAGCCGCACCTGATTACTTTACACCTTGGCGATTACTAACGCCGAGACAGTCCAGCGGCTCGGGTTCGGTGATAGCGGGAAATCGAATTCTGACTAATGCGCATGTGGTTGCAAATGCAAGTTACATTCAGGCGCAGAAGCACAACGACCCCAAACGCTATCTCGCCCGAGTGGTCTTTGTATCGCATGACGCCGACCTAGCTCTCATCACCGTCGACGAGGAAGGATTTTTCGATGACCTAGAGCCACTTGTGCTTGGCGAGCTTCCCGAACCACAGCGCGAAGTGTCTGTGTTCGGATACCCGATGGGCGGTAAATCACTGAGCATTACCAAAGGCATTCTGTCGCGAGTTGAGCAGCAGATCTACGCGCACGCAGGCGCCTACCTCCTTGCGGGACAAATCGATGCTGCGATTAATCCGGGCAATAGTGGCGGTCCGGTAATCGTCGACCGAGAAATTATTGGGGTCGTCATGCAAGCGAACAGTGGCGGTAGGTCTGAGAACCTCGGCTATTTCGTCCCCCCCAGCATCATCGCACACGTACTCGCTGACGCTCAGGATGGGTCAAACGAAGGCTTCCCAGACCTTGGGTTTCGCACACAAACCCTCGACAGCCCGGCAGCAAAAAGCGCATACGGGCTTACCACGGAGCAAGATGGCGTATTGGTGATTAAAGTCTTTGAAGACTCACCTGCGTTCGGTCTGATCGAGGAAAACGATGTTATTGTCTCTATCGATGACTTCCCCATCGCAGAGGACGGCAGCATTAAATTGTCCGACGAGATTCAGACTGATTATAAGCACGCTATCGACCTGCACCTCGTTGGCGACTCGGTAGCGCTTTCATTAATACGCAATGGGGATCCACTCGATGTAATCCTTGAGGCCCGCGAAGCACTAGATAGCTATAGTCTGGTGATGGGTGAACGTTTCGATAGCGCACCCGAATACCTAATCTACGGCGGCGTGCTGTTTGTCCCTCTCAACATGAACCTTATCAAACGCTGGGGCAGCGACTGGAGTCGATCCGCGCCTGTAAATCTGCTGCAGGCACGCAACGAATGGAGCTCACCTCAGCGCCGGCAATTGGTTGTCGCATTGCAGGTACTCGCAGCTGACGTGAATCTTGGCTATCACGACTGGCGCAATTGGATCGTTGATCAAGTCAATGGGGTTCCCATAAGAGATTTCACCGATTTTGCGGAGCATCTCGCTTCAAACAAGAAAGCGAATGTAGTCTTTGAAAATGCAAACGGCTATCAAATGATTATCAACCATGCCGCCGCGAAAGCGTCCGAAGAAGAAATATTGAGCCGCTATCAAATTCCGGCCTCGAGTTCTTCGGAGTTGCGATGGAGTAATCACGAAAAATGAGTGTCATGGTGACTATTGCCTGCTGCCTTCTTATTGGGTTATCTACCGTGCATGCGAGTAGCAATCCGCGACTCGGGGCGCAATTGGCATGGTTCTATTCGCTTTTACTAGTCACAACACTCTCGCTGGTAGCACTGGTCTTAAATTTTTCGTCTCTAATGACTCCACCACTAAATTCTCCGCTGTATCACATACTTGCCGGTCTGGCAGTCTCGACAGCTCTTACCCTAGCGGTGTTAATCTATTGCAGACAGCGAGTATTATTCCTACGCCGCCTGAGAGGCCATACGGTGAGCGCTGTGGTAAATACGAGTGCCGCAGCCTTGCTGGCATCACAGTTTTTTACTAACACCGGGGCACCGATTTCACTCCTCATAATATTTCTACTGGGCCTTGTCTTCTATTGCGTCATTATCACACTCACCGCGCTACGCGAGGCAATGCGATTGCGGGAAGCCGCTGCCGCCCTGTCGATCGCCCGTACTAATAAAGCTACTCAAGACCCCGTCTTATCTGAGCGCTCTCATCAAGAACACGCGCATGCCCTTCTGTCTCTTTGCGTCATCACACTCTGTCTTCTCGCCCTGCAGGGCGCGCTGTGATGACAGACCTTTTTGCAGTGCTCAGCGGAATAGCTATTACCCAAAATTTAAGTCTCTTAGAGATCACCGCTTTGCTTGCACTATTGCTTGGCCTGTTAACTGCGAATCGATTCCTAGGCACCGCGCCGAAAACCGACGCAGAAACAACTCTCGACAAGCAGATAGCGTTGCTCGATCGACTCTTACCCCAAACACAATGCGGACAATGCGGACATTTAGGCTGCCGTCCCTATGCAGAAGCAATCCTCAATGGCGCCGCAACAAACCTCTGCCCTCCAGGCGGTGAAATCACTGCACGCAGACTCGCTCGGCTAGTTGGCGATTTCCCGACGGCGCTCAACCCTGCGCATATGCCGCCTCTCTCCTTCTCGGTGGCGCGGATTAGAGAAGATGAATGCATCGGCTGCACTAAATGCATTCAGGCCTGCCCGACCGATGCTATTTTCGGCGCCTCGAAACGAATGCACAGCATCATCGAAGCAGAGTGTAATGGCTGCGATCTTTGCGTAGAGCCGTGCCCAGTTGATTGCATCGACCTTATAGCCCGTAACGACGAGCAACAAAACTTACAGCGCCGTGCGGGTGGCAGGCCATGAGCACCCGATTACTCACGCGCATTAATACATTCCTATTAACACGCGTCGCTCACAACGCGGAGCAGTCACCGGGCATCGACATTAACAATGGAGGGGGCGATTGTACGAGTTGCAAACTATGCGTTCCCAGTTGCCCTGAAAATCTGGACCCAAGCAAACTTATTGCTTTTGTTAGCCTAGCCTCTCGCCCCACTCTCTCTAGTGACACGCAGGCAGAGAGAATCGACGACCTGATTGAGAGCAATATTAACGCCTGTACGGCATGCGGTATTTGTACACAGGCGTGTCCTAGTAATGTACCGCTTGCCCAGCTGCTTGCTAAGGGCGTCAGTCTCGTTAGCGCAGAAGAAAAAGAGAGGGAACTCAGCGATCACTGGAAAGCACGCTTCTCTGCTCGACAAGTACGTATGACGACAAAGATACTCAGCCGCCAGGCTAAGACGCGTGACATAGTCAATAAAATCACGACCGGCAGCACAAAATCTAATGTCGATGACGATCAGCAACCGAACTCAGACAGCAAAGCGAGTAGCGCTGCTGTAAGTGATTCTACGAACACTTTCTCTCGCTCGGCAGCGCAGAACGATGTCGCGGCGGCAGTTGCTCGTGTCAAGGCTAAACGCGAGGCTAAACTGGCTGCGGCGGACATCAAGAGGAGGGAGAGCGAATGAGTCGACAAGCCTCGCCCGTCTGGAACAGCGCATCGCGACAAGGATGGCAGCTATTCGCCGCGCTTGTTCCTTGCGCGATTGCCGTAATCAGTTTTCAACCCAATACAATCCCACTAATTACGAGCGCATTAGTTACTGCATTCCTGTGCGTCATTTCCATCGAACTTATTAATCGCCGTATTAGTCCTCACAACACGAGAGGATTATGCGACCCGCTTCCGTGCTTTAATGCCCTGCTTCTCGCACTGTCGCTGAGTCTGTTCGTAAACCTAGAGCAGGCAACGGGTGGCGATAGCTTTGCTTGGGATAATCGAGTCAATCCGCTGTCCTTTCTGATTGCGGGACCGGTTACCCTCGGTGCGATCGTAGGAGTGATGGCCTTTTGGGGCATCAGCCCACTATTTAGCAGACGAGAAGCAGGCCCTTTTAGTCTGCCCGCACTGACCCTTGCACTAACACTTAGTCTGACGGAGTTGAGCCGAGAAACCGACACTATCACTTCGCCACCAGTGCTCGTGGCTTTAATCTTAGGGGCCTGCTGGCTTTGTTGGCTTCGGCTACTCCGCTTACTCCCTATCGCTGTTTTCGCAGTCGTCGTTGTCGGTGCTTGGCTCGCATCCGAACCTGAATCAGTCCTCACCGATATTTCAAAGCACCTTGGCGCACTAATTATTATGCCCCTGTTTATTGGGCGATTAGAGCTCACCTCTGATGCGAGAAATCAAAACTTTGTCGCGGGTTTCATCGCTGGCATTGTTTACTGCCACTTAACACTATTTTCTTTCGCCCCCTATTCACCTCTGTTCTCGCTTTGCATAGCAACACTCTTTATGAACACAGCCACACCTTACCTCGCAACCCTTTTTATTCGAGCAAAAAGTCGTAAAGCGACAACGGGGCTAGCTATCGCCGTTCCTTTAATAGCACTGTCGGCACTCGTGCTTTTGCGGTGGTGGGCTCGCATAAGCGAGACTGCTATTTTGCCCGCAGCGGACATTACCCTAGCCCCTTTTACGCCACTAGTTCTCGCCCTTCTTGCACTTATTCTTGCAGGATTTACGCGCGTTCTCTTTCCTTACTGCCGCCGCTGGTTAATCAACCGGCACGTGCGGCGCCGTGAGGCAATTGCGTCTTCTGGACAGACGGTGCTCCGCGCCAGAGTGACTGGCGTACTTCATGCGCGAGCGAAGGAGTAGACTCTTATGAACAAAGTCAAAAGGACAGAAATATTTTCCAGACTGCGAACTGAGAACCCTGCGCCCGAAACAGAGCTCAACTATACATCACCGTTTGAGTTGCTAATCGCAGTGATGCTCTCCGCTCAGTCTACTGATGTCGGTGTCAACAAGGCGACTGACAGACTCTTTCCGGTAGCCAATACGCCAGAGACTATTCTCGCGCTCGGTGTTAAAGGGCTTAAGGAATACATAAAAACGATTGGCCTTTATAACACTAAGGCTGAGAATGTCATTAAGACCTGTGCATTGTTAGTTGAACAGCATGGCTCGCAGGTACCTTCGACTCGCGAAGAGTTGGAGGCGCTACCGGGGGTTGGGCGCAAAACAGCAAACGTTGTTCTGAACACCGCATTTAGGCAAGTAGCAATGGCAGTCGATACGCATATATTCCGCGTGTCAAATCGGACTGGAATAGCTCCTGGTAAAACTGTGCTGGCCGTCGAAAAACAACTAATCAAGCTTGTGCCTGAAGAGTTTCTGCTCGATGCCCATCACTGGTTAATTCTTCACGGGCGCTACGTCTGTGTCGCACGCAAACCACGCTGTGGGGCATGCACTATCGAAGACCTCTGTGAATTCAAGCAAAAAACCAGCGATTAATGTTTTATCTTCTGTTCTTACGAGTGGATTAACACCTCGCCGAAACGCGAAGCCATCGAGCTTTCGTCGCTCAATGGCTTTTCTTAAAGCCTCTAGAAGCAACAGACTCTAGTGGCTTGCTCGCCCTTTCCGGGCTGCGATCCGCAGGCGTAGCGCATTGAGCTTTATGAAGCCCGCAGCGTCTTTTTGGTCATACGCGCCATCGTCCTCTTCAAATGTCGCGATGCTTTCATCAAACAACGAATCGTCTGATTCTCTTCCAACAACAATAACATTGCCTTTGTAGAGCTTTAGGCGAACTCGACCGTTCACGAAGCGCTGCGACTCGTCAATTAACGCCTGAAGAGCGAGGCGCTCAGGCGAAAACCAGTACCCGTTATAGATTAGTGATGCGTAACGCGGCATGAGATCGTCCTTCAGATGCGCAAGTTCACGATCCATGGTTAGCGACTCGATAGCTCGATGGGCTTTTAGCATAATGGTGCCACCCGGCGTCTCATAGCATCCTCTCGACTTCATTCCTACGTAGCGATTTTCGACGATATCAGCCCGACCTATTCCGTTCGCGCCGCCGATCTTATTCAAGGTTTCAAGGACGGACGCTGGGGACATTGGAACGCCATCAATTGCCGTAATGTCGCCCTTAGCATAATCAAGCTCTATGTAGGTAGGCGTGTCTGGCGCAGCTTCAGGCGCGACACTCCAAAGCCACATAGACTCTTCGGGTTCTGCCGCGGGGTCCTCCAAAATATCGCCTTCATACGAAATGTGAAGTAGGTTAGCATCCATCGAATAAGGCGATTTGGACCCGCGCTTTTTCTCTACCGCGATGTCATGCTTGGCACAGTATGCAAGTAATTTTTCTCTGGAGTTGAGGTCCCATTCTCGCCACGGGGCAATAACTTGAATACCCGGGGCCAACGCATAGGCGGCAAGCTCAAATCGAACCTGATCATTACCCTTACCAGTCGCCCCATGAGAAATTGCATCAGCGCCAGTTTCTTGGGCAATCTCGACGAGCCGCTTAGCGATTAATGGTCGGGCAATAGATGTACCTAACAGATACTCACCTTCGTAAAGCGCGTTCGCGCGAAACATTGGGTAAACGTAATCGCGCACAAACTCCTCTCGCAAATCTTCGATGAAAATCTCTTTGATTCCCATCGCCTGCGCTTTGGCTCGAGCAGGTTCAACCTCACCGCCTTGTCCTACATCCGCAGTGAAAGTGACCACTTCACAGCCATAGGTTTCGGTCAACCACTTAGCAATAACTGACGTGTCTAATCCACCTGAGTAAGCCAAAACGACTTTGTTTATATCCGACATACTTGCGCTCCTTATAGCTCGCGGCCCCACGTCTGCGCGGCACCTCAACTTCAACCCTATCTGCAGTAACTGCACTGCCAGCCTGAGTATTCTATCACTACTGGGCGTGACATTCTGCTGCACTAGTGCCTAAGATCAAAAGATCAAAGTCAGTCGAGTGTTTAGATGCGTCACCGAATCCGCTACAATGCTTGCGCTTCCGAACACCGACGTCGCCTAGAAAATTCATTCACCCTCAAGGTGTAGATAACGATGAACTCACCCGACCGCTCCCAAGAGACAAGCCCGCGGCGCCTCACTATCGATCAGCCCGATGATTGGCATCTTCACCTTAGAGACGGTGAAGCATTGAAGACGACAGTACCCCACACTGCCGCGCAGTTCGCGCGTGCGATTGTCATGCCAAATTTAAAGCCTCCGGTAACGAATCTGCAGGCGGCAAGTGATTATCGCGATCGAATTCTCAGCGCCAGACCCAGCGGCAATGGATTTGATCCTTTAATGACTCTGTATCTGACTGACTCTCTTGAGCCGAGCGAAGTTGAAGCGGCATTCAACAGTGGTATTGTGCAAGCGGTGAAATACTACCCAGCCGGCGCCACGACTAATTCCGATTCTGGCGTATCCCACATGAGCGCGGTGATGCCTGTTCTCGAACGGATGGAAAAAATTGGGATGCCCTTGCTGATTCACGGCGAAGTAACAGACCATGAGATTGATATTTTTGACCGAGAAAAGGTTTTTATCGAAACATTACTTGAACCCTTATGCCGCGATCTACCAGGCCTCAAGGTTGTGCTCGAGCACATTACAACTCGACATGCAGTCGACTTTGTTAGCACAGCACCGAAGACTGTCGCGGCGACCATCACGGTTCATCATCTACTCTATAATCGCAATCACCTGCTAGCGGGTGCGGTACGCCCTCATTATTACTGTTTACCAATACTAAAACGCAGCAGCCACCAAGAGGCTCTCATTACCGCCGCGACGAGCGGCAGTCCTAAGTTTTTCTTAGGAACAGATTCGGCTCCCCACGCCCGTCACGCGAAGGAGAGTGACTGCGGTTGTGCCGGTATCTATACTGCAGCGGCGGCCATAGAGCTGTACGCTGAGGTGTTCGAACGCGCGGGCGCTCTCGAAAAACTAGAAGCCTTTGCTAGTCATAACGGGCCAGATTTCTATGAGTTGCCACGTAATGACAAAAAAATTACGCTCGAGAAAAAATCCTGGAAAATGCCGCCGAAATTCCCCTTTGCTCAAGATGAGCTCATCCCATTGCGCGCCGACGAATCAATTGCTTGGCAGCTTATTAAATAAAGAGTTAATCATGAGCGATTTTGAAAGTGAAACAGAGAGCGAATTTGAGCACGACTTCGATCAAGAGGAAGATCACGAGGCGAACGAAGCGGCGGCGTTAATGATGTCAGCTCGATTTCGCGGCTATCTTCCGGTTATCGTTGACGTGGAAACCGGTGGTTTTAATTCTGCTACCGATGCCATGCTCGAAATAGGCGCCGTGATTCCCTGCTTTAATGCCTTGGGCGAACTCGAAACTGAGCAAACCTTTTTCCAGAGAATTATCCCGTTTGAGGGGGCGAATCTTGAGGAAGCCGCTCTTAAATTCACTGGCATAGACCCTTTCCACCCACTCCGAATTGCGCGTCCCGAGAAAGAGGTTATGACCACTCTGTTCTCGGTAATACGCCATGCGCTCAAAGCGAACCACTGTAAAAGAGCAATTTTGGTCGGCCATAACGCCCACTTCGACCAAGGCTTCGTGAATGCAGCGAGTGCGCGTCACGACTTGAAACGAAACCCCTTTCACCCGTTTTCAAACTTTGATACCGCAACGTTAAGTGGCTTGGCTTTTGGCCAAACTGTTCTCGCTCGCGCCTGCGAATGCGCAGGTATCGAATTTGACAATAATGAGGCTCATTCTGCACGCTACGACGCTGCAAAAACGGCTGAATTATTTTACGAAATTGTTAATCGCTGGCAACGGCTCGGTGGATGGCCGCTCACACACGATTAGGCAGGCAATCTAGCCGAGCGCAGGGATTACGCTCGACTAGTTATTACTCGGAAGCTATTCAACTTCAACACTTTCGATTAACTTTTGTAACTCACCCTTCTCATACATTTCCACAATAATGTCGCAGCCGCCGACCAATTCGCCTTCGACGAAGAGCTGAGGGAAAGTAGGCCAGTTAGACACACTCGGCAGCGTCGCTCGAATCTCAGGATTCGACAAAATGTCGACATAAGCGAATTTCTTTCCACAGGCCATTAGTAGCTGTGTTGCTTGTGATGAAAAACCACATTGCGGCGCTTCGGGGTTGCCTTTCATATAAAGCAGTATCGGGTTGCTTGCGATTTGGTCTTGGATTGTTTGTTCAATGCTCATGAGGTGTCCTTATTATCTTGTCAGAATGTCGCCTTGGCGCTGCGGTTTCCAAACGCTGCCGGTCACAGGCGTCAGAATCGCCAGCTATCGCTAGTCTCTGTGGCGCTGTAGCGACAGTGCTAAACGAAGTTTACCTTGTATCAGTTCTCCATGTAAGCGAACGGCGGACAGTGTAGCGATAATGATCGGAGATCAGCCCTGTCCCCAACCACCACCCCCGGGGGTTTCTATCGTTAAGCGATCACCCGGGAATACAGCCAGTTCAGCTTTCGCGGGGATTTTTTCCCCGTTAAGCCAATTACAACCGACCTTGCCCTCGCCTCCCCCGCAGAGTCCCCAGGGTGCTATACGCCTCCGCTCTGTAAGCAAACTGAGCTGCGCCTCATCCAGAAACTCGTATTCACGGATAAGCCCCTCGCCGCCACGATTAAGACCTCGCCCACCGCTCCCTCGGCGAATGGCAACTCGGAGCATTCTTAAGGGATAATGATATTCGAGGCTCTCGACTGGCGTGTTCAGCGTATTCGTCATATGAGTATGCACCGCCGAGCACCCAGCGCGCCGAGGCCCGGCACCGGCACCGCCTGCAAGCGTTTCATAATAGTCCCAACGCGAACCCTGTTCTCTCGACGCCCCCATTGCCACATTATTCATCGTCCCTTGAGACGCGGCGGGAATACGAGTGGGCACCGCGGCCGCGAGGGCGCGAAAAATTACATCGACTAGGCGCATTGATGTCTCAACATTCCCTGCAGCAACAGCAGCTGGATACTCGGGATTCAACACAGAGGACTTGCGTGTGATCACAGTCAGATCTGCAAAGAGACCCGCGCACAGCGGGACATCCTCAGGTAGCAGACAGCAGTGACAATAATAAGCTGCGGCCGCCGCTACCGATTCAGGGCAATTTAAGTTGCCACGGACCTGATCGGCAGACTGGGTGAAGTCAAATTGTATGCGAGCGCCTTTGATTAGTATTTTTACCCGTAGAGGCACCTGCCGGTCCCCAAACCCGTCATCGTCTAAAAAATCCTCAGCGCTGTACTCTCCGTCGGCTAGCTTTCCGATAGCGGCTGCTGACAACCGGCGCGCGTAAGCATTGAGACCATCAAGTGCAGCCGAATACCGAGCTGCCCCGTAAGAGTCAACGAGCGCGCGCAAACGATCGACAGCAAGGAGATTTGCGCCTACTTGTGCAGCGAAATCGCCACTCAATACTCCCGGTTGTTCATAGAGCAGCGCATCAATACGAGCACCGCACGATTGAAACTCTCCGCCACGAAGTAGAAGCATCGGTGCAATTAGCACCCCTTCGTCATTAATCGTAGTCGACAACGGCATCGAGCCTGGCGTCTCGCATCCGATGTGCGCGTGATGTGCTCTGTTAGCCACGAAACCAACCAGTTGAGGAAGAGTCATAGCATCCGCTGTAAACACCGGCGCCAGAAGCGTAACATCTGGTAGATGAGTGCCACCAAGATAAGGGTTATTTATAACGAGCATATCGCCGGGTTGCCAATCCTGTGAAGCGACTAATGCCTGCATGGTATACGCCATACTGCCGAGATGGACAGGGATGTGAGCCGCCTGCGAGGCCAGTTCACCATTAGATGCGAAGACCGCGCAGGAGAAATCTAACCTATCTTTTATATTGGGCGAGAAAGCAGAGCGCTGGAGTACTCCGCCCATTTCATCGCAAATCGCTTGCAGACGACTAGTAAAAAGCTTGAGTTCTATCGGATTCACATATCGCCCTGTAGAAATTTGATGAACCGTGTTTTTGCCCGCAAGTTCGGCTGACAAATATTAGCTGAGTTTGCCTCACGCGCACCCTGTCGATAGAATGCCACTGCCTGCCGCACCATCACAAGTTTTACTGTTTTTTGATGACATTTTTCCCTCCTCTTACACGCGGGGATTTACCCCAAGGGCCACAGTCCATGAGTTGCAGACATTTCTTAACCCTCAAAGACCTCAGCAGTGACGAATTTCGAGCGCTTATCGCGCGAGCGTCCGAGCTAAAAGGCAACCCTGCAGCCGCAAAGCGAGCTGACGGCAAGACGCTTGGATTAATTTTCGAGAAATCATCGACTCGCACGCGTGTTGCTTTCGAAGTCGCCATGAATCAAGTAGGCGGCAGCGCTCTCTTTCTGTCCAGCAACGACTCTCAGCTTGGCCGAGGAGAACCTATAGAAGACACCGCCCGTGTGCTTTCTCGCATGGTCGATTGCGTTGCCATCCGCACATTCCATCACTCTCAGCTGGAGTCTTTCGCTCGCTATTCCCAAGTGCCAGTAATCAACGCCTTAACAGACGACTATCACCCCTGCCAGCTGCTTGCCGACATGCAAACCTTCGCTGAACATCGCGGAGACATCACTGGGAAGCGAGTAGCATGGATAGGTGACGGCAATAATATGTGCCATTCTTATATTAATGCTGCTGAATTGTTAGATTTTGAGCTCACCATTGCGAGCCCGGCAGGCTTCGAGGCAAATGAAGCCCTCGTTGCCGCACATTCTAAACGTATAAAACTATGCGAAACACCTCAGGAGGCAGTCGCTGGTGCAAGTCTCGTTGTAACGGACGTTTGGGCATCAATGGGGCAAGAGGATGAACAGGCGTCGCGCCTTGCCAAATTCGCGGGTTTTCAAGTCAACTCACAACTGATGGGCAATGCCGAGCACGATGCCCTCTTCATGCATTGCCTACCGGCACACCGGGGTGAAGAGGTAAGCGCTGAGCTGCTCGATGGCGAGTCGTCAGTTGTTTGGGACGAGGCCGAGAATCGGATGCATTCGCAAAAAGCGCTCATCGAGTTTTTGCTCAATTCTTGATTCTCTTTTCACTCAAACACCCCTGTGGAGCTGATTTTGGCCTCAGGCATTCTCTGAAATAGTCTCTAAATAGCTTCT
>JAFMKB010000013.1 GCA_017853205.1 Gammaproteobacteria bacterium
GGGGAGTAGCGTCAGTTAGGACGGGTTTTGTGTACGAGCACTTAAGAGGAGTATTGGCTATGATAAAACTAGTGAGATCGACTCTCTTTACTGCAGCAATAGCCGCTGTTCTCACCGCCGCTAACGCTGCTTATGCCCAAGAAGACGGCGAAGTCATTCAAATCGCCGATCTGACGCGCGCAGAAGTGACCGGCTACATCCGAGAAGCCGAAGATCAGATGTACGCGATCTACAATGAGCACAATATCGACGACTCGTTCGATATTGCGTGCCGCAAGGAAAAGCCGACAGGCTCCAACATCTCCGTACGGATCTGCGAGCCAAGATTCTACACTGAGGTAAATTTGGGCAAAAACCGCACCGATGGAGAAAATTTGCAGGATTTTCAGGGTGGGTTCGCCGCGAGAAGTCTCGTGGCGCCAGAATATGAAAAGCTCGAGGCAGATATGAAGCGAGTGGCGGACGAGGTGCCCGCCATGAGAGAGATTATGCAGATCCTAGGTCAGCTAAAGGCAAGGCAGAAACAATTGGCGGGGAATTAACCCCGCCGTTTGTTTTCAATTTCACTAATGGGGCTTAATTAACGCCCCGCGTATACCGCTTAACTCCGCCTACTGGGCCCACTTCGGCACCGAAGATGTTGCCGTGTTTGTCAGCAACGACGCCTTCAGCCGTGCAGGTACCGCGGCAATCGGGGTCTGGGTCTGGAATAAAAAACTCAACTTCGCCAGTGATGGCGCTTCCGATGCGGATGCCACGAAGCCAATCGCCATGTGCAGGGTTGACTGAGCCCGACTCCGAGTCTGCCGAGTAAAGCACGTCGTGTTTGTCGATATAGATACCGCTCGGCCGTCCAAATTGGTACCACGTGTCGAGATGGTTGCCCTCTTGGTCGAAAATCTGAACGCGGTTATTGCTGCGATCGCCCACAAAAAGCCTGCCTTTTGAGTCCATTGCAAGGGCATGCGGCTGCATGAATTGGCCATCGTCGGACCCCATTTCGCCAAAGCTCATGAGGAACTCGCCGTCGGCGTTAAATTTGAGTATTCGGGCGGGCGTGCCTGCGGTGTTAGAGTGTCCCTCGGCAACAAAAATGTCGCCGTTCGGGGCTACGTGCATGTCGTTAGGGGTGAAGAAGTACTCGTCATTGCGGCCTCCTGCCTTTTGACCCAGCGCCATGAGATGAACACCCGTTGGGCTGAACTTATGGATTTGGTGACCATAGGCTTCGGCCGGTGGATTGTCGCCACCCTGATTGTCGCGGCCGTCAGCTATCCAAACATTGCCGTCGTGGTCTACGTGAATACCGTGCGGCCAAGTGATGTAACCGGCACCGAAGCTGCGCACTAACGTGCCGTCTTTATCGAACAGCATAACCAGATTGGTGTCGGGATTGTCTACGCAGGCATTGATATTGCCGCCACAGCGCTCGGCTATCCAAACGCTTTCTCCGTCGATATCGATATCGACCGTGCTGCTCGAACCCCAGTTGCGTCCGGCGGGCAGTTTAAAATAGCCGGCCTGAGTCATGTAGGGACTGGGTAAATCGTTAACCGGCGGCATATCGGCCTGCGCAAGAGATAGCGCCGGGAGTGTTAGACAGCTGGCGAAAAGCGCCGCTTTAAAGATTGGTATTGAGGTGTTTGTTTTCATTTTTACTCCTAGTTAACACACTGTTTTATTCATCGGTGGCGACGGACCTTTCTTTATTCGACAGCGGCGTGCCGTCGCCATTCATGCCCATCGATTCGTAGCGGCGCCAGCCGGCCAAAATTCCGATGAGGCCATGATTGCCTTCGTGGCAAGCATATTCGTAAACGGGATCGGCGGAGCGGCGCAGCGGTACGCGCGCGGACCACGACGAATCCCAGCTTTTCGGGTCGGTGACGGTAAAGTCATACTCGAGCAATCCGTCGTCGACATAGCGGAAGCGCTCGGTGATTCTCGCCTCTTCTGACATGCCGCGAAGATTATAGTCGTGATAAAAGTTGTTGGTTTCGACGACGAGAACGTCACCCTCCCAGTGGCCCACCGACTCGCCTTCCCACTTGGGTTGGAGGCCGCTAGGCTCGGCATTTAGTTTGATAATGCGGGCCGAGTGCACCATTTCGTTGAGAATCATGATGTGGTCTTTGGTTTGCACCAGCTGCATGTTGTTATTGTAAGAGCCAGGAATCATGGGCGGGCCACCGACAAACCCTGTGAGGCAGCGATCAACCGTGGTCCGGCCCTCGGGCCCCGCGCTGTTAAAGAGCATGTTGCCGTAGTCGGCGCGGCGCTGTTTGCCGATTGCATTGAGCTCCGGAATGCGGCCATTAGGTGGATCGTATATTAACGAGGTGCGCCTGCTCGCAATCGTCTCGCTGCCGCGTTCATACCAAAATTCGTTGTAGGAAATGACGCCTGGCGGATAGCCGGCGCCGCCGACGCTGTCGACAATCAGGTCGCGGTTTTGGCGGTTATTTTCGAAGGCCTCCCATTCGGCCGCTTCTTCCGGTGTTAATACCTCTTTATCAGCGAGCTCGGGCGGACGATTGAGTGGCGTGATAGTTCTGAAGGTATAAAAGCCCTGAAAATCAGGATGTCCATATTCAGTTCGCGGCAAGTCGGCGTTCTGCGCAAGTGTGAGCGGGCTGGTCAGCGTGAGCGCTAGTGTGGCTAAACTCAACGCATGTGAAAATCGGGGTGTCTCTCTGAGTCGCGGGGTTACGGGGTGACCAGCGTCGCTTTTCATACATACCTCTCGGAATCGCTTTGTTTTAATTAGTGTAATGAGCGTTGGGTCGAACGGTAAGCTTTTAGCACTCTGAAATTACGCCTGTGCAGCGCAGATTTCAAGCCTTTGCGGGGCGTGTCAAATTGAACACAGTGCACCCCATGGTTTATGCTACCTGCCGGCATGCGAGAACGCGCAGCGTTAAGTGCAGCAGATGAGACATAAACAATGAATACGACAGAAATAGACCCGCGTTCCGCGCTCCGCCTTTCTCAAGTAGTGGGCAGTTTTAAGCTGCCAATGGCGCTTACGTGCGCAATTTTTGCGCTCTCGTTTGCACCGCGTATCGCGAGTAATTCGACGCTGATGTACTCATTTTGGGGTGCGTCGGCGATTCTTTTGCTGTGGCAAGGGTTTATGTTGATTCACCTTGCCCGGCGCCCAGCACTCAAAGACTTCAGCCGTGCGATCTATGCGCAGCACTATGTGCAGGCTATGGTGCAGTTTAGCGTCTATTTATATTGGGGCTATTATTGGCGGCCCGTCTACGACCACTTCTGGCTGCTCGCAGGGCAGGTGATGTTTGCTTACACCTTCGGGATGCTGCTCGCCTGGTCGCGGCGCCGCAGCTACATGCTCGGGTTTGGGCCTATTCCAATTATTTTTAGCACCAATCTTTTTCTGTGGTTTCACGACGACTGGTTTTACATGCAGTTTGTCATGATCGCCGTTGGCTTTTTAGGCAAAGAGTTTGTGCGCTGGAAGCGCGACGGCCGCAGCGTGCATATTTTTAATCCGTCGGCTTTTAGCCTCGGTTTTTTCTCTTTGATTCTCATTGCCACTGGGACTACTGATCTAACGTGGGCGCCGGAGATTTCATCGACTCTGACGCTCGCGCCGGGAATCTATACCTATTTGTTCGCGGTCGGATTAATTGTCATGTATTTTTTCTCGATCACGCTGGTGTCGGGCGCTGCGGCAATGACGCTCTTCGGTTTTAGTGCGCTGTATGCTGCGCTAGCCGGTGTGCCTTATTTTCTCGATTCGGAAATTCCGGCAGCGGTGTTTCTCGGCTTGCATCTGCTGATCACCGACCCGTCAACTTCACCGCGCACGCCTCTCGGTAAAACCCTTTTTGGCGTGCTTTACGGCATCGGCGTTTTCGCGCTCTACACCATTCTCGGCTGGCTCGGCGAGCCCACGCTGTACGACAAACTGCTGTGTGTGCCGCTTCTCAATCTCAGCGTGATTGGTATCGATCGCTTGGTGCGCCGAATTAAATCCGACGCCGTGCTCAATTTATGGAACCCCGCTTGGTTCGGAGGGCGCGCGAATGTTGCACACATGCTCGTTTGGATCTCTGTTTTCGGTCTTATGTCGCTGCTTGGCCGCACCGACGCTCAGCATCCCGGCGATAGCGTGCCGTTTTGGCAGCAGTCTTGTTCGGCGCAGTTACCCAATGCCTGTGCGCGACTCGTAAGCGTTGAGTCGACCTATTGCGGCGACAATGCCGCATGGGCCTGCAACGAGCTGGGCGCTCATTACCGTGAGGGGTTGATTGTCGAGCGTGATGCCGACCTCGCCTACAGCTACTTTGCGCGCGCCTGTGAGCTTAAGTTTCAAGCGGGATGCGCTAACTTGCTGCAGGAACAAACAGCGCTGCGCGCCGAGCCGCTGGAGTTGGACTTGCGGCTTATGCTCCGTCAGGGCGGTAAGAACTTAATCGACACGCCTGTGTCTGAACTCTATGCACGCGCATGCAGTCATGACTGGGCGTTTGCGTGTGAGCGCTCCGCTGCGTCAGGGGAATAGAGCTACATGGCATCGGGCAAGAAAAAGCGCCGCCAAAGCGAGGAAGTAACAACCCAAGACGCGGTCTTAGCACAGAACTTGGACTACCAAGCGCCGGGTCGCGCCGTTGGTATCACGGCGATGCTAAGCCTCGTCGCGTTCACCGCGATATTCATGAGTTATCAGAGCATGCGGCTAGAGTCTGATGAGCGCGCGGATCTCGCACAATCGCCAGCTGTTGAACGCTTTGCCTTGCCCGTGGATCCGCTATGGGGGTTCGTTTCTATTCCCGCTGGCGAATTCACCATGGGCAGCAACCCGCAGCGCGACCGGATGGCTTACGAGAATGAGCGGTGGTCGGTGACTCAGCGTCAGGGCAGAGTTGATTTGCCCGAGTATTTCATTGGTCGCTTCGAGGTGACCAACGCGCAGTTTGCTTATTACCTCACCGAGACCGAATCCCCCATAGCAGACTCGTTCGCAGCCCTCGATCCAGAGCTGCCAGTTACATCAGTTTCTCTGCCGCAAATGCTGAGTTATGCACGCTGGCTCGACGTGCAGTTGCGCACCTCGGCGGCGACGCCGGCTGTCCTTCGTGAGGCGCTCGAGGCAGGCTCGAACGTCACTTTGCCGAACGAAGCCGAGTGGGAGAAAGCGGCGCGCGGCACCGATGGCCGACTCTTCCCTTGGGGGATGCAGCCCAGCGACGCCTACGCGAACGTCGGCGGTAGCTCTCTCCTGCCGGTGGGCTCGCACAGCTGTGAGCCCTGCAGCTATGGGTTGTCGGACATGGCTGGAAACGCCTGGGAGTTAACCCGCAGCGCGTTGGTCGACTATCCGTTCGCCCTGTCGGGCGTCGAGGCGCTGCTCGACGTCGATTCTCTTTGGGTAATGAGGGGGGGCTCTTTTCAGGACTCAATAAACAATGTGCGCGCGGCAGTGCGTGGAGCAGTTGATCCGAGCGTGCGCAATCCAACGATTGGCTTTAGGCTGGTGATTTCACCGCTTTAATGATCATTCATTTAAGTCGCGAAATAGCAATTGGAGAGCGACGAGGGTAGAATTCGCCTTCTCAATCCCGCCTCTAGTCTTAAGAGAAGTAAATCATTAATGACCGATTCGTTCAAAGAAAGCGCCCTCCGTTATCACACCCATCCACTCCCCGGTAAGCTCGAAATACGGCCAACAAAACCCCTCGCTAATAAGCGTGACCTATCGCTTGCTTATTCGCCAGGCGTCGCACATGCCTGTGAGCTGATCGTTGAGAATCCAACAGAGGTAGCGTCGGTCACCTCACGCGGTAACTTGGTGGCGGTTATCACTAACGGCACGGCCGTGCTAGGGCTTGGCGATATTGGCCCGCTGGCTTCAAAGCCGGTAATGGAAGGCAAGGCAGTTCTGTTCAAAAAATTCGCGAACATCGACGTATTTGACATCGAAATTGATGAAACAGATGTCGATAAACTCGTGGATATCATCGCAAGTCTAGAGCCTACGTTCGGCGGCATTAACCTCGAAGATATAAAGGCACCCGAGTGCTTTATGATCGAGAACAAGCTGCGCGAGCGCATGAAAATTCCTGTTTTTCACGATGATCAGCACGGGACGGCGATTGTCGCGGCCGCTGCAATCTATAACGGCCTGCGCATAGTCGAAAAAGACATCGCCGATGTGAAGCTTGTGGTATCGGGTGCAGGGGCCGCGAGTATCGCCTGTGTCGATCTTCTGGTGAGTATGGGTCTACGTAAGCAAAATGTTCGCATGATAGATCGTACGGGTGTTATCTACGCCGGTCGGAAAGAGGGCATGAACCCTTGGAAGGAAGAGTATGCGATCGAGACTAACGACCGCACGATCGAAGACGCGATCGACGGCGCAGATCTTTTCATGGGGCTATCCGGTCCGGGCGTACTGAATGGTGAGCTCGTTAAAAAGATGGGGCCGAAGCCGATTATCCTAGCGATGTCTAACCCGATTCCAGAGATCATGCCCGAAGATGCGATAGCCGCGCGACCGGACGCGATTATTGCGACGGGCCGCTCGGACTATCCGAATCAGGTAAACAACGTTCTCTGTTTCCCCTTTATCTTCCGTGGTGCGTTGGATTGTGGCGCGTCGACTATTAACGAAGAGATGAAGATGGCGGCGGTGCGAGCGATAGCTGATCTTGCAACCAAGGAAACATCCGATGTGGTCGCAGCGGCTTACGCTGATGAAAAACTGCGGTTTGGTCCTGAGTATCTAATTCCTAAAGCTTTCGATCCTCGTCTTATCGAAGATATTCCGCTCGCTGTGGTTAAGGCAGCGATGGAGAGCGGCGTTGCAACCCGACCGATCAACGACCTCGAAGCTTACAAGCAGACGCTGCATGAGTTTGTGAATCAGGCAGGGTTGTTCATGCAGCCCCTTATTGAGGTGGCAAAAAAATCACCGGCGCGCATTGTCTATGCTGAGGGCGACAACGATGACGTACTCATGGCTGTGCAGGCGGTTATCGATGAGAATATCGCCAGGCCGATCCTTATCGGACATCGCGTTAGCATGGAGCGCAAGATCGATAGGCTCGGACTACGCATCGACCTCGACAACGAAGTGGAAGTGTTCGACCCGCTGCGATACGAGCAGCACGATAGCTTCTCCGCGTTCTACCATGAAGCAGTAGGCCGCCACGGTGTGTCGGTCGGCGCTGCGCGCAAAATAATGCGCAATGACAATACAGCAATCGCTGCGGTGATGGTTGCTCGAGGCGACGCCGATGGCTTGATCTGTGGCAAGGTCGGTCGCTTCGATTTTCATCTGCGCGAGATAATGCATTTGCTAGGGCCTGCGAATAAGCCGGAGACTCGTGAGCAGCTGGTATCGTCTACTGCGGTGCTTCTGCTGCCTGACGGACCGCTGTTTTTGGCTGATACCTCGATGAATGTGAATCCGACGTCGGATGAGCTAGTAAAAATTACTGAGGCGAGCATTGATCTCGTGAGGCGTTTTGGCATTGAGCCGAAGGTTGCGCTGCTATCACATTCTAACTTTGGTACTGCGAATAATCCTTCGTCGCGCAAAGTGCGACTCGCGAGTGAGATTTTGCGTGAGACTCACCCGGAGTTACAGGTCGATGGTGAGATGCACGTGTTAAGCGCGCTCAACCCCAAACTGCGCGAAACAATCTATTCGAAGGCCAATATCAAAGGCCGCGCCAATGTGTTGGTTATGCCAAACCTTGATGCGGCCAATATCGCAATGGGACTGATACGTTCGATGACCGATGCACTTTTGATCGGCCCCTTCATCAATGGTTTCCGCAAGCCTGCGCATATCGTAATTCCCTCGGTGACCTCGCGCGGGATATTTAATATGACAGCGGTTACGGTCGCAGACATTCAGACCACCGAAGCGATCTCGAAGTAATCGAAGCTAGGGCAGGGCGAAGGTGAGAATTAAATCACCTCCGCGTCTGCCACGGCTGCCGCCACCCGAAGCGACGGTGACGTATTCTTTGCCGTCGATCACATACAGGGCAGGGGAAGCAAAAATGCCCGATCCTGTGTTGAATTTCCAAAGCTCCTCGCCTGTCGCCGCATCATAGGCGTAAAAATAGCCGGCTGTGTTACTTCCTGCACCGACAAACACGACGCCTCCTGCCGTTACTACAGCACCTGCCTGACCGTAGCCTTCGAATATTTGACGCCACACTAGCTCACCGGTGGTTGGATCGTAGGCAGAGAAATAGCCCATCGGGTCTCGCCCTGAGCGGAACGGTTGGTCTATCGCATTCACGTATAACAGCCCCGTGAGAGGACTGTAGGCGATTGGCGCATAATTGGAGCCACCGCCATAGCCTGGAGCGAAAATCTGATTCGGGCCGATCGGGGTGAATTGCTCGACCAAGTGATATTCCTCGAGTTGCTCGGCTGGAATGTTAATCGGATAGACAGGCGAGACCGGCTCCATGCGCTCGCCGTTGGCCTTGTGCGGGATTGGCTGCGTAGGCCATGGCTCTTCGCCTTCGGTGTCGGTTTCGGTCGACACGGCAATCTCCGGAATCGGATGCACTGGTTGTCCAGTCTCCCGATCAAGAATATAAAGCCAGCCATTCTTGCTCGCCTGCGCCAACGCTTTCACCTGAATGCCGTCGACCAACATGTCAAACAACACGGGCTGGTTGCCCGAGTCGTAATCCCAGACGTCGTGATGTACCTGCTGGTAGTACCACTCGAGTTTGCCGGTGTCGAGCGTTAGCGCGATGATCGCGTTGGTAAATAAATTTATGCCGTCGCGTTTGGCGCTGTTGCCAAAGGGGTTGCCCACGGCAAAATAGACAAGGCCAACCTCGGGATCTATAGAGGGTGTTTCCCAAATGCCCCCGCCGTTACGCTCGCCACCAACCCACGTTGGACCGGCGATATCCCATCCCTGATCGGTCTCGTCTTGCGGCACAGTATTAAAGTGCCATTCGACTTTTCCGGTTTTTGCATTCACTGCCAGCACGTAGCCTCCGGCAATGTGACTTTCGCTGCGTGTGGTCCCAATGTAGAGCATGCCGTTATGAATTTGCGGTGCCGTTGTAAACCAGTATCCAACGGAAATTGCCGTTTCAATGCTCGGGTCTTTGAGATGCAGCACGTCGAGAATCACCGAGGCCATGCCGCCGTCGCCAAAGCTTTCAATCGGCTCGCCGGTTTTCGCATCGAGCGCAAAAATAAAAGAGCCTGCCGCGGTGTAGACAACGCCGTCATCGACTACGACTCCGCGGTGCCTAAAAATATAGCCTTCGCGGCGGCCACCGCCGAGTTTGCCGCTAACGTTGTATTCCCACAGGAGATGACCGTCGGTGGCATTAGTTGCGTAGACGCTGCCGCGCGCATCGGTCACATACATGATCCCGTCGACAATAATTGGCGTGGTCTGATTGCTCACGCCATCGATAACGCCATGTTGGAAAAGCCATGCTGGTTTTAATAACGCGACATTCTCGGGAGTGATCTGATCGCTTGGCGTAAAGCGCGTGCCGGCTAAATCAAAATTGTGCAAGGGCCATTCGAGTGTGCGCACAGTCGACGCTTTTGGCGGGCTATCTTTTTCGATGACGATGCTCGCTGTGCAGCCGCCAAGAGCGGCGCAGGCAACTAGAATAAGACAGGTGGCGAGAGTCTTAGCGGCGCGCGTGTTCATTGTTTGTGCCCCACGATGTTAAAGAAATCGATAAACTTCTGCATGTTATTGGCGTCCTGCGAGATTAGCAGCGAATGGTCGCCCCCTTCGATCTCGACATACAGGTGCTGCATGCCGCGCGCCGCCATCCCAGCGACCCACGTGCGAGTCGCAAAAACAGGCACTAACTCGTCTTGATCACCCTGTAAAATGAAGATCGGGAGGTGAGCAATCTTATCGAGCAATTCGTCCATCGGCGCCGAGATTGCCGGTGCTGGTGCCGCGACTCCCAGCGCGGCGAAGACCTCGGGGTGTTTGGCGGCGAGATGAATCGTGCCGCCACCACCCATGGAGTGACCCCAGAGAAAAATACGGTCGCTGTCTATGCGCAGCTCATCGCGAACGAGTTCAAGCACATTCATGACGTCTTGCTCGCTATAGATACCGTCCTGCGGGTCCTCCGCGGGCCTTGATCCATACCAGCCCTCGCGAATATACCCTAGCGGTGTCACCACCGCGTAGCCGCTTTCTTCCGCTTGATCGAGCAGACCGTGATACCCCATAAGCCAGTCATAGCTGCGGCCAAGGCCGTGAAGAGAAACTAGAAGAGGGAGCGATTCGGTGCCGTTCGGGTCGTAAGACGAGGGCACGAAAATAGCGTAGGGAAGTGTCTCGCCAGTAGGCTTGAAAACATAGCTTCGGTGCTGCACCCGTGGGTCGTCGATGTGACTCTCGTCGTCTGCCGAGGTGCGTTCAGCGAATGCAGCCGGTGCGAAGGTGAGGACGGCGGTTGTAAGGACGGCAGGAACGAGGACTGCACGCACGAGGTCTGTAGGAAAGAAGGCTAAGATCAATCGAGAATAAAACGACATGGGGTTGCTCCTTTGTAAATGACGCGCTCGCTAATTCATTTATTGACTCATTAGTTAACCAACGCGGTAAACGAATCATTTTCGGCCATCACTCGAATCAATTTGATCGCATCGTTGTCGAGTCTGGCATAGGCTGCTTTTAGATGCTCAGCAATATCGACCGCTTGATGTTCTTCGGGCAGTTCGCGGCGATAGCAAAAGCGAACAAAAAGATAACCCGCCTCAGGCTCTTCAATCGTTGCCTCGCTCTCGGCATGGATCTGCGGTTTATCCCGATGAGTTTTGGTGAGCACGCGCGATTCGTGCTCTAGCATTACATCTTCGTAAAAATGTGAATCACCCGCGCTGATCTCGCGAACAAAACTATCGCCGTTCTGCGGATGCGTGAAACATTCGATACCTTCGATGAATCGCTGGGGGCTGCGGGCTCGGAGCACCAGTCCCTCCCAGAGATGCGCGCGACTTATGTCGGTGCTGCTGGGATTCTCAGGCTCGTTTACTTGCACGATGTGCTCGAATTCGAGAAAGCCATTTTTAGGCATTGCGACGTCTGTCTTCGAATCAGTCAAGCGTCAGTCCCCACGCTTCAACCTCACTCAGCATTTCGTGTGCGGTCCAGTCGAATTTAAGCGGCGTGATGGTGGCATAACCATTTTGATAGGCGTAGGTGTCGTTCGCGGAATCTAGCGCTCGGTTGCCGACGTAAGCTGTCTCGAATTGACTGACCTCGCCGTCTGTGCGCGTGAGTTCGTAAGGAGAAAACTTGAGATAGGATTCGCCCATGGGGCGTACCGCGACCCCTTTGAGCTCGCCGCCCGGCACATTAATCGAGATTACAATGCCTTCGGGCGCGCCCTCGCGCTGATACTTTGCGACTAGCTGCCGAGTAAGATTTACCGTGACAGCGGTATCGACATTGGCGGTGTCCTGTGACACGGCGATCGCGGGAACGCCCTGATAAATAGCTTCCATCGCTGCGCCCACGGTGCCGGAAAGATGTGATACATCGCCAACATTGGCGCCTTGGTTAATACCTGAGACGACGAGATCGAACGGGTCGTCTTTGCCAAGATGCAAAAGCCCAAAGCGGACCGCGTCGGCAGGACGTCCGTCGACTGCATAGCCAAAAAACTCGCCGTCTGCCGAAATTCGCTCGACTCTGCGCGAGCCGCCATCGGTCGATTGGCTGCTACCTGACTTGTTCGTGTCTGGCGCCGACACCACAATCTCGACATCGTCGAGCGTCGCCAGCCCATCGCGCAGCGCATGGATAAGCGGCGAATTGATTCCGTCGTCGTTCGATATCAGTATGCGGTAGGAGTCGGCAAAGACTGAAGTGCATGCGACTAGGCATGAGGTAAGGGTGAGTAATCTGAGGCTGAGTAATCTTAAGGGCTGGCGCATCGCAATTGACTTCCTTGTGTAAAAAATCAGAGGGCGTAAGCAATATAGACCAACTCTGCGTATTATTACCAGCCACGGGGTGCTAAGTGCGCCTACAGCTGGCCCAACGACGAGATGAACAGCAGGATTAACAATGTGTAGAAAAATACTTAGACAAGGGGTCGCGGCGGCGGCAATAGTGGGTACGCTAACTACATCGGTTGTGGCTGCCGAGCCAGAGCCAAGGGCAGAACAAGCCGACTTGTTTAATCCCTTGCTCTACGCTATCGCGTGGCGCCAAACTGCGGCCGAATTTCGCGCGCTTTACTATCAGGGCTTTGCGCTGGCGCAGCTGCGAGTCGAACAAGCACTCGCTGCGCGTGAGGCAGGCATGCTCGATGATGCGCGTCCTCTTGCGGTGATCACCGATGTCGACGAAACCGTGCTCTTATCAGGCGCCTACTGGGGACAGCTTATTGCCGACGGCGGCGATTTCTTCGATGACGCCACGTGGGATGCCTGGGTGCCGAGTAATCAGTTTGTTGCAAGTCCTGGCGCGCTCGAGTTTGCTGCATTTTGCGAGACAAACAATGTGACGCTTTTCTTTGTCACGAATCGCGATCAGGGTGAGGCGACCTTCGAGCTCGCGCTGGCAAATTTACAGGCCGCGGGGTTTGATAACGCGCGTGCCGACCATCTCCGCGTCCTGCGCGATACGTCTAACAAGGAGGCCGTGCAGGCGCAGATTCGAGCTGACTTCCACGTAGTCGCTTCGCTCGGCGACAACCTCAATGACTTCGCGCGGCGCTATTATGTCACCGATGTGGCGACGCGCGAGGCGTTAATGCACGAAGACGCTGCTCGCTTTGGCGCTGATTATATCGTGTTCCCCAATCCGACAGATGGCCACTGGATTCGCGCGATCTTCGGCGAATCAGAACCGGCGCCAACTGACATGAACCGCCGCATACTGCGCGATGCAGCGCTGGGCCGCTAGAACTCGACACCACTTTCGTGCCGACCTATTATGTCGTTCTCGCGCATGGCGGCGACACACTTTTTCTAATTACTTACGCAGAGACCGCTCGATGAACCCCGATATTCTGTTTACCCCATTTACTAGCCCTAAACTTACTCTCAAAAATCGCGTTGCCATGGCACCAATGACTCGACAGTTTTCGCCAGACGGTGTCCCCGACGACGCAGTGTTGCAGTACTACAAACGCCGCGCCGAGAACGAGGTTGGTCTCATCATCACCGAAGGCACGACGGTCAATCACAAGGCGGCCTCCAACGAAGTGCGCATTCCTGGTTTCCACGGGAAAGCACTCGATAGCTGGCATAAAATTGTCGAGGCGGTTCATGCAGCCGGCGGTAAGATAGCGCCACAACTCTGGCACCAGGGCGGCATGCGTCGACCAGGCGAGGGCGCTTATCCAGACTATCCGTCTGCTACGCCATCGGGCTTAGTAGGGCCGGGCAAAAAGGTCTATGAAGCGCTCAGCAATGCGGAGATTGATGACCTCATCGCTGCGTTCACACAGGCGGCAAAAGATTCAAAAGATCTAGGCTTTGATACGCTCGAGTTGCACGGTGCTCATGGGTATCTCATCGATAACTTTTTTTGGGAAGGCACAAACCAACGCGAGGATCAGTACGGCGGTTCGCTCGTTAAGCGCACGCGTTTTGCGACCGACATCGTGCAAAGCATTCGCGCCGAAATCGGCGACGATTATCCGATCATTCTCCGATTTTCGCAGTGGAAGCAGCAGGACTTCACTGCGCGTCTCGCGCCGAGTCTCGAAGAACTCGAACAGTTCGTGCAGCCGCTCTCAGCGGCTGGCGTCGACATTTTTCACTGCAGTACACGTCGATTTTGGGAACCCGAGTTCGAAGGTTCTGACCTCAATCTCGCGGGCTGGGTCAAGAAGATCACCGGCAAGCCAACGATTAGCGTTGGCAGCGTCGGTTTAACTGAGGAATTTATTGCGACTTACCGCGGCGGCGAAGCCGAGGTTGCAAGCATTGACGATCTAATCACGCGTATGGAGGCTGACGAGTTCGACATGATTGCCGTTGGTCGTGCGCTTATCGCAAACCCCGACTGGGTCACTAAAGTGCGCGCAGGTAAATTCGATGAGTTGGTCACTTATAATCAAGAAATGCTGAGCCAGCTCATTTAGCGGCGAAGCGTCTTTTTATGCGGAAATCAGGCGTAAATTGAAAGGAATAAGAGGGAGGCGAATGGAATGAGACGGTGGCCGTTACGCAGAAGAATATTCGCGATTTGCGTGGCGGCCGTTGCGGTCTTTGCCTATTTTTTACTCGCGACCCCGCCTGTCGATGACACCGCTGCAATTTCAAGCAGCGAGGATGCTATTGCCCGCGGTGCCTATTTGGTTAACGCGGGCGGCTGTGTGAGTTGTCATTTAACGGTTAACGACGATGGCTCAACCGACTCGACGGTTCTTAGTGGCGGCCACGCGTTGGTTACCGATTTTGGTACTTTCTATGCGCCCAATATTACGCCGGACGTCGACACGGGCATCGGTAACTGGCGGGCACAGGATTTTTTGCGTGCGCTTCAGCATGGGCGCGCACCCGAGGGCAGCTTTTATTTCCCGGCGTTCCCTTATCGCTCTTACGCCGGTCTGAATGATCAGGATGTTCTCGACATCGGTGCGTATCTCTTGTCACTTGATCCGGTTAACAATGCTGTTCCTGAGCATGAAACACCGTGGTGGCTTTCGCGTTTTGCTCTGGTAGGCTGGAATTTGTTGGCTGACCTGTCAGGCGGAAAAGAACCCGAACTGATTTCGGAGCAAGAGGATTCCTTACTGATTGAACGCGGCGCCTATCTTGCGCGAAATCTCGGACATTGTGGTGAGTGTCATACGCCACGCAACGGTCTGGGTATTTCGCAGCTCGCGCGGGAATTTTCGGGCGCACAGATAGGTGAGGATAAAATCGAGGCGATTGACCGCGCGGCTTTAGAAGACTGGGACCGTAGCAGTTTTGATTTATTCTTACTGCTAGGGATGAAACCCGATTCAGATTTTGTCGGCGGCGACATGAGCGATGTGATAGAGCACAATACGTCTCGCCTTACTGATGCCGACCGCCTCGCGCTAGCCGCGTTCTTCACGCGTTAGCGCTCGGGGTCGCTGTCGACAGTTAGTCGTTATCTACGCGGAATGTGTCATGACAGTCTCCGCATGAGCCGCCTAGTGCTCTAAAAGCACCGAGTGTCTGACCGCGGTCGCCAGTCGCAGCCAGATCTGCAAAGGCATTGGCGTTGTTCATTAATGCCATAGCTTTATTTTCGAACTCTGACTTGTTTTCCCAGATCACGTCTAACGCTTCAGTTTCCACATCAAAGTTGCGTGTATCGTGCATAAAAACGTCGGGGATTGTCGGCGCGAGCGCTGCGATGCGGCGTCCGTTCTTCTCTGCCAGCGCGGCATCAAAAGGTGCGCCGCGCGCCATACCCGCAAGCGGCACCAAGTAAAAACGTAAAAGTTTGAATACTGACTGTCGCGTGTCGGCGGCGCTGGCTGCGACCTGCTCTGGAGTAGGTGCGTCTTGCGCGTTTGCTGTCGTTATTACCGTTGTGCTAAATACTGCTGCCGCGGTGGCTACTGCTAGCGCTTTTTTTATCATTATTGTTTTCCTTAATTGGCGACTTAAAAGAGACTTCTTCGCGGATAAGTCTCGCCTAATGGCTCGCGTCGCGCAAGGGCGTAAAAAACTGCGTAGGGCGAAGTGGTGAGATAGCGATAACAACGAAAAATACGCCGCGGCAAAGCATGCGCTGCCGCGGCGCATTGGTGGACAAGTTAGGGCTCCACCTAAAGCACGCCTAGCGGCGGGTGTAACCGTAGTAGTCGTCGCGACTTTTGAGAGGCGCAAGGAAAAAATAAAACACCCAAGCAAACCAAGACAGGCAGACCATCGCGATTAACCACGCGATCTTCTCATAGCCTGTCGTTTGATTTGATGTTGCGATTATCCAGAAAGGGGCGACCCAGATCAGAAAGACGACGAGTGCACCGAATACAGAGAAGGCCACAGAAAGAATGGGTATCGCGATAATCAGTCCGATCAGGGTTAGGCCAAGAAGGCCGAGGGTTGAGAGAAATTTCATACTACGTACTCCGCATTCATCAAGATATGATGAGTGATGCGAGTATCGTGCCAAGTGCGTTCTATGGCGTGATTGCGGGGCTTACGCGTTTCCTTCTCGGAGGGGTCTAGTCTTATTCGCCAAATTTTGATTTATCTCGCTACGAAGATCGTGGTTCAAGGGATCTGAAACCCCGGTCCATGCAGCACTCTTCCGGGGCGTGCGCCGGTGTGCTGACCATTCGAGACAACGACTTCTCCATTGACCAGCACAGTATCCACGCCTAGTGCATACTGATGAGGCTGCTCGAATGTCGCTTTGTCGGTTATGGTGTCCGGATCAAAAATCGCAATGTCTGCGAAATAGCCTTCGACCAATAGGCCTCGGTCGCGAATGCTTAGGCGCTGAGCCGTAAGGCTAGTCATTTTGCGTACGGCGTTTTCGAGGCTTATAACACCGCGTTCGCGAACGTAGTACCCGAGCACTCGCGCGAAGGTGCCATACTGACGCGGATGCGGTGCGCCCTCGCCGAATACGCCAACCGGACCGTCTGAGCCGATGGCAACTGCAGGATGCTGCATGATGCGATCGACATCCTGTGGACCTATAGCATGATACACCGCGCTAACGTTGCCGATCTCGACGATTTCCATCGTTACTTCGGCAGCGTTTGCGACGCTGAGCTCGAAACCGCGTTCGAGCGTGATTTGGGCAAGATTTTTGCCTTCAATTGAGCGATCGTTTGGGCTCCGTGAAATAGAGACATTCTTCGGATCGCCACCGCCGCGATCAAATAGAATCTTATCGATAATCGCGGCTTTGACCGCCCCCCGAGTTTCGGGGCTCTCGAGACGCTCAAGCATTTTTCTGCGGCCGCCTTCCTGTGCCCACTGCGGGATAAGCGCGTTGATGCTCGTTTGCGACGCGGTGTAGGGGTATTGATCGAGCGTGACATCGACACCGCGCCCGCGAGCCTCATCGACAAGTCTCAGGCTGTCCACTGACGCGCCCCAGTTTTGCACGCCGATTACCTTGTGGTGGGTTATCTGAACGGGGATACCGGCTTGCTCTCCGATAGCGATCGTTTCGCCTACCGAGTCGAGCAGCTGATTGGCTTCTTCGCGCATATGCGAAATATAAATACCGCCGTATTGGGCGGCAACTTTAGAGAGTTCGACGACTTCATACGTCGGCGTGAAACTGCCGGGAACATAAAACAGACCGGTCGAGATTCCCAGCGCACCATCGCGCATTGCTTCGGCAACCATAGCCTTCATGCGCGCCAGCTCGAGAGGTGTCGCTTCTCTATCTTCGCGCCCGACAACCGCCTCGCGAATCGTGCCTTGCCCAACAAAGACAGCCCAGTTTGGGCTAATGCGTTTGGCTTCGATTTCAGCGTAGTGGGCTGCGATAGGAAAAGGAGAGCTGCCGTCGTTGCCCTCGGTGAGCGTAGTCACGCCTTGCAAAAGGGAACTCTCTGCCGTGGGCACGTCGAAAATCCCGCGCAGAGCGTGCGTGTGCGGGTCAATAAAACCCGGTGCCACAACCAGTCCGGTGGCATCGATAATCTGCGTAGCCTGTCGGCCGGCGAGATCGCCAATGGAGACAATTTTATCTCCTCGAATGCCGACATCCGCTTCGTACCAAGGGTTACCCGAGCCATCGACAATGCGGCCGTTGGCAATAATGGTATCAAAGTCCTGCGCGAACGACGCCGACGGAAAAAGCAGGAGCAATGAACTGAGGGTAGAGAGAGCTATGAGGGTGACTGAGAAGGAATTCATTGCTGCTCGCGAGCGTTGCCTATTCATTCTCAATCTCCTCTCTTTTTTCATTACCAAATACGCACGCGGTCTTCCGGCGCGAGATAGAGCGCATCTTCGGGTTGCACATCGAACGCCTCATACCATTCGTCGAAGTTGCGAACCACGCCGTTCACCCGGAACTCGGAGGGGGAATGCGGGTCGGAGGTGAGGCGCTGGATTAGTGCGTCTTCACGGTATTTTCGTTGCCACACCTGCGCCCAACTTAGGAAGAAGCGTTGATCGCCAGTGAGTCCGTCGATGACCGGAGCCTCTTCGCCGCCGAGTGTTAATTTGTAGGCGCGGTAGGCAAGTGAGAGACCGCCGACGTCACCGATGTTTTCACCGAGGGTGAAATTGCCATCAACAAAATAGCCAGGCACCGGCTCGAACTGGTCATACTGCGCGGCGAGCGCGGTAGTCAATTTCTCGAAGTTGGCGCGGTCGTCATCGGTCCACCAATTACGCTGCACGCCGAGCGAATCTGATTTAGAGCCCTGGTCGTCGAAGCCGTGGCCCATCTCGTGGCCGATTACTGCGCCGATGCCGCCATAGTTCACTGCCATGTCGGCAGCGGGGTCAAAGAAAGGGGGCTGCAGGATCCCTGCAGGGAAGACGATCTCGTTAAAAGACGAGTTGTAATAGGCGTTAACTGTTTGTGGCGTCATGCCCCATTCTTCGCGGTTCGTGGGCTTGCCTAAGCGGCTGATCTCATCGGCATAGTTGAACTCACGCACGTTGCGCGCATTCGTGAATAGGTCGTCGCGGCTGATCTCGATAGACGACAGGTCACGCCACTCGTCGGGGTAGGCGATTTTCGGGCGAAACGATTCGAGCTTGAGTCTGGCTTCGTTTTTAGTTTCCTCACCCATCCAGTCGAGGCTTGCAATGCTATTAGCGAGAGCCGCGCGCAGATTTTCGACTAACCCCTGCATCTGCTGCTTTGCAGCTTCGGGGAAATGCTTCTGTACATAGATCTGACCGACCGCTTCGCCTAAGCTGTTAAGTGACCCGACGCGCTCGACTCCACGCTCCCAGCGCTGACGCTGTTCGGGGACGCCGCTGAGAACGGTGGAATAGAAATGAAAATTTTCATCATCTATTTCTTGTGACAACACGCTCGCAAGGTTGGAGATGTGCTGATAGCTCATGTAGCTAACCCAGTCTTCGACCGCTACGCTGTCGAGTAATGCAATGATTGGCGCCATTGCACTCGGGAAAGAAACGTTGAGGTCTTCGATCTCGCCTATGCCTGCCGCAGCCCAATATGCGTCCCAATCCATATTTGGGTAGACTGCTTTAAATTCTGCATAGCTCATTGGGTTAAAGGTGAGGTCGCGGTTACGGCGATCGGCGCGTGGCCAAAGATTCTCAGCAAACGCTGTCTCAAGAGCTAACACCGCCTGTGCTTTTTCGGCGGCGTTATCAATACCGGCGAAGCCCAGCATGCGTTCGATATGCGCGACGTATTCGCTACGTACGTTAACATACTGCTCGGTGTCGAGAAGATAGTAGTCGCGGTCAGGCAGCCCGATGCCGCCGAGGCTAAGCACGAGCTGATGACGGTCTGGATCGCGGCGGTCGGCGCCGATGTACCAGCCGAAAGGGCTCGCCGTGGCGTCAAGCTGCGCGCGCCCAAGCGCTTCTGTGAGCGCTTCCTTTGAGTCGATTTGCGCGAGCTGTGCGAGGCTTTCTCGCAGTGGCGCGATACCCCGCGCATCTAGTGTTGCGGTATCCATGTAGCTTAAATAGTAGTCGCTGATCTTTTGCTCTATCGAGCCGGCAGGCGGTTCGGCGCTGGCAAGCTCGTCGATGATCTCGTTCACTCGCTGATCTGAACGATCGCCCAAGACTGAAAAAGAGCCATAGTTACTGCGGTCAGCTGGTAGCTCGAACTCGTCGAGCCACTTGCCGTTGGCGAAGCGGAAGAAATCGTCGCCGGGTTTAGTCGTGGGGTCTTGTTGGCTGAGATCAATGCCGAAGCTGCCAAGTTCAGGCCTAGCGGCCGAGACAGTCGTTTGCAGTGAGTCTGTTTCCACTTGGTCGGAAGGTGTTTCGCTGCACGCAGCGAGGCCTAGGCCAAGTAATAACGAGTAAACAGGGAGTCTTATAAGGGGATTCATGATCGCTCCAACAGGGTGGGAATAGTGTTGGAACGAGTATAGCGAAAACACAGAGGGAGAGTTAAGTCTAATGAAATGCTAGGCGATTAAAACAAAAAACCCTCGAGTCGGGATCCCAACTCGAGGGTTTTCAGTGCACTAGACAGCTAGGCTACTGGATCTGCCATAAGACTCGAGCGTAGAGTCGACGACCTCGGCCATCAAATACAATCGTGTCGTAGTTGAGCGATCCGACTTCTCGGTAGGGGATGTCCTCATTAAACATGTCTAGAACCCCTAGTGTGAAGTTTGTTGTGCCTACCCGGCCTCCCCAGTCCTTCGAATAACGGTATTGGAAATCCCACGTGTTGTAGCTGTCGATCTTCTCGTCGAGCATGCTGCGCGTGAAATCAGAGCCGCTTTCAAATGCTGTTTGGTAGGCTAAGTCCCGGTAGGAACCGATATGCCTATTGATGAGGCTAACCCCGTGCGCATCTCGTTGCCATGCTAACGTCAAGGTACCCTTGTTATCAGGCAAGGAGCGAACGATATTACCGTCACCCGTGGTACCTGCCGCATCAAACACGTAAGTATCCAGCAGACCTCTTTCTAGCCCAGGTACGTTGTCGAGACGGTACTGACGCACGTGGGTGTAGTTGAGACGAGCACTAAAGAGGCCCCAATCGTTTGACCAGCTGTAGCCGCCTGAGAGGTCAACCCCGTCTGCCGTGATGTCGCCGGCATTAATGGCACGCAACGTTGTGGTAATCAGATTGGCGGTTGTTGTACCGAATGCTCTCTGGATTCCGTTGACGTAGTAGGCACGGGGGTCGACTACGCAGTTGAGACGCTCCTCAGAGTCACGCCCAAATTCTGCCTCAATGGCCGAGGGACTACACGCCTGATAAGGGGTGGGATAGGGTGAATCCGCAGGAATCGAGTCATTTAAAATGTAGTTCGACTCATCTTTCGAGGCGGCAATGAAGGCATCAATTTCGGGCTGAATTGCGCGAATTGGAGGCTCAGGCAGGACGCGATCGCTCACCTCGAATCGCCAGAAATCGGCGCCTACAGTCAGGCCTTCCAGCGCACCAGAGGGAGTCCATTGAAATCCAATACTGTAGGTGTCGGCATACTCATTGCCGACATAAGGCGCTGGTCCACCCAACGTAAAGGTTTGTTCGGACTCCGCATGTTCGTCGATCGGCGGGAGCAGTCCTGCACGCACCGCCTGATTAGAGATCGGGTCTCGGAACGTGTAGGAAGAAGACTGTAGACCTGTCTCCACAATCGCGATGTTTGGTGCTCTGAACGATTGAGAGAATGAACCACGGACTAAAATGTCTTCAGTTGGACGCCAGCTCATCGCTATCTTTGGCGAAAGCTCGCTACCGATTTGTCCGCCGTAGTCTTCAAAACGCAGTGCGACTTGTGTTTCCACGTTTTCAATAAATGGCAGCGATAGCTCCATAAAGACCGCTTTCGTTGTGCGAGTATTATTGTAGTTAAACGCGCACATCGCACACTCGAAGTTGTTGCTCACGCGGTGGAACTCGTTTGGCACGCCGTTCTCGTCGTAACCCAATATACGATTCTGGAGACCTGGATAGTGGAGTTCCGACGCCTCTTCTTTCGTATTTCGCTCACGGTACTGGCCGCCCACAGCAAACTGTGCGGTGCCGCCTTTCATCTCGAACAGCTCGCCCGAGACCACTGCATCAAAGACTGCGAGTTTGTTGCGCTTATCTACACGATCAACTGTCACGTTCATCCAATCCATGAGCTCCCGGCTGTTCGCGAGATTAGGATCAGACAGCTGGCTCAAGTAAGGATTGTAGAACATACAACCGCCCTGGCCTTGGTTGTTACTGGTCAGCGCGTAGGACAGATTTTCGCGTGTGGTAAACACGAAACCAGGGAAGAACGTCTGGACGAGACCAGGGGCGTAGAAGTCCCATGCTTGGGGAACAGCGCCGCCGAAGGGCCCTGGCTGGCCGGCAAAGTCAAAGTCTGGGATGCCGTTTGGTGTGCAGTTTGGGCCACCCAATCCATTGGCTGCAAGCTCCGCGCGGTCGCGGTTGAAGGTTTTATACTGCTGCTCTAGCGAAGAGCCACCCCACGAGTAGCTAACATCGAAGGTCATCGCGCGGTTGAAGGCTTCAAATTCTCCCTTCAATCCGGCCTGTACACTGACCGTGCTTGTTTCGGTGATGTTGTTTGCAGCGCCAGTTCGGTCGATACCATCACGTACCCCCTGATACATGGCTACGTTGGGGCCTCCGTTACTTGCAGCTAGAGGCATATTGGGCATATCAGCCAGCGTAGGACGCGTGAGTCCCGCGGCCGGCGCAAAAAATCCGAGCTCCATTGTCTGACCGATCGCATTGAATCCGTACGCCGGATTTCGGGTGTAAGCGTTGGGGGGCGCTAAAAAGACGGTTGGCCCTCGAGACTGATTGTAACCGTCATCTGCTCGAGTCGTTTTAGAATCGGAGTGACTGAAGAACGAGTAAAACTCAGTGGTGTCATTGAACTGATGATTGAAGGAGCCAGCGAAGGCGTTTCGTTCAGTGGCGTTTGACACGTAATTCCACTCTGACGTGTCTGCGCGGCAAGTGCCAGCCTTTTCGCCTCGATCCTCTCGAAGTCTGCCAATCTGCGGAGTGCTGCCGTTTGAAAGCGTGGTCGTGTAGCAGCCGGGATCGGTGTAAATATAGTTAGAAGGGAGGCCGCCCTCTGCGAGATTTTGCGTGTAGATCTCGGTGTTGAGCCACTGGGCCGCATTGAAATTCGCGCCAAACGCAGGGGAGTTAATAAATACTCCTGCGTCGGAGACCGTGCCAAGAAACTCAGAATACGGCCCGTAGAAATTGGCGTCCTTCACTGCGACGGGGTCTCTTTCAAAGCGTTCTGCAGAGAGCACTAAGTGAGTCGCACCGTCGTTGAACGACGTGCCCCAAATGCCGCTAACCGTGGCATCGTACGCGCCGCTCGCCTGCTCGACGCCTTGCAGATCGCCGTAGAGCTCGAGACCTTCGAAATCATTGCGCATGATGATGTTGACCACACCCGCAACCGCGTCTGCACCGTAGAGTGCTGAGCCGCCATCGGTTAGCACTTCGACGCGATCAGTCATGACGAGTGGGATAGAATTCAGGTCGACAAATTCACCGCCGCTCTGCGTCGTCGCAGCGGCTGGGACCATTCGCTTACCATTGATCAGCGTGAGTGTGGAGTTCTCGCCGAGGTTACGCAGGTTAACGTTTGCGGTGCCTTCTACTTGGCCGTTGTCCGAGCCGGGATTGGTTATCGAGCCGGAGTTCACTTCTAAGTTTTTAATGACATCCCAAATCACCGCAGCGCCCTGCGCTTCGATACTGGAGCGATCAATCACTTGAACCGGCGAAGGCGCGTCGAGGGGAGAGCCGCGAAAATACGAACCTGTGACTACGACTTCTTCTACTGGGTTGTCTTGTGCTACGACGGGTAAAGATAATCCTGCCATCACGGCGAGAGTAATCGCCCTGCGTGAGCTGGGGATAAGATTGCGCATGCTATTCTCCCTCATTTAAATGAGTATTGAGTTTTCTTTTTATTGTAAGCATCTGCGTTCTAGCTGACGTTGACTGCATTCACATGGCTAACTGCGACTACATGCCTACGAGCTAAAGTATAGAGAGTTGCTGATCAGAATTACAACAGTAAAATTGCGATAGCACGTTCGAAATGTTTTGATACACAGCTGGCTGGCTGCCTAGGTTAGATGCCCCTGGAAATGCAGTCAATAAAAAAGCGGCGAGGATTTCTCCTCGCCGCTTTTATTTTCAGCCCAGTAGCTGGGCTAGGATGGCTCATTGCCTGGCGCTTAGAAAGACCAGAGCGCGCGAGCGTACCAGCGCTGCCCACGACCTTCGAACACGGTCGCATCGTAGTTTAATGCGCTCAGTTCACGGTAAGGCAGAGTCTTGTTAAGGGCATCTAGCAAGCCCACAGTGAAGGTTGTGCTGCCATAGCGTGAATTATCCCACGCTTTATTATAGGTGTACTGCACATCCCATGTGTTGTAGCTACCGATCTCACGCGAGAGCAACGGGCGAACGAAGTTGTTTGCCACTGGCAACGCAGCCTCGTAGCCTAGGTCGCGGTACGAACCGATATGACGATTAATCAAGGTGATGCCTTGATTGCCGTTGCGCCAGTTGAATGTCAGCGTACCTTTATTGTCCGGCATAGAGCGAACAAGGTTGCCGTCGCCCGTTGTTCCAGCTGCGTCGTATACGCCGGTATCCAATAGTCCGTTGATCATGCCAGGCACGCCGTCGAAAACATACTGACGGACGTGAGTGTAGGTCATGTTTGCGCTGAACATGCCTAGATCGTTGCTCCATGAGTAACCCGCCTTCAGGTCGATGCCGTCGGCAGTGATCTCACCGGCGTTAATCGCTCGAAGCGTCGTCGTTACGAGATCGCCGAACTCACTGCCCACTGGGCGCTGAATATTTGGCACGATATAGGCCGTTGGCGAAACAACGCAGTTTAAACGCTCGGCAGAATCGCGGCCAAACTCAGCTTCGATTGCAGACGGTGAACAAGGCACGTTTACCACAGGCGAGTCGAGTGAAATCGAATCGTTCAGTACGTAGTTGCTCTCGTCTTTTGAAGCCGCGATGAATGCTTCGATTTCTGGCTGAATCGCGTTGATTGGAGGTTCAGGCAATACGCGATCGCTTACTTCGAAGCGCCATGCATCGGCGCCGATGCTCAAGCCTTCGAGCGCTCCACCCGGTGTCCAGAGGAAACCTAAGCTGTAAGTATCGGCATACTCGTTACCCACGTCAGGAGCAGGGCCACCGAGTGTGTAAGTTGCCTCACGCTCGCCATTCTCGATCGTTGGCGGTAATAAGCCTGCACGAACCTTTTGGTTCGAAATCGGATCTTGGAACGTAACCGAAGACGACTGCAAACCAGTTTGCACGATGGCTATGTTAGGTGCACGGAACGACTGTGAGAACGAACCACGAACGAGGAGTTCTTCAAACGGACGCCAGCTCATCGCGATCTTGGGTGAAAGCTCGCTGCCGATTTGGCCCCCATAGTCTTCGAAACGAAGCGCGATTTGAGTCTCAACGTTGTTGATGAACGGCAGCGAGAGTTCCATAAATGCCGCTGAAGTTGTTCGTGAATCGTTGTAGTTGAACGCACACATCGCACACTCGTAGTTGTTACTTACGCGGTGGAATTCGTTCGGCACGCCGTTTTCGTCGTAACCCAAGATGCGATTTTGCAGTCCTGGGTAGTGCAATTCGTTCGCGATCTCTTTCGTGTTGCGGTCACGATACTGGCCGCCTAACGCGAATTGCGCCGTGCCGCCTTTCATCTCAAAGAGTTCTCCAGAGACTACCGCGTCGATTACCGAAAGCTTGTTGCGCTTATCAACTCGGCGGACGTCCTCGAGGATGTAGTCCATCAACGCTGGATCGTTCGCCACGTTTGGATTGCTGAGCGAGCTCAGGAAGGGGTTGTAGAACTGACAACCGCCCTGACCTTGGTTGTTACTGGTTAGGCCGAGAGAGATGCTTTCACGCGTTGTGAATACGAACGCGGGGAAGAATGTCTGTGAGAATGCAGCGGCATCTGACGCCCAAAGATTCGGCAGGAAGCCAAAAGCGCCCGGTGCGCCTGCGAAGTCGAAATCAGATCGACCATTAGGCGTACAGTTTTCACCGCCGAGACCCAGAGCAGCGAGCTCGGTGCGCTCGCGGTTGAACGTACGATAGTTCTCTTCCATTGACGATTCGCTCCACGAATAGCCAATGTCATAGCTAATGGGGCGATCGAATGCGTCAAATTCGCCGCGAAGACCAACTTGAACCGCCGAGCTAGACGTTTCTGTGATGTTGCCATCGCCACCTTGTCGAATGATGCCGTTACGCACTTGTGACCAAGTTGCGACGTTTGGTCCACCGTTAGCTGCTGATAGCGGATGATTCGGCATGTCGGCGGCTGTTGGCGGAGTCAAACCGGCGGCGGCAGCGAACGCGCCCAGTTCAAGGTAGGCACCTACAGGATTGCCGCCGTGGGCACCGGGCTGTGGGAGGAAAATAGTCGGCCCGCGCGATTCGTTGTAGCCATCATCACCGCGGTGGATAGTCGACTCTGAGTGTTGGAAAAATGAGTAGAATTCAGCGTTGTCACTGAAGGTGTGCTCGAAAGTACCAGCATAGCTGTTGCGAACCGTTTCTTGAGCCGCGATTGCCCAGTAGGACACGTCGTCGGCACAGGAGCCGCCTGCTTGGCCTTTGTCATAACGTCGGGCGCCTGGCTCGACCAGAGGGCCACCGGTCGCGCTAAACGTGCTGTAGCAGCCGGGGTCTGTCCAGACTGGTGCGGCGGTTCCGCCCTGAGCCACATTTCGCGCCATGATGTCTAAGTTTAGCCATTCCATGGGCGTCGGTGCACCAATCGCCGCGCTCGCAAAGAAGCCGCCGACAGCGCTTACGGTGCCGTTAAAATCCTGCAGGTCAGAGAATGCGTTTGTTTCGCGAACCGTGACCGGGTCACGCTCGAATCGCTCTGCTGACAGAACGAGGTTGGTAGCACCGTCGTCACTTGCCCAGCCCCAAATAGCGCTGACAGTCGCGTCGTATTTCTCATCGGCTTTTTGTACGCCCTGTATGTCGCCATACAGCTCGAAGCCCTCGAAATCGTTACGCATGATGATGTTTACTACACCCGCTACCGCGTCGGCGCCGTAAAGTGCAGAACCACCGTCGGTCAGGATCTCGACGCGGTCAGTCATCACGAGTGGGATGGAGTTGAGGTCGACGAATTCACCACCGCTTCGGGTGGTAACAGCCGCCGGAACCATACGCTTTCCGTTAATCAGCGTGAGTGTTGAGTTCTCGCCGAGGTTACGGAGGTTTACGTTTGCCGAGCCGCTAACCTGCGTGTTGTCGCCAGAGCCTGGATTCGAAATAGAACCGGAGTTAACTTCAAGGTTCTTAATGACGTCCCAAATAACCGCAGCGCCCTGAGCTTCGATGCTCGAACGGTCTACGACTTGGACAGGCGATGGAGCGTCTAGTGGTGAACCACGAAGGAATGAGCCTGTGACAACGACTTCTTCAATGGCGTTGTCTTGAGCTGAAGCTGATAGAGCGGTAACTGATAGGCCAGAAATGACGGCGAGCGTTATCGCCCGGCGTGAGCTGGGGAAGGTTCTGCGCATATGTCTACTCCCTTACTTTTGTAAGTAGTTAGTGTTTGATGTAAATCAGCGGACTGCGTCTTTAGGTAATGCAGAAAGAGTACGACAGAACCTCTTTCAAAAATAAAAACCCGCACATTTGCGCTGAACCCATTGACTATACAGGGATTAGAATCGCCTATGCAATGAGTTTAAGTGGCTTTGTGGTAAGGAAAAATCAGCGAAGAACGCGCTTAAGCTGCTCGCGATGAAAGCGTGAGGTGTCTTCGATGTCGCGGACATACCGACATACTCTGCGTGGTACGTTGGAACCAACGGGGGTTTCGCGACGACAGACGATACGTTCTTCGGGCTCGACAGAGGCATTGTACTGCGCCACCTCGGCGTCAGTGGGCAGTGTGCGGACGTAGCCAGTGGGATTTGTGGTACACGCACTGACAAGGAGAATGCCAGTGAACAAGGCAAGTTTCAGTTCGTGGAAACGCAGTACAGAGGAGCTCGACAGGCGTTCTGGGGGAGACATACAAGGATGAGTTTTCACGGGTTCCCTCCTGTGCTCTTTGCATTTCAACCTGGTGTAAATTGCTGCCGGGACTCAATAACTCATTAGCGCGTCTATTATTCGTTGTGTCACCCCAGGAAACCGGGCTGCCCACTGCTGCGATACGCTAGTTTCGCCTGACTTGGTTTCGCTGGCGAGAATCTCGGGGTCGGTCTCGAAAGAAGCACGAGGAAGGAATTCGGGTCCACGTGGCACCTTGTGAAATGCTGCGAGCCTGTCAGCTTCTGAGTAGTTCGCTTTCGCGCCGTTCTCGTTATCAGTCAGCCTCTCCCAGTCCCCTCGGTAAAGCGCCAGCGCCGCCTTGAGTTGTTGTTGTCGCTGATCTTCCTCAGCGGTGCTGTCTTGGTCATCTGCCTGCACGCGCTCCGCCTGAATCGATGCGCGCGAAATTGTCTCTATTCTGTCGAGTAGCGACAGTCCAATTGAATGGCTCATCGCTTTCGCCTCTCTGCGTGATAGCGACCAGCCGCTAATAAACTCGCTGCCGTCGGTTTTGTATTGATAGTTGGTGAGCCCTTGTCGCTCGTTTAAGCGGCTCTCGATGAACTGCAGGAGGAGGCCGTCGTAAAGCCAAGGCAACAGAGCAGGGTGCTGCGGACCTAGCGTGGCTTCGATGTAGCTGAGAGTCTGCCAGTTGGTGCGCAGTGCTGCACTGAGATGCCGCGGCGGCATGGGATTGTTGGGATGCGCAGCGGCCTCGAGATAGAGGCTGCGCATATTTTTGGCGATGGCAAGCTGCGCATCGAGAGTCGTCGACTCGATGCGCTCCAAAAGCCAGTAATAATAGCCAAGGCTTGTGTCGAGCTGAGGCCAGAGACCAGCGCGCATTTGTGCCCACATGAGCTGCTCGATGGGCGCGAGTTGCTCGGTCGAATAGAGTCCTTCGTTTATTTTGAAAAGTTGTATTGCTTGGTCGAGGTTGGTTTGCGCAAGGGATAGGTCACCGTCTTCGAGTGCCGCTTGGCCAGCAAGTAAGAGCGCTTGCGCGCGCGCTTCATTAAACTGATTTGGGGCCTCTGCTAATAGCGCGGCAGGAGAGAGTGCCGAGCATGCGAGTAGCAGCCAGCAAGTAGCACGGTGCCGGTGGGGAGCACTTAACTCTGATTGGCGTCTCCTCGATGTTTGCATAGTGCTCTCTATAATTAGCTATCGCTCCGCCAGAGGCCCCCTAGAGCCCCTGAACGATCCCCAAATCACTGTTTCCTCTTGATGACCTTGTTTTCGTGAGTGGCGAGCTAACGATTAAATGGGCAGTTAATCAAGCAGACTTTCATAAATAATCTCGGCAGCGATGCCGCGCATGTCGGCTGCGCCCGGACGGGTTTCGCCCTGTGCTTGAATCATCCCCAGCCAGAACATGTCCTCAACCGGATCAACCCAAAACCAAGTGCCCGCAGCGCCGCTCCAATAGTAGGTGCCTGGGCTGTTTGGCGAATTCGCTTTTTCAGGGTCAGTGATTACTGCAAAGTCCACGCCGAAGCCCTGTCCTGCCTGACCCTCGCTCGTTAGACTACCGCGCAGGTTGAGCCCATCGCGGAGGCTATTGGTGCGCATGATCCGAATGCTTTCTGGCGTCAGTAAGCGAGTACCCTCAAGTTCGCCTTCATTCACTAATAGCTGCAGGAAGCGGGCATAGTCATGGGTCGATGACACGAGACCGCCGCCGCCGGATTCGAGTCGAGCAGGGTCCAGATAGCTGGGTCGATCGGTGCGATGGGGTCGCTGAACGAGCCGGTTACGCTCGCTGTCCCAATTATGGACTTCGGCGAAACGGCCAACGTCTTCGGCTTTGACGAAGAATCTCGTGTCGTTCATGCCAAGCGGCGCGAAAATGTCCTCTTCGAGGAATTCACCGAAGCGTTTGCCAGACAGGCGCTGCACAATATAGCCCTGAATATCGACCGAAATCGAATACGACCAGCGCTCGCCCGGCTCAAAGAGAAGCGGTATATCGGCAACCTTCGCGATCAATTCGTCGAGGTCGGTTGAGGCAAGCACTCGTGTATCGCGGAATTTTGCATTAACGGGGTCATTACCACTGAGTCCATAGCCGTAGCCGGCGGAGTGGTTGAGCAACTCGCGCATCGTCGGCTCGCGGCTCGGTGAGACAAGCTCCATGTTGCCGTTGTCATCATAGCTAGTCATGATTTTAAGCCCAGCGAGCTCCGGCACATGCAGACTTACGGGGTCGTCGAATTTCCACAACCCCTGTTCGTAGAGCATCATTAACGCGACACCGGTGACGGGTTTGGTCATGGAGTAGATCCGAAAGAGCGTGTCCATCGTCATTGGGGCTTGATCGTCGACGCGCGCCAGGCCTGCGCTTTCGAATGTTGCTACCTCGCCGTCGCGTGCGAGTAACCAGACCATGCCGGCGACGTCTTGATCGGCAACGACTTTTGTCATCGCTGCGTCTAATGCCGCGATGCCTTCTTCGCTGAAGCCAGCTGCCTTAGCCCCCGCTTCAGTTGTTGGCCAAGTATCGGCGCCGTGGCTGGCAACGCTGCTTATCACGAGCGCAAGGCCAGCGAGCGTGCAGGTGAGTGGGCGGAACGTTAATGCGGTAGATCTTGCTAGGCTTATCATGAGTTTTTCTCTCTTATTTTTTTAGCTTAGAACGAGGGATGATGTGTTGATCTCATTGCAGCCGATACTACGCCCAGGAGCGAAAGTAGGACAAGTGTCTTTCTGCAATCATTCGAGTCGTCGATCAGAGTCTAGTCTGGTTTGGAGGCCGACTTTTGCGTCATGAACGCCTCGAGCTCCTCGCGGCTCATCATGTCCATGTCCCAGTGGCTGGTGTGGCGGTCTTTGATCTCTTCGCGCACGATTTTCTTAGGCTTGGCGCCCACCTCAGGCTGTGTGTTTTCGCCTTTGGCTGGGTTGTTGGGATTCTCCGTCATAATCACTCCGCTGAGCGTTGCCTTGGGAGCAGTTTAGTTGCGTTAGGTTACGCTTGGCTAGGTTTGGTATTGATAATGCTGTACGTATTGTAATGGAAGGCAGTTCGTTTACACTTAGGTTCACTTTAGCGATCGCCCCTAAGAATCGCAGCAAAATAGAATTACGACAACTCAACGGCCGCTTATGCTGTCGTTTCGACGAGCAGAATTAAGACTGAGTAAACATTCGAGGAATATTATGAAGTTCAAGTTATTAGTATCAGCAATTGCGGTTGCTGCCTTTGGAACAGCCTCAGCCGCTGACTACAAAGCGCCGCGAACAGAGTGGGATCAACCTGATCTGCAGGGCGTCTGGAATTTCGCATCGAACGTCCCGATGACGCGCCCGGCTCTTTTCGGTGATAACGAGTATATGACGCAGGAGCAGGCTGACATGCTCGCCTCGATGGTTGAGAAACAGTACGAAGCGCTCAATAACGACGGCGTTGGCGGCTACAACACGTTTTGGGTTGAGCAAGCAGGCCGCGGCGACAATCTGCGTACGTCGCTGATCACTTACCCAACTAACGGCCGGATACCGGAGCGCGTCGAGGGTGTTGTCGTTCAGACGGGCGGCCTTGGACCTGATATCGAAGGCGAGCGTCCTGTGCGGCTCGTAGTAGGCGGTATTGGCAAGGATTCTTATGAAGACCGTGGTATTTCAGAGCGCTGCATCGTGGGCTTCAACTCAGGTCCTCCCTTCACGCCGAGCATGTATAACAACAACATTCAGATCGTACAGAATAAAGACACTGTCGTGATCATGACCGAAATGATACATGACGCGCGCATTGTGCCACTCAATAAAGAAGCACACATCGACGACGACATCCGTCTTTGGACCGGTGACTCGCGGGGTTATTGGGAAGGCGATACCTTGGTAGTAGAGACGCGCAATTTTAACGATCTCACTCAGAGCTTCAGTGTGTTCGGTAGCGCAAAAGACAAATTCTTGACCGAGCGGTTTACTCGCGTTGACGAGTTCACGGTTGATTACGAATTTACAGTCGATGATCCCAGCACGTTCAAAGACAAAATCGTGGCTCGCGTGCCAATGTCTAAGGTTGATGGTCAGATGTATGAATACGCCTGCCACGAAGGCAACTATGGCATGACTAATATCCTGCGCGGTGAGCGTATGGAAGAGGCTCGTGCAGCGGCTGGCGAAAGCGGCGAGTAGCGCCTAAGAAGTTCTTCTTCGCCGTCTCATAATACTGTATATTTAAACAGTATTATGAGACGGCGTTATGATTTCCAAAACTCTCCCTTCAGACACCCCAAAGTCTACCGCGCTAGCTGAGTTGCCCGCCTATGCGGAGCTCTACAGCCTGTCTAACTTTAGTTTTCTGCGCGCCGCCTCCTACCCGGAAGAGCTTGTAGAGCAAGCACACGCACTCGGCTATTCGGCGCTAGCGCTATGTGATGAGTGCTCGCTATCGGGCGTCGTGCGGGCACATAGTGCCGCCAAGCAGCGAGGGCTCAAGCTGCTAATAGGCACGGTGCTTGCGCTGAAATCTGCGCCGTTCAAAGAGACTGAATCGGGCTGCGCCGACCTTTCCAAGGCAGCTCTCGACCTTCGCCTGGTGCTGATCGCTCGCACGCGTCGAGGCTATGGACAGCTCAGTCACCTAATCAGCTGTGCGCGACGGGCGGCGGCGAAAGGCGACTATTTTCTAGATAGGCAGATGGTCGAAGATAATCTGCCGGAGGAATGCTTTGCGCTGTGGCTTCCTAATTCTGACGAGGCTGCCGAGCGCCATGCTTTTCAGGCCGCGTGGCTGCAAAGAGTGTTTAGCAGCAATTTGCGCTTGGCGGTGCAGCTGCATTTGCGCGGCGACGATCGCGGTGAGCTGCAGCGGTTAACGCGAGTTGGTGAGCGTTTCGGTATCAGGCTGTGTGCGGCGGGAGGTGTGTTAATGCACGAGCCGAATCGGCGTGTGCTCCTGGACACGCTGACCGCCATACGCCTAGGTCGAGCGTTGAATAAGCTGGGCTATGCGGGCGAGCCTAATAACGAGCGCCATCTACGCGACCGCGCCCGGCTCGCCAAACTCTATCCACCGGCGCTGCTTGCTGAGACTGTTAACATCGCCGATGCCTGTGACTTTTCGCTCGACGAACTGCGCTATGAATACCCGCGCGAACTCGTACCGCCACAGTACACCCCCAGCGGGTGGCTGCGTGAATTAACAGAGGCAGGGATACGCGAGCGCTGGCCGCAGGGAGTGAGCCCTAAGGTGCGCAACCTGATCGAACATGAGCTCGGGTTGGTGAAAGAGCTTGGTTATGAACACTACTTTCTTACGGTGCACGACATTGTCGCCTTTGCGAGGCGCAAGCGCATTCTGTGTCAGGGCCGCGGGTCTGCGGCGAATTCGGCGGTGTGTTATTGCCTAGGCATTACCGAAGTCGATCCCGCTCGTGTCGACGTGTTGTTCGAGCGTTTTATCTCCAAGGAGCGTGCTGAGCCTCCTGACATCGATGTTGATTTCGAGAACTCGCGTCGTGAAGAGGTTATCCAATATATCTACGCAAAGTACGGGCGTGGTCGCGCGGCGCTGGCGGCCACAGTGATCACTTATCAGTCTCGTTCGGCGATTCGTGATATCGGTAAGGCACTCGGATTTGAAGACGCTGTATTAGACCATCTTTCCAAGGCGATCTACTGGTGGGGCGAAAACTTAGAGGAGCAGCTTGCCGATGCGCAGATTGATAGGACGGATCCTAAGATAAAATTGCTCGTTGAATTAGCGGCTCAACTTATCGGGTTTCCAAGGCATTTGTCGCAGCATGTGGGTGGGTTTGTTATTAGCCAAGGTCCGCTCACTAATCTCGTGCCTATCGAGAATGCGGCGATGGCAGACCGTACGATTATTCAGTGGGAGAAGAATGACCTCGAGGCACTTGGTCTGTTAAAAATCGACGTGCTTGCGCTCGGTATGCTCAGCGCGGTGCGTAAATGTCTCGACTTGGTGAGTGAATACAGCGATGAGCCGTTGACGATTCAAAAGATTCCAGCCGAGGATCCCGCGGTTTACGACATGATGTGCGCCGCCGACACGATTGGCGTTTTTCAGATCGAGTCGCGCGCGCAGATGAGTATGCTGCCGCGGCTTAAACCACGCTGCTATTACGACCTCGTGATTCAGATTGCGATCGTGCGGCCTGGCCCCATACAGGGCGACATGGTGCACCCGTATCTTAATCGTCGCACCGGTAAAGAGGCGATTAGCTATCCGAACGAGGCGGTTAAAAGCGTGCTTGCGCGAACGCTCGGCGTGCCTATTTTTCAGGAGCAGGTAATGCAGCTGGCAATGGTCGCTGCAGGGTTTAGCGGTGGCGAAGCAGATGGCCTGCGCCGTGCAATGGCCGCATGGAAGCGCAAAGGGGGGTTAGAGCACTACCGTGAAAAACTCGTCACGGGAATGCTCGGTCGAGGCTATGAACTGACTTTTGCCGAGCAGCTGTTTAATCAAATAAAAGGCTTTGGCGACTACGGTTTTCCTGAATCGCATTCGGCAAGCTTTGCGCTGATTGCCTATGTTTCATCTTGGCTTAAATGCTATCACCCTGCCGCTTTTTGTTGCGCGCTGCTTAACAGTCAGCCGATGGGATTCTATGCACCGGCTCAGCTAATTAAAGACGCGCAGCGCCATGGGGTAGAGGTGTTGCCCGTCGAGGTGAACAAAAGTTTGGTTAGCTGTTCGCTTGAGGCCGTCGAAACCGGCGAGGCTCGCAGCTCTCGTCAACGACGGCTGCGGATCGGTTTTAATTTGGTCAAAGGGCTGTCGGATCAGGCCGCGATAGCGATAGTAGAGGCGCGCAGCGGTGGCCTCTATGCGTCCATTCAGGATCTGGTGTTTCGGGCAGGAATCGATCGCCGTGACCTTGAAGCTCTGGCCGCCGCCGATGCGCTTCGCGGTCTGGCAGGAGATCGGCATCGTGCGTTCTGGCATGCGGCGGGAGTGATCACGGCACAGGGCCATTCTTCTCTTCATTCGCGCATGACAGCAGATTTGTTTGATGACGCGGCGAACGTCGGCAGCGATTTTGGCCTCGGGGTAATGCTGCCGTTGGCCAGCGAAAGTCAGAATGTTGCAGGTGACTACGCCGCAACAGGGTTTACTTTGCGCAGGCATCCGCTCGCGCTGTTGCGCGACCACCTGGCCCGCTTCGGCGCGAGTTCCTCTGAGGAACTTCGGCAGCTCGGTAATGAGCAGATGACGAAGATCGCGGGTCTGGTAACCTGCCGGCAGCGCCCTATGACGGCATCCGGCGTGACTTTTCTTACCCTAGAGGACGAGGCTGGGCATAGTAATGTCGTCGTATGGCCCGCTCTGGGCGAGCGTCTGCGACCGGTGCTGCGGCAAGCAATGCTGATCGGCGTTGTGGGCAGGGTGCAAGAGAGCGACGGTGTGATCCATGTGATCGCCGACAATCTTGTTGATCTAACGAGCTGGCTTGGCGAGCTGTCGCTCTCCTCAAGAGATTTTACCTAGTGCGCGCTGCGTACTCTTTCCCTCGGCTCTCAGCCCGTTTTCAGCCTGCCTTTAGGCAAAATAGCCGTGTAGGTACCAGTGCCGTTCGCCGCCGCGCTCACGGTAGATCCACAGTCTGCTCCCTCCTCCTTCGCGCGCGATATAGTAATCGCGGCAAACCTCATCCCCCGACCACCAGCGAGCCTCTATACGCTCGGGCCCACTCAATAATGTAATAGCCTGACGATGGTAGAGGCTGCCACCGCGCAGCGACAGTAACAGAGGCTCGTCGAGTAGCCAGAGTGGGCGCGGGTTGCTCGGCGCAGGTGCATCGCCACTGCCGCCGAGCGCTAAAGGATAGGTTTCATAGCGGCCCGGGCGCACCGACTCGCTTGCGTATTCGGGGCAGTGTTCTTCGACAGCACTGAGAGATTTGACCTGGTCGTTACCCAGGCGCGCCTGCAGGCGTTCCATAAATTGAGCAAGACTGTTAGCCGTGTTTTCGGCAGGCGCCTCATCTGCGCCGATAAGTAGCGACTCGCTGTGGCTCATGAAAGCATCGAACTGAGTGACCTTTAGGCGCAGAGCCGTAACCGGCGCGGGTATCTGTAGAGAGTCGAGGTGGGTATCGATAAGCAGCATTAGATGCTGCTGTGAACGGCTCGCTTGCCGCAACCCTATGTCGACCTGAGTTGCCTCGCGGCGCTCATGGAGCAGGGATAACTCGATGCTGCTGGCACACAGCTCACGATGGCGGAGAAAATCGCAAAGCTGCGCGATCATTTCGTCGACCACGGGCCGCAGCCGGTTCAGATTCTCAACCTCATAGGGTAGCTCATAGGAATGCACAAACGCCGGCGGGGGCAGATAGTTTTTAATCGGCTCTGGTGCCTTGCCTAGTGCTTTATTGATCAGGGCAAGGAAATCGCTACCGAAGCGTCGCCTGAGACCTGCCGGCGGCAGTCGCCATAGGTCACCAAGGCACCTTATCCCCATATTGATCAGTCGCCTGTGCGGCTCAGGTTTAAGCTGTAATGTCTCGATAGAGAGTTGGCCCAGTGCCGAATTGAGATTTTCTTTGCGATACACCAGCGTGTTATTGCCTCCGCGTGCGAGCAACAGGCTGCCTTCGATAGTCGGGCAGGCGGCATAGGCGAATTCGGGTGACAGCGAGCGTGTGACGAGGAGTGCCCGAACCCTTTCTTTAAAACCGGTATGAAGAGACTCCGCGCCGCCGAAATACTTGAGTCCGCTACGGATCTCAAAGACGACCGCCAGTGGCTGCAGGCTTATCGCCGAACTAAATTCCTGCGCTAGCTGTGCGAGGCTGTCGAGGCACTCGCGCTGCTCTTCTGACGCGACAGCGCCGAGTTGGGGTAAGTAGAGACAATACCAGAGGCTCTGACGGCTCTTGTTCGCTGGGGCTGTTCGCGGTGCCGGATTGAAAGGCCGCGATCGAGTGCGCTCTGTTCTGGGTTGCGCGTGTGATGGAGCGCTCCGTAGCGCCGAATGGTTTTCTTTGTGTGGGCCAGAGCGGCGATCCGGCTGTGGCAACAGAGTGAGCTGCGTGGGAGTAGTAGATTTAATCATGATCAGAACCTCGCTGTGTCGACGCTGTTTTTGTTAGGTTGCTGAATGCACTGCCATCGGGTGCTGTTTGAGGGTGGGGGTCTAGTGTGATACGCACCGAGTTCTGCCGGTAGCTCCCCCGCGCTTTGAGCAGACTGACCTCGGCGTAGGCGCCAGCTGTCTCAGGAGTTTCAGAAGAAAGTCCTTTGATTTTAATCCTCATAGAGGATGGTGAGTGCTCACTATTATTGCTCATGAACAACACCCCGAGAGTTTTGCCGGTCATTGCTGCGAGCTGTAGGCGGCGCAGTGTCGGCTGCGCAAGGTGGCTATGCCAAGCCAGAACTAAGCCGCAGTGCTGGGTTTGCAGTGCTTTTTCCATGCTCCAAAGTGCCTCTTTACTCGATAGTCTCTCTGAGGAGACGGGCTCTTGAGCTGGCTTCTTCCCGTAAAAGTCCTCAGATCTAAGCGGAGCCTCTGCGCCGCCTACAATCAAAATTCGCCTAAGATCGATGCCTGCCTGAGCCAAGCCCGGCGCGTAAGGCAAGTGGGGCGGCGCGATCCAGAGCACCCAGTTACCGCGTGCGATAAGGTGGCGCATCAAAGGCAAAAACAGTTGCAGTTCGCCGATACCCCAGCGCTCGCTCACAACCTCGATGAGCCCCTGCATTGGCCAGCCGCTCGCAGGCAGTATAGCGTCGAGTTCGGTAAAGCCAGTTGCTATGGCCTCGTCGGAAAGCCCTTTATGTTGGCGGCCCCGCCAGAGATTGCGGTTGCCTTCGAGCAACTCTTCGATAGTCGGTGAGCTCTCGCCATCTGATTCATTAATTCCCTGCAGCCGGCTAAGACTGTCACCCATGCCGAGGCTGCTAGCTTCGACGGGGAAGATGTCTGATGACGGTGATGAATCCTGCACGCGAGTAACCTTCGGCATGTTGCCCAAATACTGTTTATTTATACAGTAGTATAGTCGGTGTTTTGAGACAAGCAAGAAAGAAGTGAAAGAAGGAGAAAAGCGTGAGGGAAACAGTCAGAAAAGCGGGCAACAAAAAAGGGGGTAGATTTAGGAGAAGCTAGTCAGATTCCGTGGATGAAACCAGCATTCGCGTGGGGGTCGCGACTGCTGCGAGGGGGACATCCCAGCTTCCGTGAGGTAACGGAGTCGCACAGATCTGGCACTCGTGAGCGATGCCTACTAACAAAGGAGGATTCGTCGGCGCCGAGGAGGCGCGCATAAACTCGAATGCGCGGTCGTAAAAACCTTTGCCCCTGCCTAGCCGATTGCCGTGTTTGTCGCAGGCGACCAAGGGCATGAGGACGAGGTCGAGATCAGTTGCAGCGATGGCATCGCAAGACGGGTCTGGCTCGAGAATGCCCCAGGCGTTGGCAGTAAGCGACGACGCGTCACCTTCATAGCGTAGAAAGCGCATCGAGCAGTCGTCTATTCTGGCGACAGGCAAAAAGCAGCGCTTGCCCGCCGCGAGCGCCGCTTCGAGCAAAAACTCCACGCTAAGCTCGCCGTCCGCTGCAAGGTAGAAGGCGATCGATTCGGCATGGTGAAATGCCGCAGAGCGCCGAAAATGCGCTGCCAGCTGCTGCGCTGATTCGTGCTGCTGCGCCAACGAGAGCGAGCGGCGCTCGGCGCGAAAATGCGCTCTGAGTGGAGCACTGTTCACTGAAACAAACTGTTCACTGTCACACGCCATATTGAAAGCTAGCTCAGAACCAGGTTGTGCGAAGTGTCTCCAGACATCGTGGGGACGATATGAAGTTTAGCAACAGGGTTTGAAAAGTAGTGAAGCCCCCCGAAATACCGCTACCAAAGTTGCCCTGAACCGAAAGGTTCAGGTGGTGGCCCTCGCGATGCATAAGGCTTTCCGACCAGCGGACATGCACAACAACATCTATCGAGAAGCCTCCGGGGTCACAATTATCGGCTCAAGAACACTTTTGGCTGGCGAATATCCTAGGGAACTTAGGCGAAGTATAGCTTGAGCCGAAGAACGGCGAAAGGAACATCGAAGGCTAGAGTTCGAGTTGTCTTGCGCCGATAAGCGCCGCGTCGATTTTCTCTTCGAGGCTTCGAAGTTGCAGAGCGCTTGCCTGACGAGTTTCGTTAATGAGGAGGTTTTTTCGAAGCATGTCGTGAGTGATATTGAGCGCGGCCATGACGGCGATTTTTTCGGCCCCGTGGATATTGCCGCGGCTCTTAATTGTGCGCATGTTCTCATCAAGATAGCGCGCAGATTTCATTAACGCCTCTTGCTCCGACGGTGGGCAATTGATCTGATATTCTTTGTCGAGGATCTTAATCTGTACGGCGGTGGGTTGTTCGCTCATGTCTGCTTTACGCCTCGTTCATTGCTTTTAGTCGCATGACTATCGACTCTAGCTTCGCCTTCGCTTCTTTGTTTTGCGTGAGCAGCTCTCGACGCTCGATATGCCAATTTTCGGAGGTCGCTTTTAGTAGCTGGTTCTCGCGCTTTAACGACGCGCACAGCTCGATAAGGTCATCGACCTTGGCGCTGAGAGAGTGGTAGCGATCTTCGTTCATTGCAGGATTCTACTTACGATTTGTTAAAACAGCTCTTTGCAGACACTGCCGGAAAATAAGGTACAAACAAGAGTGAGACTAAAAGTGAAACCAATGTGAAATCAAAAGTCTCAATCGAGACTTGCCCACAAAGACCTAAAAAACTCGCTTGTTAGGCTCTATAGCTGAGTAACTTTCGAGGTTATGCTCGCGACGCTTACTATAGAGCCGGCGTCTACGAGGGTCAATATCAGTCGCTGCATTGGCGGCGAAAAAACACAGTATCGGCTCGAGACTGTCCGCTTGTTACAGTGCAGCGTGTCGTGCGCATGACGCTATAATTGCGTAAGAGAAAGAGTTAGCCTAGTGATTAAATCTGTCCTGATATGAGGAAGCCATGAATCTTACCAACGAAGAGAAATGCGAATATCAGCAACGTCGCAAAGAGCTAATGGCACAAATGGAGCCAAATAGCATTGCGCTGGTTGCCGCCGCGCCCGCGCGTACTCGCAGTAACGACACCGACTATTATTATCGCCAGAACAGCGACTTCTATTACCTCACCGGCTTCGACGAGCAAGACGCACTGTTAGCGCTAATTCCGGGGCGTAAGCAGGGCGAAGTCGTGCTGTTCTGCCAAGAGAAAGACAAATTAAAAGAGCTGTGGACTGGCGTGCTAGTGGGTCCGGACGCTGCACGTGTTGAGCTTTGTCTGGACGATGCGTTTCCCATTGCCGACATTGACGATATATTGCCCGGGCTTATCGAAGGCCGCGAGCGCGTGTACTACTCGATGGGCCACGACAGCCGCTTCGACGAACGCGTGATGGAATGGGTTAAAGTGATTCGTGCGAAGGCAAAGCTTGGCGCGCAGCCGCCAGGGGAATTCTTGGTGTTGGATCATCTGCTGCACGAGCTGCGGCTTATCAAGAGCAAACACGAGATCGACCTGATGCAGCGAGCGGCCGAAATTTCCGCTGAGGGACACAGGCAAGCGATGGCTGTGTGTGCGCCGGGCGTGCATGAATATACGCTCGAGGCAGAGCTCAACTATGCGTTCACGCGCGGCGGTAGCCGAGCACCTGCGTACAATTCGATCGTTGCCGCAGGCAACAACGCTTGCATCTTGCACTACGACCGCAACGACGCCGAAGTTAAAGATGGCGACCTGATTCTTATCGATGCTGGCTGCGAGTACAAATATTACGCCTCCGACATCACCCGTACCTTTCCTGCCAACGGCACGTTTAATCCGCAGCAGAAGGCTATTTACGAGATCGTGCTCAAAGCGCAGGAGGCCGCAATCGAGGCGGTGCAACCCGGTGCGCCTTGGGATGCGCCGCATAATGCCTCGGTTAAGGTTATTACTCAGGGTCTTATCAAGCTTGGCCTCATCGAAGGTACACTTACCAAGGCGATTAAGACGGAGGCCTATCGCGATTTCTATATGCACAGAGTCGGGCATTGGATCGGCATCGACGTGCATGATGTCGGTGACTATAAGATCGATGAGAAATGGCGCTTACTCGAGCCCGGTATGGTAACAACAATCGAGCCGGGAATTTATATCGCGCCGGACAACAAGCGCGTGCCGAAAAAGTGGAGAGGTATCGGCGTGCGTATCGAAGACGATGTGCTCGTGACCAAAAAAGGCAATCGTGTGCTAACGACTGGTATTCCTAAAACCGTTGCCGAAATCGAAGCGTTTATGGCGAAGGCCAAACAGAAGCGCGCAGCATAAAGACTTCTGTGCTACTACCCTGACGCACAGAAACGACAACAACCTAGCAGGCAACGAGTGACACACATGCGGCGCGGAGACCTAAAGCAAGAATACGATATCGTTATCGTCGGCGGCGGCATGGTTGGTGCGACGCTGGCCTGCGCGCTCGCTACGCGCGCTGGCACCAAAACGTTGTCGGTGCTGATCGTTGATTCTCAACCACCAGCGGGTCAGAGTGCGAAAACTGGTGAGGCTGCGCCAACTCATGAGAGCTTCGACAGCCGCTCGACTGCCTTGTCTGCAAGCTCCCGGCTAATTCTCGAGCGCTTTGGCCTGTGGTCGGAGCTGGGTGCTGGCGCGTGCCCTATCAACAAAATCCATGTCTCTGATCAGGGGCGCTTTGGCGCGACAAAACTCGATAGTGCAGATTTCGGCGTGCCTGCACTCGGCTATGTGGTAGAGAACGCGGTATTTGGTGCAGCGCTGAATGCGACTCTCGAGCAGCTTACTCACTGCGCAGTGCTTGCTCCTGCTCGCGTGACCTCAGCGAGCCCGTCAACCAACGGAATGACCATCGAACTCACCGGCGACGAAGTCGGATTAAGTTCTGAATCCAGCCGCGTGGAGGCGAAGCTTCTGGTGGTTGCAGAGGGCGGACGCTCACCGCTTTGCGAGCAGCTTGGCATCGTACGCAGCAATGAAGACTACGGACAGCACGCACTGATCGCGAATGTTGGGCTCAGTCAGCCTCACGAAGGCGTTGCTTTTGAGCGCTTTACCAGTACCGGCCCGTTGGCGATGCTGCCGCTTCTCCCAGTTGCCGGCGAGCAGCGCGCTTCATTGGTATGGACGTTGGATGCCGACGAGTCCGAACAGATCGCAGCGCTCGACGATGCGATGCTTCTGGCACGTCTGCAGGATAAGTTTGGTGGGCGGCTCGGGCGGTTGCAGCGAATCGGTGCCCGCGCGATTTATCCCCTAAGTCTGCGAGTGGCGCGGGAACAAATTCGGCCTGGGCTCGTGTTGTTAGGCAATGTCGCGCATACGCTGCACCCGGTGGCGGGGCAGGGCATGAATTTGTCTCTAAGGGATATCGACGCGCTGGTTGCGACATTAGACGACGCGTCTTATGAGGAAGGTGCGTTAGGTTCGATGTCGACACTGAGGCGCTATCTCGCGGCGCGCGAGGCTGATCAGAGCTTGATGATTTCGGTAACCGATGGTCTTACCAAACTATTTTCGAGCGATGCGCAGGCCAAGGTATGGCTGCGTAAAGCGGGACTGCTCTCAATCGACCTAATACCCGCGCTGAAGAAAACCTTCGGTGCGCGGGCCATGGGCTTTGAGTAGGCGGGCTAACGAATCGCTGCGCGGATCGCTTCGATACGCTTGCGGTTAGCACCGAGGTCGCTGTAGCCGAGGCGTGAAGCTGAGCGCACGTGGGTCATTCCTGACGCTGCATCGCTCATGAACTCCACATCGTCTACATAGCCCATAAGGCTGCTCGTAAATTCTGCGTAAAGATAGTTCTCCTGCTCATCGACGATATTGGCCTCATCTAAGGTCACGAGTACTTGCTTAACTTGATCGAGAGTCGCCTCGAGTGGCGCGATACCGTGTTGCTCGCTCGTCTCAAAGCTCGAGACACAGTTGGGGGAATCAGGGCAGGCAGTGAGGCGCCCGTCTTGAATGCCGATATTAGTCGGAGGTTGGCCGGCGCAGGCACCCAAGAAAGGAAGTATTGCGAATAAGCTCTTCTTCATTGTCGATTTCTCACAAGATGATTTTTAAATTAACGGTCTGGATTGCTTAAAACCCTACCCAACAATTGTCATGCCTAGCCAGTCCGCAATAAGTGCAGGTTTCTCTTCGCCGTCTATTTCGACTGTGACATTGTGTTTAAGCAGGAAGCTGCCAGGCTTCTTCTCTTCAGCGCTTGTGAGCACAAAACGTGCACGAATTTTTGCGCCAGATTTTACTGGATTCAGAAAGCGCACTTTGTCGAGGCCGTAATTAATGCCCATTACTGTGTTTTCGAGTTTGAGCCCGCCGCCCATGCCACTGAGCATGCTCAGCAACGACAGCGTGAGAAAACCATGGGCAATTGTCGTGCCGAATGGCGTCTGCGCCGCGCGCTCCGCGTCAAGATGAATGTATTGGTGATCGCCAGTCGCATCGGCGAACTGATTAATGCGTTCTTGATCGACTACTATCCAATCAGTGAGGCCGACTTCTTTACCGATAAAGTCTGGGAGTTGGCTGGCGTTGATGACGTTGCTCATGGGGTGTCCTCTGTCTATAGATTTATCTGAGATCTAGTTGCGCTCACTTAGCATGCGCCGCTGTTATGGGCTCTGAGTCTAGCAGCAGACTACCCCACGACCAAGCTTGCTAGGGTTTCGCCTGCTCAGGTCGTATACTTGGAAGTATGTCCAATTCCAATACTCTTTCCTCTGCGCTACCCGACTCTTCCGAGATAAGCGCCGCTCCAGCCGACTGCGATGTGCTAATCGTTGGTGCTGGGCTTGTCGGGGCTACGCTCGCGCTGCGCCTGCGCGACTCCGGGCTTCGCGTTGGCCTCTTAGATAAAGGCGCGCTGCAGGCGACGGGCGTCAGCGACGAACTAGCTAGGCATAACCAATCCTTCGATCCCCGCGTAGTGGCGCTTACCGCTCAGTCGCAGGAGCTTCTCGAACGCATCGGTGTATGGAGTAAGCTTACGCAGGCGCGGCATTGTCCCTACACACGGATGCGCGTGTGGGAGCAGGATGGCACTGGCGAGGTTGAGTTTAATGCTGAGGAGATACACGAACCCTCGTTAGGCACGATTATAGAAAATTCGGCCATTGTTACTGCGCTTCATACTCGCCTCGCCGAGTGTCTGCATGAACAAAAGAGTACAAGGGCAAAGTGGCTCACTCTGTTTATGGGGCGTAGCGTGCTTCAACTCGAACAGGTTGAACACGCCGGGCGCCCGCTGACGCGGCTACACTGCGACGACGGCAGAACGGTATCGGCCCCATTAATTATTGCTGCGGATGGAGGTAATTCACGCCTTCGAGACTTCGTAGGATTTGAGACGCGCGAATGGGATTATGGGCAGAAGGCTATAGTCACCACGATCCGCACGCGCAAAATGCACGATCGCACCGCCCTACAGCGCTTCTTAGCAACAGGGCCACTTGCGTTCTTGCCTCTCGCTGAGTCGGCAGATAAACCCCAGGGGCACCATTGTTCGATCGTATGGTCCGCCGATGATGCGCGAGCGGATGAACTTATGGCGTGTTCGGATCAGGCGTTTAACGCGCAGCTGAGCCGCGCGATGGAGGACGCGTTTGGCGGGGTCGAGTGGAGTGACACCCGCTATGTATTCCCCTTACGGCAGCGTCACGCTAAACAGTATGTCCAGGGCAATATTGTGCTGGTTGGCGATGCAGCGCACACCATTCATCCCCTCGCCGGCCAGGGCGTTAATCTCGGTATGCTCGATGTTGTTGCGCTCGCAGAGGCGCTTGAGGGAGGTGTTGCAGCGAGACGCCGGCCAGAGGATCCGCTTGTCTTGAGTCGCTACCAGCGCCGCCGCATTGGCCCCAACCTCGCCATGATGGGGCTAATGGAGGGCTTTAAACGCGGCTTCGGTGACCAGCCGATCGCCGTGCGGTGGCTGCGAAACGTCGGATTGCACTCGGTCAATCGCGTCTCAGCGCTTCGCAAAGCCCTAGCGCGCAGGGCTCTGGGCACCTAAATAGCTGAACAATTTACCGCTATCCGCACTGATTTTATTCACTTTTATAGATATTTTCTTCATTAGAACGTGATCGAGGCTCACTCGTTCCAGTGTTTTTTCCTGATCACTGACTTCTCATGCAATAAAAACTCTAAGGTTTAGAATTTGTTATAAGGTTTTTTTAAAGCCAGTCGATACTTTTGTGTGTAGAGCACTGGCGTATTCATGCTCCACTAAGTTTCAGCCACAGAAGGGCTTTAGCAGGAGCCGCAGCAACGATGTCAAAGCAGACCAACTTTCCGTTCAACCTCGACCTCAGCATAATAGATACCGCGAGTCTTACGAACATTCTGAGCGACATAGAACAGCATCTTCCCTTAATGGAGAGCGCCGGCGATCTTGATCAGCTGCTCGAGGTAAAAGCGTTCTTCGAAACCGAACTTAAAGTGACCCGCCGGCTGCACTAATCATTTCGACGAGACACTCCTCTCGCTAAATCACACCCGCATGCGTTATTCTCTGAGCGCAATTCCGCTTTCATTCAGCATCACAAAAAGAACAGGGAGTTACTTATGAAGAAAGTACTGACGATGATTAGTATGTTAAGCCTCATGAGTGGTGCCGTCTCGGCGCTAGACATGGCGGCGCTTGAACGCGCGATGGCTAATCCAGACAGGCCCGCTGCAGACAAAGAGCGCGATGCAAGTAGAAAGGCGCCTGCGGTTCTGGACTTCATGGGGGTCGAGCCAGGCATGACTGTATTAGATATTAATGCCTCAGCTGGCTGGTATACCGAAGTTCTGTCTTACGCGGTGGGCTCAAACGGCAAAGTCTATATGCAGAATAGGCCAGGAGGCCGCAGCGCCGAGGCTGCAGCTGCGCGTGCGGCTCGTCTCGCTAATGTCGAGCCTTGGGATGGCGAGGTGTCCGCAATTCCCTCAGGCACAGTAGACTTCGCGTTTACAGCGTTAAACTTCCATGACTTTCATAACTCAAATCCTGCCGCTGCACAGGAGCTTTTAAAAGCGACGATGGCAACATTAAAGCAAGGCGGTGTTCTCGGCATTATCGATCATGAGGGAACTCCAGGTGCGGACAATCAGTCACTGCACCGCATTGCCTTCGATGAAGCAGTGAAGGCTGTGCTCGCGTCAGGCTTCGCACTCATTGGCGCGAGCGATGTGTTAAATAACGACGCAGACGATCATTCTGTGGGTCCTTTCGATCCATCGCTTGAGCGCAACACCGACCGAATCGTACTAAAATTTATGAAGCTTTAATCGCCTAGTAAATTTGCGTGACGACTACAAAGGGCTTCGCTAATCACGGGGCCTTTTTTATTTCTGTCTGGCACCGCTGTTTGACCTAAATGGTGCCGACATTAGATCGAATTAAATATGATTAAAAAGACAAACAGCAACGGCGCCATTTCGCGATTCTTAGGTGTATTCCGCTACAGTGCAGTCGCAATGCGTATAGTTTGGGATACTAGT
>JAFMKB010000014.1 GCA_017853205.1 Gammaproteobacteria bacterium
CGCTCTGGCCGAATGGGCAACGCTCGCACTGGGTCTGTTTATTGTGATCCGCGCGCTTAATGCTCGCAGTCGCGAGGCTAGGTTTGTAGACTGGTCCGAGGTGCTGCGCAGGGACGCACTCAAGAGCATGCTGTCGTCCAATGTCGACATTATGATTCGGACTCTGCTGCTTATTCTGTCCTTTGCGTTTTTCGCAGACCAGAGCGCACGCTACGGCGAGGTTGTACTGGCAAGCAATCACTTGTTATTGCAACTAGTCTCGTTTGCGGCCTTTTTTCTTGATGGTTATGCCTTTGTTGTCGAGGCGCTAGTCGGCAAAGCTCGCGGTGCGGGTAGGGCAGAGCTTTATCATCTCGCCGTAGTTCGGTCGACTGTGCTAGCAGCAGCCACTGCAGTCTTTCTTGCGTTAGGACTGCTCTTCTGCGGCTCAGCGCTGATTGCTTTACTCACTGACATAGAGCCCGTGCGCGAAGCGTCTGCGCCGCTGCTTGGTTACGCTGTCATCTATGTCGCGGTCTCGTTCGGTGCATTCCAGTTAGACGGTATTTTCATTGGATTGAGCGCCACGCGGGAAATGCGCAACGCGGCTATTCATTCTATCGTTGTCTACTTTATGGCCTGGTGGCTGCTTACGCCGACATTTGGAGTAGAGGGACTCTGGGCGGCAATGATTATCTATGTGATCGCTCGAGCTGCTGCACTAGGGCGCTATTACCCGAGGCTGAATAAACTGGTTGGATGATAGCTCGCGAAAAGTGTAGCTCAGTGTAGCGTCTCGTCGGTGGGCGAAGAAGCCAAGACGTGTGGTTCGACATCGAGCTTTTGCATTCTCACGCCGTTCATTTCGATCCAGCCTTTGTAGCGTATTTCCCCTGTGGTGGAGAACTCGAATCGATAGCGGCGCCTTAAATGTAGTCCCCCGTCTTCTCCCCTCACAGGCTTGAGACCAACAAGAACGAGCGACTGATCGAGCAGCTGCAGGCCGTGTTCTCTTGAGTAATTGAGCACGTATTGGTAAGCAAAGCTTCTGACTCTATCGCTTTGCCACCAGAAACCCACGCCGGCCGCAGCGAGGGTGAGCCAAAAAAACAGTGACAGAGTCATTCATTGATTCCTGTATAAAACAAAGGCCTCCGACTTAGTAGAAGGAGGCCTTTGAATTTGTTTCCGCTATTAGGTGTTAACGCTGGTCGCGGTAACTGCTTACCGGCGGTAGTTGCGCGCCCGACAGATCGCTAGGAATGCTTTTCTCAGCTACAACGCGATGAGTTAACGTCCCGATCCCTTCGATCTGTGCAGTGATGGTCTCGCCGTCGATGAGGAAACCTGAGCCAGAGGCGCGTTCCACACGCCCAGCCCCAGTGCCGCCCGATGTACCGCTCTGCATTACATCGCCCGGGAACACGGTGATCAGAGAGGAAGCATACTCTATCAATTCGGGGATATTGTGGATCATATCTCCCGCTCTGGCTTCCTGCACCGTGACGCCGTCAACTACAGTGATTTGGTGGAGACGCTGCATGGGGTCGCCGTAAAATTCTTTAGGGACGATCCAGGGACCGTGCGGCGCGAAGGTGTCGTGCCCTTTACCAACGAACCAATCCGAGCGCACTCCGTAACCGCCCGGTGGACGTCCGCCTCGGTCAGATACGTCCATAGCGACCATATAGCCGAATACGTGGTCATACGCCCTTTCTGCAGAAATGTATTTTCCGGTACGCCCGAAGACGATAGCCATTTCGACTTCGTACTCAATCTCATCGCGGCCATAAGGCATGATTATGTCTTCACCGTCGCCGATCACCGCACCACGGGTGGGTTTGAGAAAGAGATAGGGCACGCCGCGATTTTCGCGCCGCTCCCTTGTGCGCTGAGCGAGTTCGTCGTCGTTGCAGCCTTCACACGCGTGCGTGTAAAAGTTGACTGCCGCGTTCATGATTTTGCTGGGGTATTGAATCGGCGCCATGATGTCGACGCTCTCTACAGGATGCACGAAATCTCGCATCGCACTGCCGCTCAGCAACTCTTCTTCAACGAGCCAATTGACGACTTCGTAGAGCCGGTATTTCAGCCCGTATTCGTAGCGCTCGATAAGTCCCAGCATATCGTCTGGCATATCGAGATGACTGTATTGAGGCAGTAATTGCATGGCGCGGTTAGCCGCATTCAGGTCAACCACTAATGAATCATCGCGCATCACGAGACCGACGGTAGGAATATCGTCGATACCGAACGTGCCTACCTTGAACGGTTCGGCAGACTCCATTGCTTGAGCGCTAGCGAGCATTGGCGCTGAGAGCAGCGCCAGGGCTGTGCCTAGGCGCGCAAATAGCGCGAGGGTGGAGTGGGGTTTTATTTTTATCATCTTTGACTCCCTTACAAATGGACACACTAGAATGGAACTGGTTACCAACATCTAGAAGGTATATCCAACGTGGCCTTTTGTCGAGAGTCTGGACGTTTATCTACGAGCTGCTCTCGCGGCATAGCGCGCAATATGCGGCTCGAGTAGTTCGAGCGCGGTCTTGTCGTTTGGCGGGAGCTCGGCATCGCTGAGAGCCAGGGGTGTCGTTCGTTGCCCCCAGCGTATAACACCTGCGCCCCACGTTAGGCCCGCGCCAAAAGAGGCGGTTAGCAGTGTGTCGCCAGCTTTAACGCGGCCTTCATCCACTGCCTCAGCGAGTGCAACCGGGATGGTGCCAGCCGAGGTATTGCCATATTTGTGCACGTTGACGAAAACCCGGTCCTCGTCGATGCCGACGCGCTTTGCAAGGGCGTCGAGAATGCGTTTATTCGCTTGATGAGGCACGACAAGGCTTACGTCGTCGATGCTTAACTCGGTGTCTTTTAGCACTTCTTCGCAGCCTTGTGCCATCGCCTTCACAGCGCGCTTAAATACCTCTTGGCCTTCGAAATTCCAGGTATTGAATAGGAATTCTTCGGATAATCGACTCTCGGCCGAGCCGATATTCGTAATCTGTATTGCGTACTTAGCATCGGATTCACACCCGATTCGTGCAGACAATAAGCCAACCTCTTCGTCTGAGGCCTCGAGTACAACAGCACCGCAAGCGTCGCCGAAGAGCACAGCGACATCGCGATTGCTCCAGTCCATGTAGTGCGAGATAAATTCGCCACCTAGAACCAACACTTTTTTATGAGCGCCTGTCTTGATCAGATTTGTGCCGATATGAAGGCCATAGAGGAAGCCGGTGCAAGCCGAATTTAGGTCAATTGCTGCAGCATTTCGCGCGCCGAGTTCGTCCGCTATAAGAGACGCGGTATTTGGGCACATCGAATCAACGGTTAAGCTGCCAAGCAGAATAAGGTCTAGTTCCATTGGGTCTAGATTAGCCGCGGCCAACGCGCGGCGAGCGGCAACCACAGCCATATCGGAAAAATTGCAGTGCAGGATGCGGCGTTCGCGAATACCTGTGCGACTTGTAATCCATTCATCGCTGGTATCCATAAAAGTTGTCAGATCTTGGTTGCTCAATACCGCCGGAGGGACGCATTTGCCCCAGCCCGTAATCTCAGCGTATTTCATCGATGCTCTCTCCGTGTCTTGGGGGTCGCAGCAATCCTGGCTCGGCGACCGATGTAAGCTTATGCAGTCCTGCTAGGTGATGCTTGGCTGGCTCTGTCCTGTTATCTACTCTATATTGACCGCTGCGCAAAAATCTTAAGGGTAGCGCGAGTTAAGAATCATTTTTAAGCAAATGAACGTGAACGTTTCGGCGTCACCCAGTGTGACCGCGAGCATACGCCATTACATGGGTGGAGGGTAGGAGAGGGTGCTTGCCAGACATAACCGTGAATCTAGGGAGTACAAAAACCTGAGGACGAGGGAATGCTTGTGGTTACCACGGGCAAAACTACTAGTCAGCACCTTGCTCCTGCTACTGTGCTCTCCCAAAGCTTTTGGCGAATTCGACCACGGCTTGTGGGGTTTGCTACTTTCAAAGCATGTGGTCGTCAGCGAAGACGGGCGATCAACGGCCGTCGACTATATCTCACTTGGCACTAATCGCGAGCAACTGGATCAGTATCTAAAGCAGGCTTCGGGGGTTTCACGAGCCACTTTTGATGCATGGGAGACATCGGAACAACTCTCCTTTCTGATCAATCTTTATAACGCTGCAACCGTAGACCTCATTCTCGACAATATGAATTCGACAGATACGCTTGCCTCTATTCGGGATATTGGTTCGCTGTTTACCTCTGCCTGGGAGCTTGAGCGCGTCGCGCTGTTTGGTCAGCGCGTGACCTTGGATTTCATAGAGCACGATATGATTAGAGGATCGGGGCGTTATAACGAGCCTCGTATTCATTTCGCCGTGAACTGCGCTGCCATCGGCTGTCCTGCCTTACGCGCTGAGGCTTATACCGGCGCCAAGCTTAATGCTCAGCTCGAAGACGCCGTTCGCATATTTCTCAGCGATCGATCGCGCAATTATTTCGACGACGGCCGTTTGTACTTGTCGAGTATTTTTAAGTGGTATCGCGAAGACTTCGAGCGCGGATGGGGGGGATCAAACTCCTTGGGTGAATTTGTTGCTCGTTATAGCAGCGAATTAGGGCTGAGCGCAGAGCAAGCTGAGACGTTAGCCAAAGGCAACATGCGCATCCGCTTTCTAAGTTATAACTGGGCCCTTAATCAGCTGAACAAGTGAGCAAGGTGACCCCTGCAAACAGCCCGTGTTAGACTCGCTAGCGGAAGAGTATCATCCCCGGTGGGGTGCCCGGACTTCAAACCCGGTGAGGTCTGTAAAACAGGCTTGGTGGGTTCGACTCCTGCCTCTTCCGCCAACATTTCCTGATTAAGTCTTCAGCATTTACTCCCTCGCACTCGCCGGCGCCATCTTCCACTCGTGCTCAACAACATCCGGGACTACCTTGACGCCAGTGCTGAACTTCAGCGGCTCGACAGTACCGCTGGGGAATGCTAGCTCGACATAATAAGCGGTATAGCCAGTCTTGGGTGGATCGATCTTGATCTGATAAACGCCTGGCTCGCTCTCGGTTAGGGCGGTCGAGGTGTAGGCGCGGCCTATTTGCGCTTGCATAAAGTTGCGTTCGTTTGGATTACTCGCTTGCCACAAAAGCACCTCGAGGGGCTCGTCGAGGGTGAATACGGTAATCGTTCCGTCGTCTGCGACCTCCCAGTTATAGCGCGGCATCTGCACGTTTTTTACCACGGCGTGGTACCACGCATCGACGCTTTCCATGACGTCGGTGTTCGCCATGCTGTGGTTAGAATTGGGGACGTAGCGCAGGTGTTTTTCGCCAACAAGTTCGTCCCAATAGAATCGCCAGGAGTCGGGGATAAAGAATTCATCACCGGTGGAGTTGAGCAAAAATTTTGGCAGCGTGAGGCGATCGCGGTATTCGAAAGGCTCGACAATTTTCATGAGTTCGGCGAATTCAGGCGTGCCCATCCAGGCGATGTTACCGTTAAGCACGTAGTCACTTACCGCGAGGGAGTAAGCGCCATAGACACTGAAATGATGTTTGAAGCTCTCTTCAAGATTGAGCACGTCGATAACGATCGGCATGATCGCGATGACACGTGAGTCAACTGCGGCGGCAGTCCAGGTCGTCCAACCACGTTTGGAACCGCCGGCCACGACAAACTTGTCGACTGTGGCTGTCGGGCTCGCCTGTCTCTGCATCAGGTCGGTAATGGTGTCCATCGCGCGGACGGCGGCCTTGGTCATAGGGAGGCGCAGGGGCCACTTCTCATCGCCGGTGCGCAGATACTTGTCCCAGGTGTAGGCGATAATGCCGTCTTCGCTTCGCCTGCGCCCATCGTCGTCGGCAAACACGAGAGGCTGGCTCGGCACGCCATAGAGTGTTGAGACGACTGTGCCCGTTTGCAGCGCGCGCTTAATATCGCTTTCGGGCGCCGCACCGCGGCGATTCCCCTCGTTGTTGCCGCCAGTTAAATAGAGAAAGCCGATGTCGCTAGTGACTTCTGCGGGCACGGTAATCACCAGTTCATGCACCCATAAAGGCAGATTCACCTCGGCCTCGGTAAGCCATTGCTGGCTGATCATTTCGATTATGTAGGTCTTATACGCTTCCCCCCTAAACTCGCCAGAGACGACATCGATGACCTCGTAGCGGTAATTCTCATCGGGTGTCTGCACATAGCGGTCGAGTGCGGTGAGGGTAAAACCTGCGGCCGCGCCAAAGGAGGGCAGAGCGACGAACAAGAGTAGCAGTGTAAAAAGCGGCGCGGCTATGCCCCGCGTGCAACAAAATTTCTGTGCGTGAGTCATTAGCGGGTCTCCATTCGAATGAAGGAAAACCCTGATGATTCCATGAATACCGTGGGATGTGAAGTTTACAGAGTGGCCATAGAGGGCAGCAATTTCCGCCTATCGCCGTTCTATGGCGACCGCGATGCGTGAGCCGAAATCTACGATTCTGCACCATGTTCGAAGAACAAGTTGAGGTCCGGCGCCCATTGCCTGCTCGGCTTCTTGTTTATGATGAATCTCGTCCTCTCGGCAATCAGCGAGTAGTTCTCTCACAGTGGGTAAAAGCTGTTCTCGGTCTAGACGTTCGATCTGCTGCAGATAGTGCTCATCAACAAACGTTTCGACAGCGGCGATAGTCGCGTAAATGGCGCGCGCGCCGAACAAACTCGGGAGTGCGCCGGTGACGAAGCCTGCTGCTCGCCAGAGAGGCAGCAGACGGCTTCGCGACTTTGCCGGTAGCACTGAGTTTATCTTAGTAAGATGGCTTTGCTCTGTGCGCAGATGATCTTCAGCAAACCGCCTGATCTTAGTGTCCCTGCTAACCCAGAGAATGCCCTCGTAGATCGCGACCGCGCCAGTCTCACCAGCTTGATCAGAGCGTAATTCCCCGAGTAACCAAACGGGTATTTCGTGGCTATCAAGTCTGTCAGCGGCTGTGTCGTTCATGATGTTCGAACCCTGTACCGAGTCTCGTGGTTAATACTGACAAAGCGGACACCAATAAAGCCGGCGCGACGAAATCGCCTCTTTAAGAATGGTTTCTCCGCAGGTGTAGCAGGCTTGATTCTCGCGCGCGAAAACAGTGTGGCGATATTGCCCGCGTCGAAGTCCTTGCCGTTTGAGTTTTTCGACTAGTGAAGGCGCGTTAGTAATACCGCCAGTAGAATAAGCTTGCTGGCTAATCTTGAGCGTGCTTCGGGCTAGATTGTTTATTTGCTTTGTTTCAAGATCGCAGGGGCGTGCTCGCGGATTTATGTTGGCAGCAAAAAGAATCTCCGAGCGCAGGTAGTTCCCCACCCCTGCAAGAAATGCTTGATCTAAATAGAGTATACCGACAGAGCGTTTTCTAAACCTAGTGCAGGTAAGCCGTGTCGCGATTTCTCGCCACGTAAGCGTAGGAGACAGAATGTCTGGGCCTATTTTGGCGAGGAAGGGATGCTGGGCAATGCCATCAGCATCTAATACGTCAATTTCCGAGGCAGAGTAGAGCAGTGCGCTGTGCGTAGCTGTGTGAAGGGCAAGCCTGAGAGAGCGATTCGTTGAAGGGGGGTTGCCTTGTTTTACGATATACCAACGTCCATAGAGCTGATTGTGCGAGTAGATGCTCAGGCCGTTATCAAAATGAGTTAGGAGCGCTTTGCCGCGCGTTTCGAGGCCGATCACCTCCCTCGACTGCAAATCACTTTCGAAGCGCTTGAGATGCGCAAATGAGAATTCAACGCGATCGATAGTCTTGCCTTCAAGTATTTTCGCTATTTTATCTGCTGCGCGGCGTATTTCGGGGCCTTCGGGCATGGTGTCTCTGTTTTTTTAGGGTTCACGTAAAAAACGTCCAAAGGCTGAGACCAGATCGCATTGCGACGGGATTGTTAATCGAAGGGTTGCTCGATTCCGAAGTCGATAACTAGGCCGTTGTGAGCCGAGCTACCGCAGGAGCGTTCGTGGGCCGCGAAAAAGTGAGTTCTTCACTTACGGCGTGACGGAGATGGCGCGTAAATTGGTCTCATAGCTCTGCTCTTTAATGGGCCAATGCAATAGAGCCGCGAGAACCCCGAGCGCAACGCCTGAAAGCCAGATGCCATCGTATTGACCAGTGGTCTCATAGAGATAGCCACCCAACCAGACCCCACTAAAGCTGCCCAACTGGTGGCTCAGAAACACGAGTCCGTAGAGGTAAGGCATGTTTTTTACGCCGAAAAACTGCGCGACCAACCCGGAAGTTGGTGGGATTGTGGAAAGCCATAAAAAGCCCATCGCGGCACTGAAGCCCAAGACACTGAATAGCGAAGGCGGCAGCAACAGGAAAAGGAGAATCGCGAGCGCACGTGTAAGATAAATTGCTGAAAGCATTCTGTGTTTGGGTCGTTTGCCACTTGCTACCCCCGAATAATAAGCGCCAAAAATATTGCATAAGCCTATAGTGCCGATACTCCAGGCACCGACCTGCGGGCTAAAGCCAAGGTCTACGACATAGCCAGGCATGTGAACTGTGATGAAGGCGAGATGGTAGCCGCACACGTAGAATCCGATCAGCAATAGAACATAGGAACGAACCGCCAAGGCCTTGCGCGTAAGCTGCCAGAGGCTTATCGCGGGAGAGTCTGCCGGGCTTTCGTTGGCTTCGTTCCCATAGCGGGCGAGGGGGATGACAAACACTGCCATGCCAAAGCCGAGCAAGCTCATCAACTGAAGCGCGCCTAGCCACCCCAGCCAATCGATGAATACCTGCGCCGCTGGCACGATCAAAAACTGTCCCACGCTGCCAGCAGCCGTGCCTATGCCTAATGCCCAACCTTGTTTCTCAGCAGGAACAGCGCGAGCGATTGCGGGCAAAACAATACCAAAGGAGGTGCCGGCAATGCCTGCGCCTACAATAACACCGGCCGTTAGACTAGCGCTCAGCGCGGTGGTGCTGCTTGCCATCCCCAGTGTGCCTAGACCATAGAGGGCAATACCGCCAAGCAAGACCTTGGTGGTGCCAAAACGGTTAACGAAGCCTCCAGCAATGACCGCACTTAACCCCCACGATAAATTCTGAATCGCGAGTGCCAGCGCTAGGACATCGCGTCCCCAGCCATTCGCCTCGCTCATGGGTTGAAGAAAGAGGCCAAAACCCGAGCGCAGGCCAAAGGAAAGCATCAGGAGTAGACAGGCACTAATCAGCACAGGCATATAGCGGTTTGGATACTGGGTGCTCTGAATCATCTGTTGACTGCCTAGTTTCTTAATTGAGGGTGTGAAACGCGTAAGGAAGAGTAACTGTTTTTGCGAAAACGACGAACTTTTTTCAAATGCAGCACGTAATGTTTCTTAAGGCCCATGAATCTTGGTAAGGTAATTTCCCTTGTTGTCTTGCTGCCTAATCGTGATTGGCGATAGGCTGCTAGGCCGGCGTCGATCGTCGGCTTATGACGCATAGGGAACGTTAAGAACAAGAGTGGTCAACTTAGTAATATTAGTAAGAGTAGGAACTGTTTTAGATGGTAAAGATTTTATTCAAAGATCATACAGGAAGCGAACGATCAGTTGAGGCTGCCGCCGGGATCTCGGTTATGCAGGCTGCAGTCTCCAATGGTGTGCCCGGAATCGATGCAGACTGCGGCGGGTCCTGTTCGTGTGCGACTTGCCATGTCTACGTCGACGAGGCATGGGTCGGCAAATTGACAGCAATGGACGCCAACGAAGATGCCATGCTAGGCCTTAGCAGCGATCGTCGAGAAAACTCGCGCCTTTGCTGCCAGATTACCCTTAGCGAGGAACTCGATGGGCTGATGGTTACCACGCCGGAATTTCAATTTTAAATTAGCGTTTCAAGCAAAAGTTTAAAGAGAGTTTAACAGAGAGTTTAGAGAAATCATTATGAGCGATACCCCAGCATCCCCTGAGTTGGACCGCCGTCCTGAAAGCAAGTGGAGCATGGTGGGCAGAGATCCCTATGCTATGCCCCTAGAGCAAATAGATCTTGCCCATCCTGGCATCTGGAAAGAAAACGAATTTCTACCTTTTCTAAAGCGTTTGCGCGAGGAAGCTCCCGTGCACTATTGTGCGAAATCGGCGACCGGTCCTTACTGGTCCGTGATGAAATACAAAGACATAATGGAAGTCGATACGTCACCTCATATCTATTCATCAGAGCCTACGATTGGCATTGTCGATGCGTTTGAAGAGTTTACAGTTCCCTCGTTTATTTCGATGGATCCACCCAAGCATGATGAGCAACGACGAGTGGTGCAGGGCGTTGTGGCGCCGTCAAACCTCAAAAATCTCGAAGGATTGATTCGCAGCCGTGCTGCAGCGATTCTTGATGATTTGCCTATTGGCGAAGAATTCGATTGGGTCGAACGAGTCTCAATAGAACTGACTACGCAGATGCTTGCGACGCTTTTTGACTTTCCCTTCGAGGACCGTCACAAGCTGACTTTCTGGTCAGATGTGGCAACCGCGATTCCTGGTGGCGGCATCGTGAATAGTCATGAGGAGCGCTGGGAGGCGATGCAAGACTGTCTAGCGACGTTTACGCGCCTCTGGAACGAGCGCGTCAATGCGGAGCCAGGTAACGATCTTATTTCGATGCTCTCGCATGGCGAGGCCACTAAGACTATGCCGCCCATGGAGTATCTCGGCAATATTCTGCTGCTGATAGTTGGAGGCAATGACACCACGCGCAATTCAATTACCGGCGGTGTGCTTGCACTTAATCAGTTCCCCGAAGAGTATGACAAGCTTCGCGCCGACCACTCATTGATTCCTAATATGGTATCGGAAATTATTCGCTGGCAAACCCCGCTCGCGTACATGCGGCGCACAGCGAAAGTTGATACCGAGCTGAACGGGCAGAAAATTAAAAAGGGTGACAAAGTCATTATGTGGTATGCGTCGGGTAATCAAGATGACGAAGTCATCGAGAACCCGGAACGTCTGATCATAGACCGCCCTAATGCGCGGCAGCACCTTTCATTCGGATTCGGGCTGCACCGTTGCATGGGCAATCGTCTCGCAGAAATGCAGTTGCGTATCGTCTGGGAAGAGATCATGGATCGTTTCGAAAACATCGAAGTGGTCGAAGAGCCCGAGCGAATCTACTCTAGCTTCGTGAAGGGTTACTCTAAGATGACGGTAGTCTTGCACCCAAAAGCGTCGTAGTTTCGGCTGTTGTAAATCATCGAGTCGGTAAGGCTTTCAATCCGGTCTACGGAGTTGGTCGGTGGCTGCTAAGCGGCCACCTCCGACCAAGGTTTTCGGATTACGCGGACGTTTTCCTTCCTTAGGGTGTAACCGCAACCGTCGAAATGTTCAAGCACCTCGATACATAGATTGCGGCCCATCCTCGTCTTGTCTCTAAACTCAATAACGCTAAATCCAAGGCCGTTACTCGCAGCCATAAGCTGATTCGCAGTCTCTGCGAGTTTAGCGAGGGTAGCAGGCGGGTAAAATCTATTGTCGGCGACCTTCACTACTACGCCAGCGCGCGCGCAGTGTTGCAAAATCCGCTCGACCGCTCTCAAGGGTATTCCTGTCGCGTCGACGATCTCTCTGGTTCGCGGCGGCGTTAGGTCTCCATGCTCGAGCAGGGGAGCAATCTTCGCGTCGAATTCCTGACGCTCTCTGCTGACTTCAGCGTGATGTGTGGCGAGCGCAATATGGCTTCCTTCGCGGCGCAGAACGCCTTTCGCGGCCAATGCTGTTATGAATCCTTTGAGCACCGGACTAGGAATGCTTGGCCGCAAGGCACGCGCGATCGCCGATTCGAGTAAGCCTGCTTCGCTAGGCTTCTCAACATGGAATTGCCCTAACAAATCTGTGAGGCGGTTTTTCAATGTCGCAGCGGCAGACGCACCGACTAAGCGCGGTAGGCGTCTGTCCTCGATAAACACTTCGAGAGGCGCAGGCGATTGTTGTCTCACGCGTTCAAGGTGAGTCTCTATGAAGGCAAAAGTCAGATTGCGGGCGAGCGCAAATTGTTCGAGGTCGATGCCAAATGGTGCAACAGCAAGAGCGGAATCGATCGCAGCGTCGATTTCGCCCCGATACGCCCTCAGTAGAGCGAGTCTCTCTAAGCTGGCTCTGCCCCGCTTTGGCAGTTCCGTATCGATGACTGTGCCTCCACCCAGCGATCTCTTGGCGGCAGGGTCTCGGAGGATAAAGCGGTCCCCCCAGTGGCAGGTGATAGGTTCATCGAGGCTGAATTGATAGAGGCCCGTAGTTTCATCGAGTTTGCGCAGGCGTGCGAGGCGATGCGCAGCGCCAATGTGAAGATGGTAGTCGACACCAGACTTTAGCGAAGTTGTCGGATCGATAAGTGTAAGATGCGTATCAAATCGCATGACGCGGCGTTGAGCGACACCGAGAAAATCTCCGCGTTTGATTTCATCCAGACCTAGGCTAATGCTTAGTGCCGCGCGCTGGCCTGCATGGAGTGATTGGCATTCGGATTGGTCTATACGTATGCCGCGTATTCGCACCGGCTCTCCAGTGCCGCAGTGAACTAATTGTTCGCCCTGATTGATAGTGCCAGCCGCGAGAGTTCCCGTCACAATGGTGCCGATACCTTTCGCTGTGAAACAGCGGTCGATGGAAAAGCGGGGATGCTGCTCTCGACTAGAGTTATTTGCTTTCTGCTGCAACGCCAGTGTGTTTAGATGCGTCGCGAGTTCGGCAACCCCAGCACCACTGACATTGTTAATTCTGAAGAGGGGAGCACTACTCAGGCGTGTGCGTGCGAGGAGGGCGCTAATCTCGCTTTCAACAGCAAGGAGTCGCTCTTGCGTGCACTGATCAATTTTCGTCAGGGCGACCGCGCCCTTGTTAATCCCTAGCAAATCCAATATTGCTAAATGCTCGCGCGTCTGGGGCATGATGCCGTCGTCTGCAGCAACGACGAGCAGCGCAGCGTTCACCGCGCTAACCCCAGCCAACATGTTGTTGATGAAATCGCTGTGTCCGGGCACATCGACGAAGCCGAGTGTTGTTGCGCTTTGGGTTTCGTCCTCGGAATGACTATAGGCAAAGCCCGCATTTATCGTTAATCCGCGTGCTTTCTCTTCGGCGAGAGTATCAGTGTCTGTTCCGGTAAGCTGTTTAACCAGTGACGTTTTGCCATGATCGACATGGCCTGCGGTGGCAATAACAAGAAACTGACGAGGTGAGTTGACTGCGTTCATTGTAGTGACTGCTGTGTCCTTGCCGAGTCTAAGGCAGTGCTGCAGGTCGCGCGCGTGCGATGGCGAAGACAAAACATGCGGCTATTGCGGCGGCAAGAAAGAAGCCCGCGTTCAAAAAGCCGTTAGCAAGGTTCACAATTCCTAAGCCGATGGCGCCGGTAAAAAGGGCGTAGTAAACAAACGCGAGCAGAGTCTTGCGTATAACCGCGCCTTCCTTGCCAACAAGCCCCACCACGGCCGAGGCTGCAACCACATTGTGTACACAGATGATGTTGCCTGCGGCGCCACCTACCGCTTGCAGGGCGACAATCCAGAGAGGGTCGTAGCCGATGCGTTCACCAACCCCAAATTGGAAAAGAGAGAACATCATATTGCTCACGGTATTACTGCCGGCAACGAATGCACCGAGGCCACCAATAAAGGGTGAAAATAGAGGCCATGCTGCCCCAGTTAGCACTGCCACGCCTTCTGCGAGCGCAAGCGGCATTTGCTCAAAGCCAGCTGCGCCATCGCTGGAATTAATGAAAACCTGAACCATGGGCACGGTGAAGATAAGCGCCATAGACGCTGGTGCGAGAGTTCTTAGTGAGTCACCTACACCGCGTGAAAATTGCGCAAGGGGAAGTCTATGAAGTCCTATCGTGATGACCGAAGCGAGAATAAAAATGCTTCCAGGCGACCATAACGGCTGAAAGGACGCAGAGATCGAGCTGCCAAAAATCTGTGGCCATGCCCACGTTATGAGTGGATGCGCGCTACGCAGCACTGACTCGAGATCGAGAATCCGCAGGCGAGTAATTACTAACAGCACCGCAATGACAAAATAGGGAGACCAAGCGCGCAAAAGACTCATCATTGGCGTTTGGTCATCGTCATCTTTTTCGGCGGGCACGGTGAGTGTGCTGCTCCAGTCGGGCTCCCAAGCTGCGCGCTCCGGAAAGCGCCATTCGCGCCCTTTGGCGGGCATAAGAAACCCGCGCTTCGCTGCAGGAATTACGATGGCGAGACCGATGAGACCGCCGAACATCGAAGGGAATTCGGGTCCGAGAAGAGTAGCAACTAAAAGATAGGGTATCGTCATAGAGAACGCAGCAAAAAGTGCAAATCGCCAAACCTCGAGCCCTTCGGCGAAGCTTCGTTTTATTCCGAAGAAGCGGGTCATCGTCGCAACAACTAAAAGAGGGATGAACGTGCCTGCGATGGCATGGATTAAAGCGACGCGCGCAGCGATATTGGCAAGGAAGAGATCCCAGCGCTCGAAACCTAGGCTGGTTGCGAACTCAGCCATATCGGGGTCTGCTGAGAGCCCCGTACCGAGACCAACTAGAATAGGTGTGCCCATGGCCCCAAACGACACCGGCGTACTCTGAATTATCATGCCAGCGACGACGGCTGCCATCGCGGGAAAACCTAAGCCCACCATAAGCGGCACCGCAACAGCGGCCGGCGTGCCGAAGCCGGCCGAACCTTCGATAAACGAGCCGAACAGCCAGGCGATAATAATTACCTGAATGCGCCTATCGGGAGTGATATCTGAGAATCCTGCGCGAATAGCACGCATTGCACCGCTGCGTTGCAGGGTGTTTAGCAGCAGAATGGCACCAAAAATGATGTAGATAAGTGTGGCGGCAATGATAAGGCCGTTAATACTCGCAGCGAGCACCTGTGTGCCGGGCACCCGCCAAACGCCTATGGCGAGTCCGGCAACGATCAAGTAGGCGACTGGCATGGCGCGGCTGGCAGGCCAGCGGAGGACGACGAGCAAGACCCCGACGACGAGTATCGGCGTGAACGCGAGTAGGGCAAGAAGACTGCTACTCATAGTCTCGATCCTTCTTTAGGGTATTTGTTGAGAGTTAATGAGAGTCTGGCTGGCGTGGTTGGTGCTTTGTGTTTTAGTCAGCCTCCTGAGCCTCGCGCGCCTCCTGCGCGCGCGCACCGCGCAGAATATTAACCATGCCGTAGTTGCCTTCATGGCAGGCGTATTCATAGAGTTGGCCGGCTACCTTTGTCATCTCGACAATCGCGACAATCTTGTCCGTGAAAGTTGTTTGGTCGTCGACTGTGAATTCATAATCAACGGTGTCGGCGGCAGTGCGTGTGAAACGCTCTGTCAGTATCTTGTCGAACGCAGTGCCATGTGCATTGAAGCTCGTAGTGAGGTCGTTAAAGTTTTTTGTGATCACTACAAGCGTGTCGCCATCCCAGTAGCCGCGAGAGTCGCCGGTCCAAAGGCGAATGTCCTCATGCAGTGCATGGTGCTCGGCCGCCGAGTTGGCGAGCGGCACGATCCGGGCATCGTGGATCATCTCGGTTAAGAGCACCGCGTGATCTCTGCTTTGGAAAATCTGCACATTGTTATTGTAAAGGCTAGGGATAAACGGAGGGCCAGAGTTAAACCCTACTATGCAACGCTCGGAAAGCCCCCGATCTTCAGGCCCATCGGTGCCGATGCCACCTGCAAGAATCCGTGCCGGGCGCGATTCGCCGGTATCTTCACCGCCGTAATTGCCTTTTTGGTTGATAGCTGTGTCGGCGAAAGGAGGGAGTTGGCCGTCTCTAGGATAGACTATGTGCGATGTGCGTTTTAAGCCGCCAATACCGGCATTCTCAATCCAGAAATCGTTGTAAGACTCGTCCACCCCGGCTATGGGCAGGGCGCTATCTGAGTTGGCATCACGGGCTGCGGCAAGTGCTTCGATACGAGTAATCTCTGCTTCCGAGAGAAACTCGCGTTCGCCAAATTGGCTAGGCCTAATCATCGGTCGGTCAGAGGAGAAATTCCACACGCCCTGTAAGTCCGGCTGTCCCCACTCGGTTCTTGGTGCAGTGTAGTCTTGCGCTGCTGCCGTGGACAATGAGGTGCAGGCCACAAATGCAACAAGGAAAGCGTGACGGATAGCGAGAGTGTGGGTCAGCGTTTCTAAAACCGGGCGAAAAGCAGTAGTGGGGGTTTTGCGAATGGACATTGGGTGGGCTCCTTCGAATAGAGTCTTATTGACTCGAAAGTACCCGAAACTGCTGCATTGCACAAATACTTCGTGCATTCGCGCTCTCAGCCGAATGCTTAGCAGACTGTGATGATCTCGACCGCGTGGCGGCGAAAAAAAACCGCGATCGCTTAAGGCAACCGCGGGTTTTCTATGGTCGATCAACTCACTTCGCAAACGGTAAAACAGTCTCCTATTTATTCCGCAGCCTCGCCTGAGCAGCGGCTAGTCGGGCAATAGGTACTCGGGGTGGAGAACAACTAACATAGTTGAGACCCGCACGGTGGCAGAAGTCTATAGACATCGGGTCGCCTGCGTGTTCGCCACAAATACCAAGCTTTATATTTGGCTTAGTCTGTCGGCCGCGCTCAACTGCGAGGTCGACAAGTTTGCCTACGCCGGTTTGATCAAGGCTAGCAAACGGATTTTGGTTATAAATTTCTTTGCTTTGGTATTGATCGTAAAACAGACCCATATCATCACGGCTGAGACCCAAGGTGGTCTGCGTCAGATCGTTGGTGCCAAAGCTGAAGAAATCTGCTTCGTGTGCGATTTCATCGGCGGTGATTGCAGCGCGCGGCACCTCGATCATAGTGCCTACTAGGTAGTCGATCTTGATCTTGTGCTTTTTCATGACCTCTGCAGCGACCCGGTGCACAATTTTGAGTTGGTCTGCGAGCTCGGCGCGGAAACCGACGAGAGGAATCATAATCTCGGCTTTGATCTTGATCGCTTTTTTACCTTTGCTCACTTGAGCCGCAGCCTCGAACAGCGCGCGGGCCTGCATTTCGGTAATCTCGGGGTAGATGATGCCAAGTCGGCAGCCGCGGCAACCGAGCATGGGATTTTCTTCGTGAAGGGCTTTGATGCGATCGATCACGAAATCAAAAGGCACGCCGAGTTTCTCTGCAAGCTGGCGACGGACGACGTCGTCGTGTGGGAGAAATTCATGTAAAGGCGGATCGAGAAGACGAATTGTTACTGGGCGACCTTCCATTGCCTTGAATAGCCCCACGAAGTCTTTCTTTTGGAAGGGAAGTAGTTTTTTGAGTGCTGAACGGCGCTGCACTTCGTCTGCGGCAAGAATCATTTGGCGCATAATGTCGATGCGCTCGCCGTCGAAGAACATATGTTCTGTTCGGCAAAGGCCGATACCTTCAGCGCCGAATGCTACCGCTTGTTTAGCCATCGCTGGCGTGTCGGCATTGGTGCGAACGTTTAATGTGCGGTATTTGTCGGCCCAACTCATTACCGTTTGAAATAGCTCATAGGTATAGCTCTTGTTGGCCTTGAGACTACCCTCGAGCACGCGCTTAACCTCAGAGTCAGCGCTTTCGATCATGCCCTTGTAGATTAGGCCGGTACTGCCATCGATCGAGATGTAATCACCTTCTTTAAGGACCACTTTCCCTGCGGTAAGAGTCTTCTTCTCGTAGTTAATGACGATCTCGCTGGCTCCACAAATACAGACTTTGCCGAGTTGCCTAGCGACAAGTGCTGCGTGTGACGAGACACCGCCGCGTGACGTCAAAATTCCTTGCGAATGCAACATTCCCTTGAGGTCGTCGGGTGAGGTTTCATTGCGGCAAAGAACAACCTTATTGCCCTTGCGTGTCTCAGCTTCCGCGGTCGCAGCGGTAAAGGCAATGCGACCGGTTGCGGCGCCTGGGCCCGCGGGCAGGCCCTTGCCGATGACCGGCGCAGCTTTAAGCGCTTTAGGGTCGAAAACAGGAACGAGCAGAGAATCGATAGATTCTGCAGGAATTTTCAACAGCGCGGTTTCTTGATTCATAAGTCGCTCGCGCTGCATCTCAACGGCGATGCGAACGGCCGCGAGGCCGGTGCGCTTCCCGTTTCGTGTCTGCAGGATAAACAGGCGGCCTCGCTCTATTGTGAACTCGAAGTCCTGCATATCTTTAAAGTGCTTCTCTAATTTGTTACGCACTTTCTCAAGATCACGGTAGCTCTGAGGCAATTCGTTTGCGAGCTGAGCAATTGCATTAGGGGTTCGGACTCCCGCAACCACGTCTTCTCCCTGCGCGTTGATAAGGTATTCGCCGTAGAAGACTTTTTCGCCGTTTGCGGGGTCGCGAGTAAATGCCACACCCGTTGCGCTATCGTCTCCGGCATTACCGAATACCATAGCCTGGATATTAACTGCGGTGCCCCATTCAGCGGGGATCGCATACTGCTGACGGTAGAGAATAGCGCGCTCGTTGCGCCATGAGCTAAACACAGCGCTGGTTGCGCCCCACAGCTGCTCAAACACATCCTGCGGGAAAGCTGAACGGGTGCGCTTGCGAATTAGCGCCTTATATTGGTCAACGAGTGTTTTCAGATTTTCTGTGCTCAGGTCACTGTCTGTCTCGATTTTAAGCTTGCGCTTCATTTTTTCGAGAATCTCGTGGAAGGGGTCTTCTTCTTCCTCTGAGCGTGCTTGCACACCCATGACGACGTCGCCATACATTTGTATGAATCTTCTGTAGCAATCCCAAGCGAAACGAGGGTTTCCTGAGATCTCGGCGAGACCTTCGACCGTCACGTCGTTGAGACCGAGATTGAGGATTGTGTCCATCATCCCCGGCATAGAATCGCGTGCGCCGGAGCGAACCGACACGAGTAATGGATTACTGCGCCCGCCGAAGCTTTTGCCGAGCTGGCTTTCGATCTGTTTGATCGCCTTTAGGACGGATTTAGAGAGCGACGCAGGGTAGGTCCTGCCGTTATCGTAGTAGTAGCCGCACACTTCGGTGCTTATCGTGAAGCCGGGAGGGACTGGAAGGCCAATAGACGCCATCTCTGCGAGGTTAGCGCCTTTGCCGCCGAGTAGGTCGCGCATGGTTGCATTGCCGTCAGTTTTCTTGCCAAAGGCATAGACGTAGTTAGCTGCGACGCGGTTGTTGGCGGTTGTATTTTTTGTCGAGGCTTTTGTTTTTGCTTGTTTTTTTACTACGGCCTTAGTGTTCTTGCTCATGACTCTTGGTTACCCTCAAATAAGCTACTCGCCCGCTTTCACAAGAGCTCCACCAATCGAAAGCGCTGCACTACCGCAGCAAGTACTCTTGCTCGGTCCGGAAATCGATACGTTGGAGGTGGAATCTGCTAGCGGGTTGTTTTCTTAGGTCGCGAATACGACCACGCCGTATCCGAAAGGGAGGAGAATAAATCAATGGCCATGCAAAATCTAGCGCTTAGCGCGTTGCAAATTGTCAATCCACGGCAGATGGCCGCGTGGCGTGATCAATGCACCGATCAAGAAAACTATTGGGCGGGCACGTCCCGCGCCAATTAATGCGCTATTTGTGCTCGTCGCGTTTCCTTGAAGCGTCTTTTTCGATCAGCGATTTCCTTCAGGTAGCGCGGAAAATGAAGGAGTATGCTCCAGCGCGTAGTGTAGCCAACCCGAATACTCTGATGCTTAGATTGGCCGCCGGCAAGCTGTGGCGGACCTTCGTATAGAATCGTCGGATTAGCCATCTGCACTAGCCTGAGGATCGTCTTGTTTTTCGTGTTGCTGAGCAATAGAAGGTATTTTTTTCTACAGAAAAAAACAGTAAGGATGAGATTTGTCCAAAAGCGGAGCTGCATCTGTGGTGTCTTGATCCGTGTTCCAAGCCAGAGCGCATTGATTTCCATCATTTCATAGGCGCTATTGCCGAAAAACGCATGCTCCCGTTTGCAGTGATCCGGGACGAACATCAGAGTCCGATAGTCGGGCTTTGTGACCAACATGTAGCCACCCGCCAAGTGATCACCAATAAAGGCGCCGTAGATAGTCGCACGCTCGGCATAGGCAGAGGGCAGGCGAACGCCACTATGATGAGTTGCCAGGGTAAAGAAATTTTCTATTTCGTAGGGCTCAGAAATTTTCCTAAAGTTTAACTTAGCCATAGTGTCATCCTCGGTAGGAACATGCCTACTGTGTGTTGATAAATTTGATAGTCAGCTGCGTACTTGCCTTGTAATAGTTTCTTTTCTTCTTCTCTCGCCGAGTAAACATAGAAAGCTGCTAGGTAAATTTGCGTAGCCCAGATCACCGAGGAGGAATAAGCCAAACAAGAGGCCGTCCATGTAAGAATGTAAGAGGTATAGTAAGGATGACGAACCACTAAAAATGCGCCGCGGCTTACTAATTTTTCCGGGATGTTGCTAAGAGCGAAACTTAACTCCCGGGTGGTTTTTATCGCCCAGAAAAAAAGTGAGCCGCCACCTAAATAGAAAATGAAAGGCATAATCAGCGGAATAGAATCGTTGTAGCTGCTTGTAAAATAACTGTAAGCCGTGAATCCAATATGGATGGCAACAATTGGGTCATAAAAAAAACTTCCGACTAGGCTTCGTCTGTTGGTCGTCTTAAACACTGTGAACCTAGCTAGGACCAATGAACAAACAATGAGGACAAACAAGGCGAAAAGGAGGTTTTCGACTATGGGTCGCGCAATAAAGTCGTTCATCTCAAACCCTTGGCTGTCTGGTTGAAAGAGTTATGCGTTAGATGCGAATGGCTGCGTATACGAACGGGGAAGTAATCCGTAATTGAATCATTCAAGGCTTTAGTCGGGTCTTTATACGATTACCGCAGCTCTCCGTGTCTAAACTGTGATCTAGTTCCCTCTCTCTCTATCTAAATTGGACAAAGTGACGGCCCCAAAAGGGCGGCGGTGCAGGCGATATTAATTCTGAAAGATATGATGAGGTGGTTGTGCCAGAGTTAAAAGGGGAGCGCCAAAAGTACTCTGCGTATTGCCGAGACCATCTACAGGAGTTCGGCTATGAACTATGCGATGAGGCTTCACAGCTTATTCGTGGCTGGGTAGGTAGGGTGTTTTTAGTGCTTATTCTGATCACCTCAGTCGCAACTTACCGTTATGCGATTCAGACCAATAATCCGGATGCCCCGCTCACCCTTTTTGCCTATGCACTGCCCGTTATTATCGTAGTCCTGTTCCCATTAGTAATTAATTTCTACTCGGGTATCGAAAAATTTAGTCCTGTAATCGTAGATACTGTAAGCATCACTTCATTACTGAGCTTTGCATTTATTTGCTACCTCTTATTCACCAACGTGGATACGCAAGTCGAAAGGGAGGTCTTGAGTAACCGCTTGGCAGGCCAAGTGAACTTCATCCTATTGATTGTCATTGCGCTTTCCTATCATGCGACCTATCAATTCACTATTGTTAGAAACCTTCTCTTAACGGTGTTCTTTTCGGCGCTGATCTTTGCGGTCGACAAAGAGTTTTTCGCTGCCAGTGTTCTTCAGCTATTACAGGGGTTTCTGTTGGGTTCGGTTGTCAGCTGGATTTTCTATGACGGCGTCAGAGCGCGGTTCTACTCACGATCTACGGATGCAAGCACGCGACAACACTTAGTTAAACAGCTCTCCAAATTAGTCTACTCGCATCAACTTGAGATGATAAAGAATGGAGAGGAGCTAGAGGCGACAATGCCGCTGAAGGAAGGCAAGGCAATCGTGAGCGTATTTGATGTTCAGCGTTCTGCTGAAATAAAGCACGAGAAAACGCAGGAGTTTTTTCTGAAGGTATTCGAATCATTCTTAGAAATCTGCATGCGTGGTTATGAACATAATCCATTGCGATCGCGTGCGTTTCGATTGAAAGAAACCGGAGATGGATTTATCAGCACTGTGGGATACCCTTTTCTCCCGACTGAGGCTAGATCGCTTGCCGATAGCGCGGTTTCAACTGCCCTGACCATGCTCGATGCCTTTAATAAGGAGGTCGAGAAATTCAACTATTTACGACCAATTAAAGCAGCAATCGGGCTCGCCTATAATTCGATACAGGGGACGTTTCAGAGCGCCGGTATTCGGTCTTATGATTTGTATGGTGAGGCGATTATTCAGGCGGCCAAATATGAGGAATTACGTAAGAGGCCCGAACTATGGGACCTATTCAGCAAGCATGCGGCAAAAATGGGTATCGAGTATTTTCATCTGCTTATTGTTCAGGAGGTAGTCTACAACTCATTAAGCTCCTCCTATAAAGACCTATTCGTGGAGATCGACCTGACCGATCCGCGTGTTTTTACTGGAGAGGAAGATATGTGTTATGACACGGAGGCGCGGTACGTCTATTTCTACATAACAGAGTGATCCGTTCGGTCTAGCTCCTTAGTCTGCGAAAAATTCACTGACCAGCGTTCGGTCTTCAAAATACGAGGCTAAATTCGCCTTAACAAGATTGCCCATCGCGGCTCTTGTTTCACCCGTCGCGCTGCCAATGTGTGGCAGGAGTACGACATTATCCATTGCGACCAGTTCAGCGGGAACAGACGGTTCTTGGGCGTAAACATCGAGTCCCGCAGCGGCAATCCTCTTGTCTTGCAATGCAGTAACGAGCGCGGCCTCGTCGACACTTTGGCCCCGGCCAACATTGATAAATATGCCCTCAGCGCCGAGACTCTCGAAAAATGACGCATCGAATAATTTGAATGTTGCAGGTCCTCCCGGCAGGACGTTTACGACAATGTCACTCGCGTGAGCGAGTTCATTAAGCGTTTGAAAATACGCATAGTCGCAGTCTTTCGGCTTGCGGTTATGGTACGCAATGTTGAGTTTGAATCCTTTCGCTCTGTCGGCGACTTCCTGCCCAATACGCCCAAGGCCTGCAATTCCCAGTGTTTTACCTGCGAGACTCTTTCCGAGGGGGAGAGGGCCCTTTGGCCACTTTCCTTCGCGCACGAAGGCATCCGCAGCGACAAATCTTCGCGCACAGGCGATGATGAGTCCTATCGCAATATCAGCCACGGCATCGTCAAGGACGCTTGGTGTATTCGTTACCTTGATGTTGCAGCGCTTGGTTGCAGCAAAATCGATACCATCGACGCCAACGCCAAAGCAGGAGATGAGTTCAAGTGAATCGAGGGTATAAAGCAGCGGGTCTGTCGCCCATGAGGCAGACGCTGCAGCGATACAGCGACCCTCGAGCGAGGCCAATGTTGCCCGTTTTTGGTCTTCATTGAGAGTCCAAAGATGAACCGTGTCGTAGATTGCATCCAATGCCTCGATTGTCGGCGGATGAAAGTTATTGGCGATAATCAACGGATGTCTGGTTTGCATTGTCCTCTTTGTCCTGTCTTTCTGACTTACTCTTTCCGTTTCGCTTTATCAATAGCGCGTCGGTTATGGTTGCTCATAGTACCTAGGCTGCTTTATCTCACAAACCCGTGCTGACTTTAAGTCTTGATTGCGCGTGTAGCGACTATTCCGTACATTCACCTCATGAGCTGTGCAGGCTATGCTAGCAGCCTAGCCGACTTCCGAGATGGATTTAAACCATGAGTGATCAACGAGCGTTCGCGCTAATTCCCCCAGTCGATAGTATTCTCAAAGAGCAGGTGGTGCATTCCGCGATCACGGCCTATGGTCGTGAGCCAGTAAAATTAGCCATTCGATCCGAGGTCGAGATTCTCCGCCGCGAAATGGCGCGTGCTGCGGGTGAGTTTTTAAACCACTCGCGGGAGGAAATAGGTCAGCGTGTAGCCGAGGCAGCGGTGTTGAGAATCGAGTCGGAGTACCAACCGCTGTTTCGACCGGTTTTTAATCTCACGGGTACAGTTATTCATACTAACCTCGGGCGATCGAGATTGCCTGACTCGGCGATAGCAGCGATGGCCATAGCCGCCGGTGAAGCAGTCGACCTCGAATATAACTTGCACACGGGCAAGCGGGGCGATAGAGACGCGCATCTGGAGGGTCTTATTTGCGAGCTTACCGGCGCCGAAGCGGCAACGGTCGTGAATAACAACGCGGCAGCAGTCGTGTTACTCCTTAATACACTCGCTAGAGAGCGGGAGGTGTTGATTTCTCGTGGCGAACTCGTAGAAATCGGCGGTGCCTTCCGCATACCTGATGTGATGGAAAGCGCCGGTGCGATACTTCGTGAAGTGGGTACTACCAATCGGACTCACGCGCGCGATTTCGAATCAGCGCTCACGCCTAAAACAGCCTTGGTGATGAAAGTACATGCCAGCAATTATGAAATACGCGGATTTACAAGTGCGGTTCCCGAATCAGTGCTCGCTGACATCGCTCACAACGCAGGTATACCGTTTGTCTCTGACCTCGGGAGTGGCTGTCTTGTCGATATGGCGCGCTTCGGACTTCCGCCAGAGCCCACGGTGAGGGCGACTATCGAAGCAGGTGCCGACCTCGTTACTTTTAGCGGCGATAAACTTTTGGGTGGGCCGCAGTCGGGAATCATCGTGGGTCGCGCTGATCTTATAAAGCGTATCAAGGCCAATCCGCTCAAGCGTGCTTTGCGTGTCGACAAGACAGTGCTAGCGGGATTGTTGTCTGTTTTACAGCTCTATCGAGATCCAGAATCGCTTCCGCAGCGCTTGCCTCTGTTAGTAGATCTAACACGGTCACTCCAAGAGATTGACGCATCGATAGCGCGTATTCTACCGGTCGTTAGTGAGGCGGTCGGCGATGCGTTTGCGGTCGAGATAATTGATTGTAAAAGTCAAATTGGCAGTGGTGCATTGCCGTTAGAATTGATGCCGAGCCGCGCTATTTCTGTCTCTCTGCGCCCGGGACAGAGCGACGCAGCATTGACTAAACTCGCAGCTAGATTGCGCGCATTGCCCAAGCCCATCATCGGCCGACTCTCAGATGGCTCACTCATTCTAGACGTTCGATGTTTGCGAGACGAGCAGGGCTTTTGTGAGCAGCTGCTGAGACTTTAAAATCCTCAGAAGCGTTGACTCAATCTAGAGAGATATCGATTTATTGCGAAGTGACCACGCGGGTCCCTACTAAGAAAAACAGCAATGAGGCGACCGATGCGGCGAGCATCATGAGAAGCAGCGGATACACGGTGCCGTTAAAGATGATTGCTACAAGCTGCGCTGCGATCGCCGAAAAAGCCATCTGTAAAAAACCTGTGAGGCCAGAGGCTGTGCCTGCGAATCGCGGAAATTCATTAATCGCGGCAGCTTGCGCATTGGGCAGGGTAATACCATTGCCGAGCACAGCGACGGCGACAGGAATAAATAGGGCGAGCGGGTGATGGAAGCCGAGCAGCTGCAGCGCAATGGCACAGACGATTCCAATGATGCCCGTGCTCGCGCCAAGCATTATTAAACGATTGATGCCGAGCGTTCGACCAAAATGACGCGCAATGTAATTGCCGGTCATAAATCCTAGTGGCACCATAATGAAATAGTAGCCGTACTCCGTTGGTGGACGCTTAAGTACGGTAATCATGATTTCGGGTGCAGCTGAGATAAAGGCAAAAAACACGACTGACACAAAGCTAACGCAGAAGGCATACCCCCTGAATGCGCGCGAGCGAAATAGATGGGCGAAGTTTCCTAACATCGCGCCGATGCCTTCAAATGGCACCGGCTCCGCCAAGGTCTCGGCGAGAGACGCGCGCAGTACCAGCATTATTCCTAGGCTGAGAGCTGCCATGACCAGAAATACCGATTCCCAGCCAAAGCGAGACATAAGTTCGCCACCCACGGCAGGTGAGAACATTGGCATCACGACCATTACCATAACGAGCGTTGCAATGACTCGTGCAGCCTGCTCAGGGCCATAGACATCTCTCACAATCGCGCGGGCCAGCACGAGCCCGACAGCGCCGCCAAACGCCTGAATGATTCGCCCTGTGATAAGCATCTCGATTGTGTTCGCGAAAAAGCAGAATAGCGAGCCGATAATCGTAATGCAGAGGCCTAAAATCATGATGGGACGCCGGCCGAACTGATCCGAAAGCGGTCCGTAGGTGAGAGTGCCTATCGCAATCGCGAACATGGACAGGCTGAGGGTTAGCTGAGCAACCTCGGCGCTAACCTCGAAAGTTTCTTTGATCACTGGTATTGCCGGCAGCAATATTTGCATCGCCGTTGGTCCGAGTGCAGAGGTTGCCGCCAGGAGGACGATGACTCGCTTTGCTAGGGTGTTCTCCATGACTTCTTATTTCTCGCAGCGAGCCGCTGTGGCAATACAGTTAGCGTTGCTTATTTAAAAATTCGGTAATGCGCTTTCGCTACCGTAACTCTGTGATCTCAACACCACGCTCGCGCCCATGAGCGCCGAGAGTTGAGCTTTGCTCAGATCGACTCCGATACCGAAAAGCTGACGTTGAAACTCGACGGCCATTTCTGCGGGATCTAGCTCGCCGGATTTCGGAGTGTAGCACGAAAGCACCGCGCCTTCGCTGTCGCGCAGGCAAAGTGAGGTTGCCGCGATTTCTAATGCGAGCCCCTCGGGTGTCGCGTCGAACCGAGGTGACGCGGCAAGCTTAGAGGCTAGTGCGAGCGCGAGCTCACTCCCATCGTGGCTAAGTGCTATTGGGATATTGCCGCCCAGTCGACGGGCGAGGCTTGGATCTTGTCGCAGGGAGGTGCTCAACAGGGAGCGCGCCATAAGGGCATCGCCTTTACTCCAATGCGCGTGAGCTAGATGCCAGTGCACGCGTGCGCGTAGCAAGACTTCGGCGCTTGGAAGCAGCGAAAGAGCAAGCATGCCCTCGCTGATGACCCTGTCGAACTCCTCTTGCAGCGCGGCTGTCTCAGTTTCAAAAACATGTTTGTAGCCCGCCGCGCCACGGAAGGAACCTCGGATTTCCGCGTCGGCGATAAGCAGGTCAAAAACGCCGGCTCCCAGTAGTTTTGCGATCTCGGGCTCCATCCATTCTGGTATGTGTACATCGAGCGGCGCATAGGGGCGGAGTCGATCGCGCATGATTTCGGCGTTAGCGAAAAGAGATGCGGCACGGCGGCCAGCGCGCCAGGCCGCGAGTCGCGTGAGTTGCGCTTTGGCGACTAAGGAAAGCCTCAGTTGCCAGTCTTGCGCTGCGGCATGCTCAAGTTGACGTTCGTAATCAGCGCGATAGGCGAGGGTAGTAAGCAGTGCCGCGATCGCATCTTTTTGCGCATCGTCTGCGCTAAAATTCCCGTTACGATCCGGCTGATTCAAGGCAGATTCGGCGAGGCGCGCCGCATCTTCCGTGTAGCCTGCAATGAGCAGAAAGGCCGCGCTTACGAGGAAATGTTCAGCACGATTACTGACGCCAATCAGAGGATCTTGTCTGTTACGCCAGATTAACATTTGCCCTAGTGCGCTCTGCGCATCGTCGAATCGACCCTGCGCGAGTGTCAGATAGAGCTTCTGAATCCAAGGGTTGGACACGCTGCTCGGATTTGGATAGCGAGTGGCCCTGTCGATTAAATTTTCTGCTTGATCGACACGGAGTCTGCTTAGGGCGACTTCCGCAGCGTTAGTGAGCGTCACTGTGCTTAATTCCGGTCGGTCACTCTGTGCTGCTTCGTCAAGTTCAAGTGCTTTATCGCAGGCTGGTGCCGAGAGATTTTCTTGAGGCTCGCTGAGTTCTACCGCGCAGAGAGTATTCCAAGCCTGCGCTTCGGAGAATCGGTCCACGTCCTCTGCGGCTAAGACCCGCAGCGCACTTTGCCGCGCGTCTTCGAAACGGCCGAGCTTGATTAGTGGCCAGCCTTTGTAGGATTCGAGGTTAACCCCGTAGGCTTCCGTCAATGCATCCAAGTAGCGGAGAGAGTCCTCCTGATTACCGATAAGCTGATGAACGGATGCCAGTTGATTCAGGGTAAGGTAGTGCCACAGCGGCGTCTCCGGTTTTGCGTCTAATGGCGCCTCGGCGCTTACCTCTATCATCTGGTCAAACGAGCGGATTTTACTCTTGGCTTCGGCCTGATTCAGGTGGAATAGTGCGCGTGGGACATTGCCTTCAACCGATAATAATACCTCTGCAAGGGTGTAATGCGCTGCTGCAGAATCCGGCGCCGTGGTCAACCATTGCTCTGCGAGCTCGCGTGCGCGAATACGCAAATTAGCATCGAGCGCGCTACACACAGCGAGGGCTTGAGGTTCGACAATAGTTCGCAGGCCGAAGCAAATCTCCGGCGTAGGCAGTTCGATTTCGGTAAGGTCTTGTCCCTTAGCAGAGATGCTCAGAGTAAGCGAAAGTAACGCGCACAAAAGGTAAAGGGTAGCATCAATCAGAGGACGCTGTCTGAACGAGCGACCGGTTAACGTCGGCATTTTACCTGCAAAGTTATCAATCATCCTCGCGAATATCCTCGCGCATCAGCCTAGGGCGTCTGCTCTATCGAAGGGTGGATCGGGCAAGCTGCTCCATCGCTGGCATCATGATTTCGCGCAGCAGTGCATAGACGTCGCCGGCACCCGGTGCGAGCTCGAGGCGGTGAGCGAACACCTGCGGTAGTAGTTTTTCGATGTCGGCCGCACTGACATAATTACGCCCGTCGAGTGCAGCCGCCGCTTTTAGCGCAGGCAGCATAAGCACAATGCTGCGGGTGGAATTGCCTTGGAGAACACGTGAATCGCGTCTCAAATCTCTCGAAATATCGACCAGTGCGACTTTTATGGCGTCGCTGATTACTACGTTGGACGCAATGATCCGACGCGCGCTCAGGAGCGATTCTCGGGTCACTGTATTCTCGGTCGCAATGCGTGTGCTTCCCTGTTGTCGATCGAGGTGGGTTGATAAAACAGCTAGCTCGGCGTCACGATCGATGTGTTCCATCGTCAATTTAAACAAAAATCGATCAAGCTGCGGTGTTGGCAGGGGGTATGTACCAACCAAATCTAAGGGGTTTTGAGTCGCGATAACGAAAAACAGCTCGCCAAGTGGGTAGGTCGTGTTGTCAACGGACACCTGTTTCTCCCCCATCGCTTCGAGCATCGCTGATTGCACTTTGGGTGATGTGCGGTTGATCTCGTCAGCAAGCACCACGTGCGCAAACAGCGGTCCGCGGCGAAAATGAAAGCTGTTATTGCTCGGATCGAAAATTGGCACGCCGGTAACATCAGAAGGCAGCAGGTCGGGTGTAAACTGAATGCGTCGGAAAGCAGCAATATCCTGTTCAGCAATTGAGTTATCGGATGACATTAGTGGAACTTTCTTGCTGACTATCGCCTCACCGAGAGTTTTCGCAAGGGTGGTTTTTCCGGAGCCAGGAAAATCTTCCAGTAGCACATGGCCATCTGAAACTAGCGCGATAATGCATAGCTCGATCACCTCATCGCGTCCTATAACGGTCTCTTTAACGATGCCGGAGAGTTTGACTAAGGTCTCGCGCGCAGCAGCCAGTTCATGTTGAGGATCTGAAGAATCTAAAGGGGAACTAACAGATATTGCGAGCGAATCATCGTCCGCTGTTACGTTGTCTAAACTCATTTAAAACTCCAATCGGGCTAGCGTGTTGTAGACCAGCTAAAGGGATGCAGGGCGCCGACCAGTCTGCGCCATAACGGGAAGTTGGTTTTTAGTTCAGAGCAAACCGATCGTTCAAGTGAATCCCATTCGTACGCGCTAAGCTTTGGATGGTCGTTGGTCTTGGTGCGAGATTGATTAAGATTCGATGTAGAGTACGTGTTACCCAATGTTGCCGCTAAATGGGCGTGTGTAAGCTTAGCGAGACCCGGAGTGTAGAAAGAGCAACGGGCTGCAAATGCTTCTCGAGATTCGCCAAATTCTCGTCTCAGACCCACATCGGCGAGCCGATCGAGAGTTGCTCTGTAGCCTGTCAGTGATCGATTTTTCCCCGCTCCGAAGCGTGGCGCGAACCGACGTTGTATTTTTGCAAGGTAACCGAGCATTACGATAAATGCTGCAGCGATAGTGAGGTAGCGGCCTAATTGCCGCAGCAATGCTATGGGATCGAAAGCCGACTCACGCTGCGCGTCAATAAACTGCTCAAATGACGATTCATTGCGCAGCATATCTCCGAGGAGTTGCTGCAGATTATCCTGCGGGTCGGTGGTCATATCTACAAGCGTCTGCTGGGGCGCCGGATCGATGATGACCCAACCCACATCTTCAAAATATACCTCGGGCCACGCGTGTCCATGAATAGCCTGTATGAGTAAGGATGATCCGCCTGCTCGGTTACTTGCCGGAACGGAATAACCAACGCCGACGCGAGCGGGTATGCCGAGGCTGCGGTATAAATAAACTGCCGAGAAAGCAAAGTGAACACAGTAGCCTGTGAGGTCACCGAAGAGGAAGGAGGCTGCTGGGTCGGGTTCTGCCGCGTGCGCGTTTTTTAAGCTGTAGATTCCATTTTCATCGAGATACTGTTTGATGGTCCATGCGCGTGCAAAATCGTCCTGCGCGAATTCGGGTTTTAATTGCGCGGTTAACGACGCTGCCAGCTCTGCGTAGCGATCATCATCGGGTAACGTTAAGTATTCTGCTGCAACGTCGGCGCTCCATGCTTCATTGCCAGTCTTACGTCCCAATAGAATATCAAACTCGAAAAGGGGGACATGCGAAATAGCTTCATACGCATTGTCGAAGCGCGTTGCATTTGGATTGGGGATGCGTTTAAACGCCGTTGGCGTGTCTAGTCCAAAGGGTGAGCGGTGAGGGACTAGGGTGCCAATTGTGGTTCGCACCGCCATTCGCGGTGCCTCGGACAGGGGAGAAGTCGCGTAGTCTAAGCCTTGTTCGGTATTGGAATCACGCGAATCGATGGGGCGATCAAAACCCGTCAAAAGGTCGGTGTCCATGTCCGCACGCGTGGCGTAGTCGATACGTTGCCCGTTGAATTGTGAATAGGCAGATTCACGGAAATAGTATGATCCGTCGACGGGTTCATAGTCATCATGGAAAACGACGACGGCGACCGGCGCAGCTTTATCCTTTGGATCATTCGTACTGTCCTGGAAGGGATTGTCTTCTTGACTCCCGTTGCCTTGCTGTCCCGTGAGGCCGAGGTCGTTGGTAAGCTCTGGGGTCGGTAGACCGAAGCGGCTCACAAAAACAGTAAGTAAAAGGCAAACAGCTATGAGAGTGGCAAGATGGTAAACCGCGCGCACCTTGTTTGTTTCTTGCATATTGATAGCTGTGAGCACGAGCAGAGAGACAGTACCGATGCCCATCAATAAATACGCAGGATCATAGCCACGAATGAGAGCGAAGTCGCCGAGTACGAACGGGCGGTCGATCATGCCGTTGCGATGAGCGGTAAGCGTGAAGACGATTGCACAGGCAATAAATACTAGTTCGCATAGCCTTCCAGCACCGCCCCGCTGCGACAGTAAATGCAAGCTGCCGCAGAGCGCTGCGGCTAACGCGAAACCTGCGATAAATTCTCCCACGCTGTAGAGTGCTAATGGGTTGTCTGCAGCCAATGGGTTAGCACTTAGCAGTTCGCTAAGCTCGCTGCCGTTGCGCAGAACGCTAGCAACCATTAAGCCAACTAATGCGAGTAGCAGTGCGACGGCTATCGCAGCGCTCAAGCGAAAATGGGCTAGCCTGCCTGTTTGGTAGAACCTATCGAGCAAGAATGGCACAAGCAAGGCGCCCAAAACTGCGCCTAACGAGCCACTCGCTATGGTTAGAGGGAGGCTCACAAGCCATGCAGCGAAGGCAACAGCTGTTAGGCGCAAAAACTGGGTTTTGCGAAAGTGGCGGGCGCCGTCACTCCGTGCCGACCGTGCAGCACTGCCTGCGTCTACTGAAATTGGGAGCGGCTTAACCAAGAATCGCATCCTCGAGGTCGGAAATTTTTAGCAAATCTCCGCTGGTTCTATCGACTAGTACGATCGATTCTACGCACTGGCTCAGAGCCGTCAAATCTGATGTAGAAGAAAGCTTTGGTGATTTAGGCGCGGACCGGGACTCCTGCCACAGCGCTTTCTGCCAACTCGCCGAAGGAGTGTGTCTGCCGAGCACGTCTACGCCGACGACTAGATTAAGTCGACAACTGCCCGAGTGAGCGGTTGCGGCAAGCTTATTGAGCACCGCTGAATCGCGCGCGCTGGCAAAAACTAGGCACTGAGTACATCGAGTGGCGGCGATAAATCGGTCTAGACCATAATAGGATTCCGAGTCTGATGTACGGTTATTAAATCGTGATTCGTCGGTCATGGCAGACGCTGAAATAGCATCAAGCGCATCCTCAAGGCTCCGGTATTCAAGTGTGCCGGTAGGAGAGGGGGTATCTGCACCGAAGCGCCAATCGTCGCCTAGCAACCCGCATTCAAGCGTTAGTCTTGCCAGAGCTGAAGCTGCCTCGTCGCCTACGCCACTCACTAAGTAAGCGCAGGCCTTGTCGTCGAATGCAACGCTGCGTTCGGGGAGTCGAACATTGAGCTGTCGATTTCGGGCGAAGCCTTTCCACATTATGTCGCGCACCGAGTCTCCGGGCGTATAGGGCCGGATTTCCATACGGTCGCCGTCAGGTCGACCACCGTTATCAGGCAAGCCGTCCTCCATAACGCGCGCGCGTTGGAGTGTGATTGCTTTATAGGCTCCTATGCGAGGAAGGGTTCTGTGAGGAAAAGGTTGTGTTGCGAGCCAGCTATAGCTGCAGAACCCGAGTGCATCTCTGACTTCGAACCGGCGGGTGATTGAGGCGCTTTTGCCTCGACGCGCAGGAATGATCGTTTCGTGTAGACGATTATCTCGTCGATGCTCGTTTAAAGTTTCTATGTTCGCTGGCGAAACGATTTGCCAATTGATGCGGATGAGTGGAAGCCCGCGAACCGCGACGAGCGAAAAATCCGTGCTATTGAAATATCCCGCCTCGAAGGAGGCGTAACCCGACCGGGAGGTCGATTGATTCTGCAAAGCTCGAATGACGCGACGCTGCACGATCAGACCGCCGATGACTGTTGCGAAGAGAGAGGTTATCACCACGAAGAGTGCACAGAGGCATAGGGCGAAAACGACGAGGTCCATGCTGCCATAGCCGAATAGACGCAGAGCGCCTGCCGATAAAATCAGTGCTAGGCTACCTTGCCCCGTCAACGGAAAATGCGAAACGAGAGCGGCAATGAGCGCGCGTATCCGCCCTAAGATAGTTTTTTGTTGAGCGTCTTCACTGCTGAATACTTCTTGCATTAGTTCTCTTTAGGCGGGTTCGCCAAACCCTCTCGGCTTCATCGCCAGATCTAGCATGCGAATAGTTACTTATTTATTCGCTTGGCGACAAGCTGGTCGACCACGGTTGGGTCGGCGAGAGTTGTTGTATCGCCGAGAGATTCGAGTTCATTCGCTGCGATTTTTCGCAAAATCCGACGCATGATTTTGCCTGAACGAGTTTTTGGCAGCCCGGGCGCAAACTGAATTATCTCAGGTCGCGCGAAAGCACCGATTTCGCTTGCAACGAATGCGCGTAGATTGGCGTTGAGCTCGCTCGATTCATCGATTCCATCCATAAGCGTGACATAGGCATAGATCGCTTGCCCTTTGATATCGTGAGGATAGCCAACGACTGCCGCCTCGGCGACGCTTTCATGTAAGACGAGCGCGCTTTCGATTTCGGCGGTGCCCAAGCGATGTCCTGAAACATTGATCACATCGTCGACGCGACCGGTTACCCAGTAATAGCCATCCTCATCTCGGTGCGCGCTGTCGCCAGTAAAGTAATAACCCGGATACGCTTTGAAATAAGTATCGATGCAGCGCTGGTGATCGCCATAGATGCTGCGAAGCTGACTTGGCCAAGTTTGCCCAAGGACGAGATTGCCGGTAGCAATTCCCTGGAGCTCGTTTCCCTCGGTGTCGAGTAATAGGGGTTTTACACCGAAAAAGGGGAGTGTTGCCGAACCTGGTTTTAGGTCGGTGACACCGGGCAGCGGAGTAATCATGATGGCGCCGGTTTCAGTTTGCCACCATGTGTCGACAATGGCGCATCGACCCTCGCCTACGACTCTGTAATACCATTCCCAAGCTTCAGGATTGATAGGCTCACCGACGCTGCCCAAAAGCCTTAGCGAGGCGCGCGAAGTGCGTGTGACTGGCTCATCGCCAGCAGCCATTAGCGCCCGGATTGCTGTCGGTGCAGTATAGAAAATATTTACCTTATGCTTGTCGATTACCTGCCAAAAACGTGAGGCGTCTGGATAGGTTGGAACCCCTTCGAACATGAGAGTTGTCGCGCCGTTGGCCAACGGCCCGTAGACTATATAGCTATGACCCGTAACCCAGCCTACGTCAGCGGTGCACCAGTAAATATCGCCCTCGTGGTAATCGAATACGTATTTGTGGGTCATGCTCGCCCCGAGCAGGTAGCCAGCGGTAGTGTGAAGCACTCCTTTGGGTTTGCCAGTCGATCCCGACGTGTAAAGTATAAATAAGGGGTCCTCTGCCGCCATCAGCTCAATGGGGCAGTCGGCAGACTGTACGCTTGTGCTTTGGTGGTAGCAGACATCACGAGCGTCGTCCCAACTGATTTTTGCGTGGGTGCGGCGCACGACAAATACGGTGTGAACGCCGGGGCAGTCTGCTACCGCTGCGTCGACGTTCGCCTTCAACGGTATTGCCCGTCCCCCGCGAACACCTTCGTCGGCGGTGATCACTACCCGACAGTCCGAGTCGAGAATACGGTCCTTTAGCGACTCCGGGGAGAAGCCGCCGAAGACGACAGAATGCACCGCGCCGATGCGGGCGCAGGCGAGCATCGCGTAGCTCGCCTCTGGAATCATTGGCATATAAATACAGACTCTGTCACCTTTTTTTACACCGCGCGCTTTAAGTGCGTTAGCAAGTCTGCCGACCGCTTCATGCAGCGCTTTGTAGGTTATATGGGCATCGTCGCTAGGGTCGTCGCCTTCCCAAATAATCGCTGTTTGCGCCGAGCGATGCTCGAGGTGCCTGTCTATACAGTTATAGGCGACGTTCAGCCGCGCCCCCTCGAACCATTTCGAGTCTGCTGTGGCAAAATTGCCGCCACTCACATAGCGCCATGGCTCGTGCCAATGCAGTAGACTCCCGGCCTGCTCGGCCCAAAACTCCTCCGGGTTCTCGATAGACTGGGCGTACATTGCCTCATACTGCGCTCTGGTAAGGTGGCTACGAGCGGCGGCTTGTTCTGTCACGGGGTAGAGCTTGCTGCTAGACATAAAAGGGCTTTCCAAAGACGCTGAAATGGCGTGATCGCCGAGGGTGATTCTGTTTCTGAGTATGCCGTAAAGGCACACCCATCTCAACGCGGTCAGGCGGCTGCTCGAGCCCTCGAAGCCCAATGACTTTCGCCGCTAACTTAGGCAATCAGGGTAGGTAGAAAACTTACGAGTGAAACTAGAGCGAGATCCGAAGATTATCGATCAAACGGGTGCTGCCGAGGAACGCGGCGACGAGTATAACGAGATGGGTATCTTCTTTCATCGCCGGGCGCAGGGACGTTGCATTAGCGATGGCGAGATAGTCAGGTTGAAAACCGCCTTCCTGCAGCTGTTGTTTGCCCATTTGGGTAAGGCGCATGAAATCCTTCTCGCCAGCGGCGAGGGCCTCTCCAATTGAGCTGATTGTTTGGTAAAGCAGAGGAGCGAGTGTTTTTTGCTCGGGCGTAAGATAACCATTGCGAGAGGATAGCGCGAGTCCGCTTGATTCGCGGACGGTGTCTACTCCGTGGAGTACCACTGGCATCGCGAGATCGAAGACCATTTTGCGAATAATTGAGAACTGCTGATAGTCCTTGAGCCCGAAATAGGCAGCATCTGGCTGCACTATATTGAACAGCTTTGCGACCACCGTTGTGACGCCATCGAAATGTCCGGGGCGACTGGCGCCGCAGTAATCGGTGCCAAGCTCCGGCACTCGTACCCGCGTGCTAGCCTTCATGTTGTCGCCGTAGAGTTCCTCTGCGCTTGGCAAAAACAGTACGTCACAGCCAGCGTCAATAAGCGCAGAGCTATCTGCATCGAGTGTGCGCGGGTAGGCGTCGAGGTCTTCGTTAACGCCGAACTGCAACGGATTGACGAAAATGCTCACGACGACGAGGTCGTGTTCGGCGCGTGCGCGGGCCACGAGCGCCAGATGACCTGCGTGCAGGTTGCCCATGGTAGGAACGAAGCCGAGTGTGCCACTTGCCGCGTCACCGAGAGCCGACTGAAGCGACTCGATAGTTTTAAATGTTTGCATTTTCTAGTGAGCGCCCGACTAGTTAAAGCAGTGTTCTTCTGCGGGGAATGCCTGAGATTTCACATCGGCCACATACTTTCGCAGCGCGCCGGGGATACCGTCTGTAGATTCGGTCAGGAAATTCTTAACAAATTTAGGTGTGATCGGGGAGACCCCTAGCACGTCATGCAGCACCATTATTTGCCCCGTGGTGTCGGGACCTGCGCCTATACCAATGACCGGAATATCGAGACTGTCAGTAACCAGCTTTGCCAGTTCCCGTGGCACGCATTCGAGGAGTAAAACGCTTGCGCCGGCGTCCTGCAGCATCTTCGCCTCTTGGAGTATCGCCTGCGCCTGAGCGGTATCGCGCCCTTGCACGAAGAAGCCACCTATACGGTTGATCGACTGAGGCGTAAGACCCATGTGTGCGCAAACGGGAATACCGCGTTCTGCCAGAAGGCGCGTGGTGTTTTCGATCCATGCCCCGCCTTCTAATTTCACCATGTGAGCACCCGCGCGCATCAGCGCAGCCGCGTTTTCAAGTGTCTGAGTCTCTGAGGCATAACTCATGAAAGGCAAGTCGGCAACCAGAAGCGCGCCTCGGTTACCGCGCTTTACGCATTGCATGTGGTAGACCATGTCGTCCATGGTTACGGGGAGTGTGCTGTCATGTCCTTGCAAGACCATGCCGAGCGAGTCGCCAACGAGCAAGACTTCGACGCCGGCCTCACTCGCAATGCCTGCGAAACAGGCGTCGTATGCTGTAAGACAGGCAAACTTCTCGCCACGCTCCTTAATTTTATAGAGTGTGGTCAGAGTGACGTTTCTAACTTGGCTTTGACTGCTCATGGTGTCGAGGGATCCGCGTTGTCGAGTGAATGTTGGTGAACGGTTTGCTGTTGGTCTGCTCTTAAAGCTTTATTTTACGACCCTTGGTACTGAGCGGATAGCCATCTTTGCTGTTTCCTAGCCTTCTTTGCGTGAGGGCTTGCGGCGACGATTCTTGCGTCTCGGTTTTTGTTCGCGCGGCAGGTGTTCAAGCATGCGCTCTCGCTCCTCAGCACTGGCCTCTTGGAACTCAGTCCACCATGCGCCCACGCCGCCAAGGTTTTCGCCACCGTCTTCCCTGAGTAAAAGGAAGTCATAAGCTGCACGAAATCGCGGATGGTCAAAGACACCCTCGGCGGCTCTGCGGTTACGGGTTTCCAGTCTGGCCTGCAGTTCCCAAATTTCTTTAGTTACCTGGGTGAAACGCTTCGGGATTGAAGTATAGGTCAGTTGTTCGGCAATGGCGTTATTTGTCGCTACGTTAAATTGCTGCGTTAGATTGAGTTTAGGTGAGGAGTTCAGTTCGAGCTTGAGCTGGACGACTGGCCAGAGTAGCGCGGCATAAAGGAATGCAGGGGTGACCGATTTTCCTTCGGCGAGCCGAGTATCGGTATTCTTTAGCGCAAGCTGCAGCAACGCTGCGGCGTTATCACGGCCTTTAAATTTGGTCAGCAAAGCACGGAGTGTCGGTGCGAAAAGGTAATTCCCGGGCTGGTATTTCCGCAGCAATGCGAAGGTCGCCTCTGCTTGGCCGCTCGCGAGCAATTTTATCGTTTCGTCGAAGAGACGAGCCGGCGAAATTGATTCTAACAGGTAGGCAAGCTCGTTGATCGGCTTAAGCGTCTCCTCCTCGATTTCGAAGTCGAGTTTTGCGCTAAAGCGCAGAGCCCTCAGCATTCTTACGGGGTCCTCCTTATAGCGCTCTGTAGGGTTGCCGATCATACGGATTTTCCGTTCTTTCAGGTCTTGCATACCGGTGCTGAAATCGAGGATCGCGAAGTCAGTGGTTCGATAATAGAGTGCATTGACGGTGAAATCTCGTCGCAGGGCATCCTCGTCTACGTTGCCGTATACGTTGTCGCGAAGAATCATTCCAGCGGAGGAATGCGCTGAATCTAGGTTGCGTATGCCCTTGCGAGAAGTGTTTTCTCCGAGTTCCACCGCAATGTCGTGAGGCGCGCGGAAAGTGGTTGCCTCGATGATTTCACGACCATAACGCAGATGTACTATTTTGAATCGGCGCCCAATAATGCGCGAATTGCGAAAGAGGTTCCGCAGTTCTTCGGGCGTCGCATCGGTGGCGATATCGAAGTCTTTTGGTCGTTTTTCGAGTAACAAGTCGCGCACGCCCCCACCCACTAGATAACCTTGGAAGCCTGCAGCGTCGAGTTTGCGCAAAACGCTCAAGGCGTTATCGGAGATATTGCGCCGCGACACGTTATGTTGATCGCGAGGGATTAAGGTTGCCTTGTCGAGGCCTTGGGAAGAGTCTGCTTTGTGCATTGCTATCGGCATAGCTCGATTTCAGGCCCTGCGCTGTAATTTTCGAGACGAGGTACGGCGAGGCGAGGTAAGAGTGATCCGCTCAACAAAGTGATAGCGCGGTTAAAGTCGGCATAATACACGGATATGCCGAGATTAAAAGAGAGTGAATTTGAATGGCCAAGTTGTGCCGAATTTTGCAAGAGCGGCACTTTGGGGATTTGGGCGGTGATAGGAGTAGGCCGAAGAAATGAAAAAGGGATGCAATGCATCCCCAAATTCGTCTGTAGTCCACTTCGATATCACCAAAGCGATGACTCATACCCTAAAGGTTGAGCTATCGAAGGACTCAGAGAGTGTTAGTAGCCCTGTTTTATATTGTTATTGGGCTAATTTTTTTATTGTCATCTAACAATGTTTTTTTGTTGTGCACCAACCTAGTTTCGCTCAAATCAGAAGCTTTAACGTGCCATTTTATTATTATTAACTCTTATTATTAGTATTTATTGTTATTGTGCTCTAATCAGTTGCAGTAACCGTGCCACAAAATAAAAATCTATTTAAATCAATTAGTTATAGGTTTTCGCGGTCGTCGGGGAGAGAGTTTTTTGTGTAACGCTGTTACCATTTTGCGCTCGCAAGTGGGTAGATAGGTAGCGGTAACAGAGATCAGGCTTCTTGCTTCTTTTTGCGTGGGATTCCAAACCGCTGGCGTCGTTCCCAAAGGCACTTTCGGCTTATGCCCAGTTTTTTCGCGAGCTGAGTTTCATTCATGCTGTCTTCATGTTCGACAACGAAGCGCTGGAAGTAGTCCTCGAGCGAAAGCTCTTCTATCGCAGCTGCGCTCGCGATGGGCGTCTCGGCAGCGGTTTCGACTGTTTTTGGCTTCTCAGTATCTATGGCGAGGAGCTCTTCACCAATTAATTTGTCTTCCGCGAGCACGACAGCGCGTTCGATTGCGTTTTCAAGCTCTCTTACATTGCCCGGCCAAGAGTATTTAGCAATAGCGAGGCTCGCACTTTCGGCAAAGCTTAATACCGGCGTTTTTAGCCGCTTGCAGGTTCGAACAAGTATCGCATCTGCAAGTTCGAGTATATCGTTGCCCCTGTCGCGCAGAGGAGGGATAAGCAGGGTCATGACGTTAATGCGGTAGTAGAGGTCTTCTCTGAAAAGGCCATCAACCACAAGTTGCTTGAGATCTCGGTGGGTCGCGACAACCAGCCTAACATCCACTTTTTTAGACTGCACTGAACCGACTTTTCGAATTTCGCTTTCTTGAAGGACGCGCAGCAGTCGCGCTTGTGCTTCAAGCGGCAGTTCGCCGATTTCGTCTAAGAAGAGTGTGCTGCCATGGGCGGCTTCGACAAGACCGGTTCTTGTCGCAGTCGCTCCGGTGAAGGCGCCTTTTTCGTGGCCGAATAGCTCAGACTCTATGAGATTCTCGGGTATCGCTGCACAATTAACAGAAATCATTTCGCTTTCGCAGCGGCTGCTTAGTTTGTGGATTGCTCTCGCGACTAGCTCTTTACCCGTACCCGATTCGCCATTGATTAGCACGGTCGAGTTGGTGAGCGCGACTTTTCGAATACGCCGGAACAGTTCCATCATCTGAGGGCAGCTGCCTATCATGCCATGCACAGGAGGCTCGAATTCGTCAGCGGTTGCGAGTTCTATTCCTTCGGCGTGATCACGCAGCACCTTGGAGACTGACTCTAGGAGTTCGGAGTGTTCGAAAGGCTTAGCGATGTAGTCGACTGCGCCCATCTTCATCGAATCAATTGCCGAGCGAATACTCGAATAACTCGTCATAATGAGCACGGGGCGATTTGTCGCTTTGATTAGATCGGTGCCTGGTGCGCCTGGCAGTCTTAAATCGCTTAGAACAACGTCAAAGCTGTTGATGTCAAAATTATCAAGTGCCTCTTGAACGCTGCCGGCCTCGCTGACCTTGTAGTCGTGGCGTTCGAGCAAACGGCGAAGTGAGCTGCGGATAACCGCCTCATCTTCGACGACTAGAATGTGGTTTCCTGCTGTCATGCGTCTGCTCTAATCCGATTAAGGTCGTGATAGTTATGCTGAAGTCTCTGCTGGCTGGGGATCATAGCAGGGAAATTTTAGTAATACCTGCGTGCCCGTCCCTCGCGTTCTATCGAACGGGCTGATTATATCAATATTTCCGTTCAAATCCTCAACAATGCTAAACACCAGCGAGAGGCCTAATCCCGTTCCTTCCCCTGCTTCCTTTGTCGTAAAGAAGGGGTCGAAAACACGGCTTTTGATCGCATTCGGTATACCGACGCCGAAATCCGTCACACTAATATGAATGTGGCTGCCCATGCTTTTAGCCGCAAGTACGATCGTGCCGCCGGCCTGCGAAGCATCGCGGGCATTGTTGATTAGGTTGATGAGCACCTGCAGGAGGCGCTGCGAGTCGCCGAGAATTGCGGCTTCTGCATCGCAGTCGATTTCAAGCTGTAACTCTTTGTTCTTCTTGTCGAGCGAGACGAGGGTTTGCGCCTGAGCGATGCATTCGCTTATCAGGACACGCTCGTTTTCGTGCATTAACTTGTTAGTGCCTGCATGCGCAAAATTGACGAGTGACTGCAGAATCTTCGACGTTCGGTCTGTCTGCTCAATGATTTGCTGAGCGAGTCCTGTAAGCTCGCTGTCTTTGTATTCATCTCGAATAATCTGAGCGAGGCAGGCGATGCCAGTAATGGGATTGCCAATCTCATGCGCGACGCCCGCGGCGAGACGTCCGATAGATGCCAGTCTCTCACTGTGGGTTAAACCTGCCTCGAGGATCTCTGTTTCCGTCATGTCTTCCATCAGAATGATCAGGCCTTCGTTGCTGCCCGTCTCGCCGCTTTCTTCGATAAGGGCTTTGTGGAGATTGACCGTGCGTTTAGCCGCAGCCAGCTCGAAACTCTGTTTATAGGAATGATCGATGTCCTCGCCAATGAAGTCCTCTAGCAGGGTTAGCCATGGTTCGGGCAAGTCGCTTAGCTGGGAGCCGACCACGTCGGCGCTGTTGATTTCGGTAAATTCCTCTAGCGCGCGATTCCACATGATGATTTCGCGGTCGGAGCTGAGAGAGCAAACACCGAGGGGAAGGTCCAACAAAATTTGGCGGTGGTAGCGGCGCAGATTGTCGAGATCAGCAGCCATGCCTGAGAGATTGCTGCGGTAGGCTTCGATTCGATTCTCGATTACGGTAACGTCCGAGCTGCCGTGTTGCGAAACGATACTATACGGCAGGTAGCTGTCGATAATTTCGCGTGCGATCGAGGGGCCAAGCAGTCCTGAAAGGTTTGCCTCGAGACGTCCTCGCAAAAGGCGCATCGCGTATGGCCTACGGTCATCTTTTTTCAGACCTAGGTCTTTAAGTGCCTGCCCAACCTCGCGCGTTGCAGTGCGCTCCCCGAGTGGCTTGCTGAGGCTCTTAATAAAGTCCCCAGCTGATTTCGCCACCAAACCACTGCGCTTGCGGCGCTTAATCGTATCGAGGGTGCAGAGGTCTGCCGAGCTGCGTTCTTCATCGCTGCTGCCAAAATAGAGCGAGCCAAAAATGAAGGCAAGGCAATTGATGATAAGCGACAGCGCCGCCGTTTCGCGCCAGTTAATCACTATGTCGCTGAAGCTGTAGGTTTCGGACAGCAATGGCAGCATGAATAGCGGAAACCAAATACCTACGCCCGATGCAAGACCGACGAAGAACCCGCGCTTATTCGCCTGTGGCCAGTAAAGTATGGCAACAATTCCGGGAAGGAACTGAAGGCCCGCTGCAAAGGCAACGGTGCCCATGAGCTGTATGCTGATCTTGTCGCTGGGTAGATAGTGGAAGGCAAAACCTGCCCAAATCAGCGCCGTGATAAGTACTCGCCGTCGCTGCATGAGCCAGCGGTAGATATCTTTGCTGGCCGACGGCTGTTGTATCGGCAAAATGAGGTGATTCAGGCACATATTAGACAGTGCCAACGTAATAACAATAATTAATCCGCTCGCTGCAGAGAGACCGCCGAGATAGGCAAGCAGGCTTATTCCAGGTCGGTCGAAAGCTACCCCAATAGCCACAGGGAAGTATTCGACCGGCACGGTGCTTCCTCCGTGTATGCCGGCCCATAGAATCGGAAGCACCGGCAGGCTCATCAAGAGGAAATAGAGAGGGAGTCCCCAGCTTGCAAACGAGAGTGCACCTCGCCCTGCGTTACCGTTAAACGTGACATAGAACATGTGAGGCATCGCGACAGCTGCGGAGAAAAACAGCAGTGCCATGACATGAAACGAGCTGAAATAGTTAGTGTCTTCGAGACTGCCCAGAAGATCAGGCTGTGAAAGTAACCAGTGCTGCATTTCGTCGAAGCCGCCAAAGCCGCCGAAGATTGCGAATCCGCCAACAACTAAAAAAGCGAAAAGCTTAATTAGGGACTCGAACGCAATAGCCATCATGAGTCCGTCGTGCTGAGTGCGCCCCGGGCGTCTCGACGTGCCAAAAAGAATGGCGAAAAGGGTGATGAGAACGCAAAAGCCAACAGCGATAGAGCCGTGCGACGCGGCCGGCGATAAGATATCAGCGGTGTCTGCGACAGCTCGAATTTGCAAAGCGATAAGCGGAGTGACGCCGACTAAAATGACAAGCGTCGTCACTGTTCCAACCCAGGGGGAGCGATACCGAAACGCTAGGAGGTCTGCGAGTGAGCTCAGCTGGTAGGTTCGAGTGAGTTCGAGCAACGGTCTTAGTAACAGTGGCGAGAGCATGAAAGCTAACGAGATGCCGATCGAGTTCGCCAGATACCCGTAGCCTTCGCGCTGCGCACTGCCGACGACGCCGTAATAGGCCCAAATACTGGCGAAAACGCCGAGCGAAAGCACGTAGACAATAGGATGCCGAACAACTCGCTGGGGGATCCAGCCGCGTTCAGTGATATAGGCGATCCCGAAGAGCAAAGAAAGATAGATGCTACCGAGCGCGACGAGCGTAGGGAGTTCGAAGTTCATTCTGGTTCGTCAGTCTCTTGATCTCGATGTGCCCAGCGCGCTACCAAGACTACGATGAAAGCGACTACAAAGGGCCGATACCAGAGCTCGTCTGCGGCGTTAATCCAGTCGACTGTCAATAAAAACAGTAAATAGATAATGACTAGTAGCATGAGGATCGAGCGTGGGATGTACACGGGTTTTCTCGTTAACTTGACTGAGGGACTTTGAGTGTAGCCAATTTCGGCACAGCCTGTATATCCCAGTGCTCGATGCCCCATGCGAGGATTGTATCGACGCTACTGTCGATCAATGTGCGAGGTGGAGACAGACCAAGCAGATCCAGACACTGATGTAGCTGCTCCTGTGGTCGTTCGGACTTTAGCGGTGGTGCGAAGCTCTGCTTGCTGAGCTTATCACCAGCGGCGTCGACAATAATCGGTAAATGGGCATAGCGAGGCGTCCGATAGCCGAGGCATTCCTGTAAATAAAGTTGCCGAGGTGTGGATTCAAGTAGATCGATGCCGCGGACAATATCGGTGATACCCTGATAGGCATCATCTACTACCACCGCCAGTTGATAGGCGAACAGCCTATCTTTTCGGCGCACGACAAAGTCACCTACCTCGCTTGCCAGATTTTGTGAATAAGAACCTTGGACTCTGTCCAGGAGCGAGTAAGTCTCCCGGGGAACTCTAACCCTGACGGCCGCGTCGCTGCTGGAGTCTTTGTCGACGTACTGAAGGTCCCGCGCGCTGACTCCGTAATGACGGCACTGGCCGCTGTAAACATTGCCATTCTCGCGCAGCGCAGAACGCGTGCATTCGCAGCGAAAGCAGAGACCTTCGTTAGCTAGCTGCATTAAGGCCGCTGCGTAGGCATCGAGTCTTTGACTTTGAAAGAGTACGTCGTTATCCCAGGCAAGACCGAACTGTTGCAGCTGTCTCAGGATTTCGTCTGCGGCGCCTGCCTGTTCGCGAGGAGGATCGATGTCTTCCATTCGCACCAGCCAAACGCCGTCATGTGCGCGCGCATCTAAGAAACTAGCCACGGCTGCAAGCAATGAGCCGAGGTGGAGTGGGCCTGAGGGGGAGGGGGCAAACCTGCCGACGTAAGAAGAGCCGGTCATGGCAGCCGGTCGGCTAGTCAGCCTAGAGGCTGCCTAGCTGTTTCTCTTTGATTTCGTCTAATGTCTTACAATCGATGCACTTGTTGGCAGTAGGTCGTGCCTCGAGGCGACGAATACCAATCTCAATTCCGCATGAATCGCAGAACCCGTAATCGTCCTGAGCAATCAGTTCGATAGTGCTATCGATTTTTTTGATCAGTTTGCGCTCGCGGTCGCGCGTCCGCAGTTCGAGGCTAAATTCCTCTTCCTGAGTCGCACGATCGGCAGGATCAGGGTAATTCGCCGCTTCGTCCTGCATATGATGCACCGTACGATCGACTTCCTGCATGAGTTGGTTGCGCCAATCCAGCAGAATCTGCTTGAAATGCTCGCGCTGTTTCTCGTTCATGTATTCTTCGCCGCGCTTGGGCTTGTACGGAACGAAATTCTTTAGAACGGGTTGCGTATCTGGGGTAGCGGTCTTGGACATGTGCTTCTTTATGCCTCTACAGGCCCTTTGGCCTAGGTAGTTAAAAGGTCAAACCTAGAGTGAATAGACTTTGCTGCCTTTCAAAATGCGAAAGCGTCTTTCTAACGGCTTCCTTCGAAGCCTCTGTCTAAAAATCTTTCTAAATGTTACTCAATCACAGGATTGCTCTAAGATAGATTCCAGACGTGTCACGCGTATTACATAACTTCCCC
>JAFMKB010000015.1 GCA_017853205.1 Gammaproteobacteria bacterium
AGCGGCGTTCGGTGCTGGAGCAATAGCTGGCTACGTTCTTGCCATCGTGCCGCGCCGTTCAGAAGAATTGGGCTGTAGCCATTATCATCCTCCAGGCGGGTATAGCTCGCCTGCGCCGTGAGTTCGCCGCCAAACAGCGCGCGCTGAGCGCGAAAATTCACCTGCCAACCCTCGCGATCGTCGCCGGGGCGCTTAGCGTCGAGGGCTCGGTTGTTGATGTAGCCCCCGTCGAACCCGTACCGAATGACATTCACACCACTCTCGCCGGCAACGCAGCTCGCGCCGACGGTCGCTTTGCTCTCCCATGCATCGAGCGCGGTCTGGCTATGGAATCGCTGGTACTGGCTCGCTATTTCGTAGACCGGGGCGCAGCGCTTGGCTGTATTGGGCTGATAGCGAAGGCGTGTTTGCGCCGCCGAATAAAGTGCGCTGCCACCGAAAAATAGGGAGCTGGCACCGGCATCCCACTGCAGGGTGCGGCGTCGCGAAGGCTTTATGAGTGAATAGCGGGAGTCAAATTGCAGCAGATCGGACTGCGTATCCTGACTCACTCGGCCCCGCATCTCGTTTGTCCAGCTGCTCTGCCCATTGGCGCTCAGGGTCAGTTGCCGACTACTCAGCCGCGCATTAGTGAAGGCGCCCTCCTGCCGCTGCAAATCGGTGTTGAGAGCCAGCAGCACAGGCTCACCTGACAGAGTTAACGTGATCTGGTCGGCGCCCGGGGCGCCATTGAGATTGTTGTCGTAGCCTGCAAGCAGGTCGAGCTGGAGAAAATGCTGTTTGGTGTTGCTGCGCCACAGAGTTTGACGCTGCGTTAACTTCTCTCTCAACTCAGCGGGTATGTCATCTCTCGAGAGAAGGGTCTCATTGAGCTGTAGCGCGGGGAAAAGCTGTCCCGCCGCGTACAGCGCCTCGGCGTAGTCGATCTGGGCGGCGCCATTGGTTGGATCGAGCAGCAGGGCGCGCTCTAGCGACTCAGAGGCAACATCCAATTTTCCGCTGTTAAGCTGCGCGGCGCCTAAGAGCGCGTAATACTCTGACGATCTCAGGCAGCGCGACTGCAGGTCGGCGAGTGAAGTTGCCAATGCCGCCCACTGCGCGGCTCTGTCCTCAGCCGCGTCGGCGGCAGTCGTCTCTGCGTAGTAGCGCGAAAGGTCGGGGCAAGTTTGCGTCTCGGTTTGGCTTGCTTGCGCGTCGGCATGGCCAGCGGAAACGAGCCCGAGGGTCACGATGCTTGCCGCAAGAGAGTGGGTGACTCTCCGCTTCAGGAGGCTCACGTCTGTGACCAAGGGTGGCAGCATGCGTTTAAACAACTCGCAGAAAATACAATTTTATTTTTGGGTGTTATTAAGCAAAGACTAACACAGCCTTTCGGCTCATGAGGTAGTTGGTTAAGGAAAGTTTATCCCAAGACTGCCTGCCATCAAGCTGGCAGGGTTACGATCGACGTCCGCCAGCTAATACTCGGAGTCTAGGCTGCGAACCGTCGCCAGACGTAAAGTCGCCCAAAGTCTCGGTGAGTGAAGTAAGGTTTGTTTCGTCTGGCTGCGGCGCAAACAAGACGTGCGGGATCGTCAAACCTTGCAGCAAATAGCTTCCTTGCGACTGCAGCAGCTCAGCATCTAGCTGACGCGCTGCGCGTTCGCCAAGCAGGATTGGCTGCGCGAGTTCTGCAGTCATTTCCTGAATTCGCAGCGCTATAGTCACCGTGTCGCCAAGCAACGTATGTGTCCGCCGATGGGCAGGTCCGATCGAACCAATCAGCGCAGCGCCCTGCTCGATACCAACACCTAGCGCGAGCGGTTCGAGCCCATAAGGCGTATTCGCGCTCAGCGAAATGTGATCAATTTCTGCGACCATTTTTTGCGCCGCGTTGAGCGCGTTTAAGGCAGCATCTGCACTCTGGGTATCCCATAAAGCGAGCAAACTGTCGCCCTTGTATTCGTGCACTTTACCGCCGTGCGCTTCGATAATCTCTGCCGCTTTTTGGAAGAAGAAGTGCAGCACTGCCGCAGACTCTTCAGGCGATCGCGCTTCGCTGAAGCTAGAGAAATTACGAAGATCTGCACTAAGCAGCGTAAAGTCTTTACGCTCCGCAACAACATTTGACGTCGGCAGGCTGTAGGCGATTTCCTCAGCCACGTTGCTCGGCAAATAGCTCGCCAAATTATTGAATACTCGGTCTCTTTGACTTCGCGTTCTCGCCTGTTCTAGAACGAACAGTAGCGTACTGGCAATGACCGCGTAGATTGCCGGTGGCATCCAGCCTAGCCAGAGATCAGCGCTGTTTAGAAGCTGTGCATGCACTAAAAGAGAAAAAAGCGGAAGTGCAAACGCTGCGCTAGGTAATAGTAGGGTCGTTAGCCGGCCAGTCTCGCGCGAGGCCATCAGCAATAACGCGAGCGCAAAAAGGCCTGCGATTAAAAATTGGATTACCGCAGCACTGTTGGGCGCATAAGGCACTGCAACATCGAGCAAGCTTCCCAGTATTCGCGCCTGCAGCTCGACACCAGGCGTCGCGCCGCTATAAGGCGTAGGCACAACATCGCCAAGACCAAAGGCCGTCGCGCCAACTAAGACCCATGCCTTGTCGAGTAGCTCGGTACCCGCTCTGCCAAATAGAATATCTGCCGCAGGAATGACCAGATAGCTTTCGGGCGCACGGCGATAAGAAATACGTAGATTACCCTCGGCATCTAACGGCACAGCAAGACCCGGGTAAGAATCGAGCGTCAATGTCTGAGCGGCACCCATAGGGCTGCTGTTAGCGATAATTTTCGCGCTATTCACGCCGTCGATTCCGGCGCCTGTGGCCTCAAGTAGGGCAGAAAGCGCGAGTGCTGGATAGGCCTGACCGTCGACACACACCACGGCAGGCTGTTTTGAAATTGAACCGTCGCCATTAACCACGGGAGCAATATGCCCTTTGGCAATACCGTTGAATCCCGCATGCGGCGCGAGGAAACTGGCAGTGCTCATTAAACCCGCGCCCTCTGCGCATTGAATCCCCGCGAGACTGCCCATCATCTGTCCCGCACGAATCGTTTCGGGCGCAAGGCCAGGCGCTTGATTCACGTCTAAAACCGGCACCTGAGAAATCACTGCACCGCGCGAATTGGCTAGCGCTGCGACAAGCTGCGCGTCGCCGTCTTTCGCCTCGGCATAGACAATGTCGTGGATCTGAAGCTGCGCGCCCGCTGCGTCGATCGCGCGAGTAAGCTCGGCCATTGTTTCACGCGGCCACGGCCAGGGTCCGACCTCATCGATGCTTTGCTCATCGATTGCGACGATCACAACCCTCGATTCGGTGTCTGTCTGTGGTGCCAGTGTCCAACCCACTGTCCCCAGACGCTCTTCGAGACTCGCAAGCTGGCTGTTGGGCCCAGAGGCAAGTACCAGCGCGAGCGTGGCAACCGCCGCCGTAGCAAGCATGGCGATCCGGCCGCGAATAGGTGACAGTGACAGCAGGCCACCAATAAGCGGGAGACTCGCTAGACGTTGGGCGAAGGTGAGACGCGGCGTGCTCATTATTGCGCACCCCACAGAGTGATACCTTGAATGCGGCCTGTGTCGAGCTGCTGCTCAAAGAAGTAGCCCGCTGCAGAGCCGTCTGTCGCTACAGCGCCAGACAAGGTCTTTGCGTCTTCTTTTAAGCGCAAATAGCCGCCGTCTGCGATGGCGCCATTTGCTGAGAAATCAATCGCACCGGTGCTCGCGTGGTCGAGATTCAACTCGGTCGCAAACGCCCGATCGACAAAGTCGAGCTCGAGATTACCGCCGGCCACACGCATCGCGACGATGCCGTTGCTCGAATCGTAGAATGCTTCAGCAGCGTTTAAATCTAATCTAACTACACCTAGCCCAGAGTCCACGCGCGCGCCATTAGGCTCGCTGCGATAAAGAATAAATCCGCTGGTTGAGGCGACGGTCACATCGCGGCCGCCGGCGCCCTCGCGCGCCTCACTGAGTGTGAGCGATAGGAGGCTCGGTGTGTCTGTCGACCCCCAGCGTCCCCAAACGAGCTGAGCGCTGTCTGTCGAGTCGGCCGTCAGCGCGACGGTTGGGGTAAAATCAGTGAGAACTGCAGGTGTCTCAGGCAGTTCAGTACTAGACTGGTCGTCTCCTTTCTCAGCCGCCGCCACCTCTGTATTGATTTTGGTCGTCGCAACGCTTTCTAAATACACTTCAGTAGAGTCGAGCGTGTCGGCGGTGCCGTCGGAAGCAACCTGCGCGTCGGCTGCGGTGGCATCATTACTCTCAGAGGATTCAATGTCACTAAGCGTCCGCTCGCCAGACGCGGCAACAAGACGAGGCGCAGGGTTACCGCTGCCCAGCTCGAGTACCTGGAGGGTGTTCTGGCTAAGTTCTACGGCGTCGACTGCGCAAGGCCCTAGAGCTTCGCTGCTGCATTCGCTAGAGTAGGGCGCCATGACAATCGCGCCTTCGTTGACCAACGCTCGCGTCGAGCGTGAGTTAGCACTTACTACGAAGTCTGTGCCCCGAACACCAATGGCGGCAATGGGGGTGTTCATGCGGAAGCGTTCGCGGGCTGATTTTGCCGCTTCGCCTGAGATGGCTCGGGCTACGCCTTCGCTTAATTCGAATTTAACGGCGGAATTCTCCGGCTTCGACGCGTCATAGTCGTAGCGCACAACATCGAGTGTGCTGCTGGGCCGAACGCTCACCAGTGCGTCATCGACAAAGCGGACGTGGACATGGCCGCCGGCTTCGGTGAACACTCTGTCACCGACGCGCACCTTCGCGCCTGTCTCGATGAGCACACGCGACTCGTCGCGCTCAATATAGGCACGACCGAGCACGAGACTTACCTCGCCCACCGGACGGGCGCTTATTTGAATACCATTGTCGGTTTCGGCGGTCGTTTTAAGAGAGCTTAGCGAGATAATCAGCGCCAGCAGCGGCAGAGACGAGACGCGCAGCCATACGCGTTGCGCGCCAGGCCTGAGGCCCCGCGGAGATTTCGCGCTTGTTACGTGACTGCGTTGCATTACGTTACCCATCTTCTGCATTTTGATCGCGTTTGCCGTGCGTTTGCCGTGGACAAACCTTTGGTCGAGGCTAAAGATAATTCAAGGTTGGACGAGGCGGGGTGATTGCGGTCACACAGGACGCTGATCGCCCTTATTACTTGCCCTTTACGTGCCTATAATACGCACTTGTTCGAGCGCTGAAAATTGTTTCTATCTCGCGGTGCCAAACCCCGACTTAAGTTAACGTCAACGCTGCCGCTGTCTTAGTGGGCTTATGCAATTTGGTCGACTAGTAGCAAGGCAATGCCCCGAGGGATGGCGTTTTATGGTGGTAACACCGCAACTGCTCAAGACTTTCCCGTTATTAAGCGGGCTGCCGGACGCGACTCTCGAAGAGGTTGCGGGGCAAAGCAGCGTGCGCAAAGCCGCGCGGCGAGCAATCGTGTTGAACGCGGGTCAGAACGAGGAGCAAATTTGCTTTTTGTTTGAAGGCAGGCTGCAGGGTGTCGACTTTACGATAGACGGGCGCGAAGTTGGCCTTTATTTCGTCGAACCGGGCGAATTTTGCGGCGAACTGTGCCTATTTGACGGGGGATCGCAGCCCGAGTTTATTATGGCGCTTACGCCGTCGGTCATCGTCAGCGTGCCTCTAAACGCGATGCAGGCGCTTCTTAAGAAGCACCCCGAGCTGTTTGCGACAATCAGCGCCAAAGTCGCAGGCCATGTCCGAAAGATGACGTTCCAGCGATCATTGCTCGGGCTTCCTAATATCGCGCAGCGGGTGTGCTGTCAGCTCTGGATGCTGGTGCCCGAGAAAGACCGTAATAAAGAAGAAGCAGAAATACGCAATCCGCCAACGCATATGGAGATTGCAATCATGCTTAATATAAGCCGCGAGACTGTAACCCGCGTGTTTCAGTCGTTGCAAAATCGGCAGATAGTTAAACGAGACGGCACTAGTTTACTCGTGGTGTCTAAGGTCGGCGTTCTACGCGATTATGCCGAGGGTAAGCAGGAACTCTAGCCTCCCTACCTTGGAGTGGGAGCAGGCGGTCGTTGAAATACGACGGCGTGCCCCAACTAAGGAGTACTCGCGTAGCTCGACCACGGTTATGGCGAAACGCTGTAACTCGACATACACACGACACAAACATGATAAAAGCACGATAGAAGCACGTTTGAAGCAAGTTAAAGAGTGCGACGCCAACTTACAGAAAGCAAACCAATAAAGATCACAGATTATGAGCACGCAAAAAACAGCCAAATACCCAGAACTCGCAGAGGCCTTTACCGACGTCAAACGGTATTTCATCTACGCCGGCCTTTTTAGTGCTGCAGTTAATCTTCTAATGCTCGTGCCCGTCATCTATATGCTGCAGGTCTATGACCGCGTTGTATCGTCTGGCAGCTATTCAACCCTTGCGATGCTAACCCTGCTGATGGTCGCGCTGACCGCAGCACTTGGGGGTTTTGAGTGGGTTCGCTCGATGATTCTGATCGCGGCAAGTAACCGTATTGAAAAAAATCTGCGGCGCCGCGTCTCCGATGCGACGTTCAAGCGCGCGCTTCTTACCGGCGGCTCGGTAAGCAATTCTCAGCCGCTTAGTGATTTGTCGAGCCTGCGCCAATTTCTCACGGGCAATGGCCTTTTCGCTTTTTTCGATGCACCGTGGTTCCCGATCTACGTCTTCGTGATGTTTATGTTTCATCCGATGTTTGGCTACGCAGCCATTTTTGCCGGCATCGTCATGATCGCGCTGGCCTATACAACTGAAAAAGTGACGAGCAAAAAGCTACAGGACGCGAACAGTAAATCGAACTGGATTAACAATCAGGTTAACGGCACGTTAAAAAACTCCGAGGTGATTGCCGCGATGGGCATGGCCGACGATCTGCGCCATCGTCAAGAGACACGCTTCGATGAGGTACTTACCTTGCAAACCGAAGCGAGTCGCTCCGCGGGTTTGCTACAAAGCTTGTCGAAAACCTTCCGCATGGTCATGCAGTCTCTGCTGCTCGGACTCGGCGCGCTGCTCGCGCTGCGTCAAGAAATTTCACCCGGCATGATGATCGCAGGCTCGTTGCTGCTAGGCAGGGCTCTCGCGCCTATCGATATGCTGGTGGGCACATGGAAGGGCTTTACGCTCGCCCGTGGTCAATACGATCGTCTTGGTCAACTGCTCGTTCAAATTCCGAAAGACGCAGACACGATGTCTCTGCCGGCGCCGACGGGCAAATTGTCAGCCGAACAGGTCATGGTTGTGCCGCCGGGCTCGAAGAACATCGTCGTGCGCGGCGTAAACATGGAACTCAATGCCGGGGAAGCGCTCGGTATCGTTGGGCCGAGCGCGTCGGGTAAATCCTGTCTGGCGCGCGCACTTCTCGGTATCTGGCCAACGTATAGCGGCAAAGTCCGTCTCGACGGCGCAGACATCTTTGCGTGGAACCGTGCCGAACTTGGTCCTTATGTTGGTTACCTGCCGCAGGACATTGAACTTTTTGATGGCTCGATTTCTGAGAACATCTGCCGCTTCGGCGATGTCGATCCCGACAAAGTGGTCGAGGCAGCGAAGACAGCGGGCGTCCATGAGTTAATTCTTCATTTGCCCCAAGGCTACGACACGATTATCGGGGGTTCGGGCGGCATCTTGTCGGGCGGTCAGCGGCAGCGTATCGGTCTTGCCCGCGCGATTTATGGCTCGCCCAGATACCTCGTTCTAGATGAGCCTAATTCGAATCTCGATGATCAAGGCGAGCGCGAGTTAGTTGAGGCTATCCGGCGAATCAAAGCAGAGGGCGCGACTGTCATTATCATTACGCACCGCACGATGGTATTGCAGTGTGTCGACAAAATTTTGGTCATGCGCGACGGCGCTGCATCTCACTTCGGTCCGCGTGATCAAGTGCTAGCAGCGCTCGCCGCACCGCAGGATAAAAAGCCTGCGCTGAGACCCGCGTAACAAGACGAGACCCGAGGCGGGTGCAACGCGCACCCGCGACATGAATTCATAAAGACAGCCAGCGGTTTACTAGTAAGCGGCAGGCATTGCGAACGAGAAATCCCGTGGACGACGAAAACAAGAACGGCCAAGACAACGAAGCAACTCCCTCGACGAATAAGCAGCCGCTTGCCCGCGTGCCGGTCACCAAAGTGCCTGCGGATCAGGCCATCAGGCCCTCGGCGGTAGACGATGCGGCGACTGCCAAAGCAGAGTCGGCGGCCAAGCCCATCTTGCCCACGCGACAGGCGAAACCGCAGGCGGCTGGCGCCGATGATCTTGTCGAAACCAGTATGGAAATTCCCCGTCGCATCGGACTTACCGTATTCATTCTGGTGTTTGTGGTGTTTGGCGGCTGGGCGGCGCTCGCGCCTTTAGACGGCGCCGCACACGCGCCGGGTCAGGTCACTGTTAAAACGTATAAGAAAGCCGTGCAGCATTTAGAGGGTGGCTTAGTGAATTCGATCCTCGCGCAGAACGGCGACGTGGTAGAGGCCGGCGAGCCTCTGCTCGAAATGGACGACACACAGCCGCTGGCGCAGCTCGAGATCGCAAACTCGCAGCTTGTCGCCCTGCAGGCACGCGAAGCGCGTCTCTTAGCTGAGCGCGATAAACTCACACAGATTGCCTATCCTGCGAGCCTGGCGAGCGCGAACGCCGCGAAAGAAATCGCCTCTCAGACATCAATATTCGAAGCGCGCAAAGCATCACGCGAAGGTAGCATCGAGGTACTAGAGCAGCGCATTGGCCAGCTCGAGTCTAAGCTCGTTGGCTTGGCTGCGTTAAAAGACAGCAAATTAGCACTTGCCGCCTCGTTTGCCGATGAGCTCGACGACACCCGTGCGCTGCTCGACGAAGGCTTCTCCGACAAAGCGCGCCTGCGTCAGGTTGAACGTAATCTTGCAAGCTACCAAGGCGAAGCGGCCGACCTTTCGGCGACGATAGCCTCTACTGAAGTACAGATAGGTGAAACGCGCTTACAAATACTTCAACTAAATCGTGAATTCCAAAACGAAGTCGTAAACGAGCTTGGTGAAGTACAAACCCGACTCAAAGATGCAGAAGAGCGCACCACGGCGCTGCAAGACATTGTGAGCCGCACTATTGTTCGTGCGCCCGTCTCAGGCGTAGTTAACGGCATGCAGGTGCACACCGAAGGCGGCGTTATTGGTCCAGGCACAGTCATCGCCGAGATCGTGCCGCTCACCGAAGAGCTTATTCTCGAGGTGCAGGTCTCGCCTCTCGATATCGACCGCGTCTATGAAGGACAGGAAGCGATGATTCGCTTCTCGAGTTTCGGTAATCGAACACCAACGATTTTTGGCACGCTATTGAGCCTGTCCGCCGATGCTATTCAGGATCAGAATACCGGCTTAACCTACTATCTCGCTCGAATTGAGGTCACGCCCGAGGGCATGGCAGATCTTGGTGATCTCGAATTACTGCCCGGCATGCCAGCCGAAGCGTTTATAGCGACAGGCTCGCGCACGCTGCTTCAGTATTTGTTTAAGCCTTTCTCCAACGCGATGGCGCGAAGCTTTATCGAAGACTAAGACCGAACAGCATGCTAAACACCGAGCGGAGCGGACGAATCAGCATCGCATCGGACGCTGGGTCATCAAACAAAAACCGGATAAACATTGTGAGCAGAACTAACCAACAGACCGCCGCTAATCACTTCGCCTTTGCCGCTCATCGCGCGCTTTTTAAAAAAGTGACTCTGGGCGCAAGCTTGCTAGTTGCACTGTCGGGTATCGCCTCACCGGCGATGGCAGCAGAACTGCCCTCGTTGGGCTCGAGCAATGCGCCGGTCGTTGGTCAAACGCTGCAGGATTTTTTCAGTGCCGCGCTCGACTTTAGCCCTCGCCTGCGGATCGCCGAAGAGAATCTCAATATCGGCTCAGCAAGGCGCAGTGCGGCAACGGGGCAGCTACTGCCACAGGTGCGCGCTAACGCGAGTTTATCCGACAATACGCGCAACCAAGCAGGCCAGGAAACAACCTTCGACGGTAACCGCTATTCTCTGCAGCTCACGCAAGTGCTGTTTAACTGGCAGGCGTTCGCTGCACGCGCACAGGCGGTGCTGCGGGAAGACCAAGCCGAGCAGCTCTATTACAGCGAGCTCGCCATTCTGCTGACCGATGTCGCAGAAAAGTATTTCGACGCGCTGCAGGCCCGCGACGCACTCGATTCGATTGCGTCTGAATACGAGGCGGTCAGCAATCAGCTCGAACAAATCGAATCGCTCTATGCGCGCCAACTCGCGCAGATCACAGACCTTTATCAAGCGCAGGCAAGCCTCGCTGCAGTCGAAGCCCAGCAAATTCAGTTAGAGAGCCGCCTCGACATCCAGCTAGAGGCATTGCGCTCAGTGAGCGGAATCGAGCCAGGCGAACTGTTTCGTCTCGCCGAAAACGCATCCGTGCCTCCGCTCGAGAACAATCTGCACTATTGGGTCGATCAGGCCGAAAAAAATAATCATTCGATTAGAGCCCAACGGCTAGCGTTCGAAGCATCGAAGAAAATGGTGTCACAGCGACGCGGTGCTTATATGCCGCAGGTCTCGCTAGTCTTGCAGCGCCAAGACTCGAACGTGGGTTTCGATAACATTCCTCTGCAGCGAACAGACAACACCTACATTGGCGTCGATGTGTCGGTGCCAATCTACGCGGGCGGAAGCAACCGCGCGGCGGTACGTGAGGCTAACAGCCAATCGCTGATCGCCGAAAATGAATTGCGCGGCGTCGAACTCGAAATTGGTGAGACTGTGCGCAGCGCCTATTTGCAGGTACAGGCGAGCGAGAAAATAATTGCTGCAGCGCAGAAACTCGTCGAGTCAACTGAGCTTTCTGCGACCGCAATGCAGCGCGGATTCGAGCTTGGCGCCGTAACCAGCGTCGACGTACTCAATGCAATTCGCGACCAGTTTGGCGCTCAACGCGATCTGCAGCAGGTGCGTTACGAACACGTTAAGTTTTTACTCTTACTCAAGCGTGAAGCCGGATTGCTCACGGCCGATGATCTCATCGAGGTAAGCACGTGGCTTGAACCTTCTTCTGGCCGCTAACCAAGTCTCTATGTCTAAAAGCTACGACAAACTACAGCGAATAACGAGCATCTACTCAGACGTCGAGGACCGGTTTCGGATTACCGGCGAGGTAAGCGCCGAGTCCACGCGCTGCCTTTGGTTTACTCAACGTTTATTACTGCGGTTAGTCCCGCATATTCTCGACTGGCTGAATGAAATTGCTCGCGCCGAAGGCAAAGGCGATCTCGGTCAGGCTGAGCTCATGCAAGATTTCGCTCAGCAGGCAGCGAAGGCGCGGCTTGAGCCTCAGGAAGCGGTTCCGGTGCCAGCGATGCCTAGCCCAAATGCAGCAATCGAGACAACGCCGGGTTCGGTCACTGCCAGCCAACGAGAGGCTATTTGGCTGGTGAAGGAAGTTGATATCAGCAAATCCACCAACGGTATTCTGACACTCACGTTCAAACACGAAAGCGCGAACGGCGTGCAGTTGTCGATGGCGCCAATCGAACTGCGTCAGTGGTTAATCATCCTTCATAGCCAATGGCTTCAGGCTGGGTGGCCAGCAGCGATCTGGCCAGAGTGGGTCGATACCTCACCTAAGGCAAGCGATCAGCCAGTTAAGGAGCTGCACTAAGCGCATTAACTGCGCGTCGAGCGTCTGCGATAAGCGGGGCGTTACTCATCGCTGAAGCAAAAATGGTCGCTTAAAAATATAACGCGACAATCTCGCTCATTACCTCATGCAGCGTTTTGCTGCGCTGGGCGTCGCTATAGGTATAAAACCCCTCGCAGTGGCTAACCTCGGGCGGCATGGTGAACGTGCGTCCTTTGTCGAGCGACAGCACCAACTCTTCGTAATTATTTTCAGTATTTTGACTGTTATAACAGGTCATCACGCGCGCCTTCTCGTTGATTACCGCAGTCGTATCGATCATCGTATTGATCGGATTTTGATTGCCGATCTCGTAGGACATCGCAGTCACCCGAAGTGCAGGCGAGTGTTGTAACGCCTGCCAGACTAGCGCCGCAGCGGCGCGGTGATCGGGGTGTGCCTCTAACGGCGCAGGGAAGAAAACCGTTTTCGGAGAAATTTTCGCAATTTCTGCTGCGGTCTTCGTGACCAGCGCGGGGGTTGCTGCAAGCCCGCGATCGGGTTCGTCCCAGCATTGGAGACTCGCCAATCCGAGCTCCTTTGCCGCCTGCCTTACCTCGTTACGCCGAATGGCGACGAGATCGTCGCGATCACCACCTAATGCGCCGTCGGTTAGAACAATCACATGCGCCTCGATTCCCTCATCACGCGCGCGGAGTAGCGTGCCGCCCATGCCATAGGTCTCGTCGTCTGCGTGCGGCGCGAAAACTAGCCAAGGCCCCGCCGGCAAGTCGCTGAGCGAGTAAGGAAGGAGCATGTGTTCGGGATTGAGCATGGCTAGTGGTCTCGATGATTGGCGATGCGTTGTTTCGGATCTTTTTGGCTGCGTGTTAGTGTACAATCATGTCGCGGTTGAGGCTAAGGTTTCGCCGTCTTCGCTTGCTGTTGAATTTGTTGGATCGCCGATGTCGCTCGCCTTACTTCGTGATTGGATTGCTACCCCACTGTCAGACCGCCGCTTGGTGAGCAATTTCGCGCGGCAAGAATTCTACGCGCAGTTCACTGCGTCGATGGGCGGCTTTCTCTGGCTTATCCTTACCCCCATCGCCAATATTTCGATTTACGCGTTTGTCTTCAGCTATATTTTTAAGGTACGCGCCGCCGAAGGATTCGGCGAAACCGCATTCGTTCTTTTTATGATGATAGGCTATCTGCCTTGGTTCGCGTTTGCAGACGCAATGGGGCGATCGACGTCGCTGCTGCTCGAAAAGGCGCCACTAATCACGAAAGTGAAATTCCCGGTGCAGGTGATTCCCGTTGTCGGCTCGCTCGTGCCCTATCTTACCCATGCTATCGGCTTTGCGCTGCTGCTGTTGTATCTAGCGACCCAAGGCTATGTCAATTCGCTTTGGCTATTGCTGCCGGTTATCTTTTTTCTACAACTGCTATTTACTGCCGGACTCGTTGCTATTTTGTCATCGCTAAGCGTTTTTCTTCGCGACCTTCAGCAGTTAGTCGCGCTTGCTATTAATGTCTGGTTTTTTCTCACTCCGATAATTTATCCACTCTCAATGATTCAGAGCGAATCGGTTAAGCACTTTTTCTTATTCAACCCGATGCACAGCTTTGTTAATCTCTACCGCGAGATCGTGCTACGCGGCGAACTTCCTGTGATCAACTTGCAGATAGTCATTGTCGTCTCGCTTGTTAGTTATCTTTTTGGCGGCTGGCTTTTTATGCGCATTAAACATGCCTTCGGCGACGTGTTGTAACATTCGAGGATTTACGCGTGATACATACTCCCCCTCGAATTATCGTCGAGAACATCAATAAAGATTTTAAGATCTATGAGCGACCGCAGGATCGCCTGGCCGAGATTATTCTGCGGCGCCCAAAGCACAAGCTTTACCATGTGCTGCGTGATATCTCTTTCGCTGTCCCCGACGGGCAGAGCGTCGGCATTATAGGGGACAACGGCGCGGGTAAATCGACACTGCTGAAACTTTTGGTAGGGACGCTGCAACCCACGAGCGGCAGTATTCGCACCCACGGACAGGTTGCGGCATTACTCGAGCTTGGTGCGGGCTTTCATCCGGAGTTTACAGGCCGCCGCAATATCTACCTCAACGCGTCTTTGCTCGGCGTTCCCGATGATGACATCGCGGCGCTTGAACGTGACATCATCGACTTTTCCGAACTAGGCGACTTTATCGATAGACCCGTGAAAACGTATTCCTCGGGGATGTATGTTCGACTCGCCTTTTCGATCGCCACCATGGTTCGCCCCGATATTCTGGTTATCGACGAAGCCCTTTCCGTTGGCGATCTCGCTTTTCAGAAAAAATGCGTGCAGCGCATGAATGACTTTCGCCAGCAGAATAAAACGATGGCGTTCTGCAGCCACTCGATGTTTCACGTCCAGGAGCTCTGCGATATTGCGATCTGGATCGAAAAAGGCGAGATCCGAGAAATGGGCGATAGCCACAAGGTGGTGGGCAACTACGAAGATTTTTGCAACAACAAAAAATCCTACACCTCAGTGGTTGAAGACTTGCCCCCTAATTCGACAGCAGCGGCAAATGGGTCTGGAGAAGGTCAGGAGTCTTTACTTCAAGACTGCAAAATCAATTCGCTGTCAGTACGTAACACACGCGGCGAGGAAATCACTTCGATTGATGCGCTCAGCGATGTCGTTCTCGAAATGGAAGTTGAGGTGCTTAACGACGACATGGAAGGCCACTTCGGCTTTGCCTTTATGCGCTCGGCAGAAGAACCTATTGCCTCGTTTCTGACAACCAATGCCGACGGCGTCGAGCCGCGTCGCTACACGCGCGGCGAGGTGTTCAAAGTCCGGCTCGTGGTCGAGAAGGTCGCTATGCGGGTCGGCGACTTTTACGTGCTTGGTGGGCTCGCCGATAAGAGTGGCCTGCTGTGGTACGAAACAAAGTTCAGCAAGCAACTTAGTATGAGCGCCAATAAAGGAGTAGGGCCGATAACTATGCAGGCGACGTGGACCCTGGACGCTTAGAATTTCGGCAGCGTCGCGTAGGGGTTGATCTGATAGACACGCGGAGGCGAGTCGCCGCCGGTAAACTCGACCACCGCACTCAATGCCTGCCGTCCTATCCCCGGCGCAATTTCCCAAGGATCCTCTGCTCTGAGCAGCGCGGCGTTTTGGGCGAGCGACTCGGCATTAGATTGACTGCTCGCCTCGGTGCCGTCGCCCACGCGTGACTCATTCATCAGCGGCACCTTGCGTGGATAGTTTGCGGGGTCAAACGCGAAGGCGTCCCGCTGCCGGTCTCGCGCGTTGGTCAAGTTAACCAAATTATCCGGCTCCTCCGACTGCGGATCTGGCTCCGGTCTTCGGTACACATAAAGCGTGTAAAAATCACTTGTCTCGTTGCTTAGCCAAGGCGAGAGTTCGGTTAAGTTCTCGAACGGAATAACCTCGCCGATTTCGCCGCGATTGCTAAATGAATCAATCGTGCGTACTGCGAGTAAATCGTCAATTAGTGCAGGCGTAAGACCTGGCAATAAGCTCAAAGCCTCACGCGTGGCAACATTAATGTTAAGTTGCCGATTGTTTCCGTATATCGTGAACGCAGATTCCAAATCGACGCCCTCAAATAGCTCGGCAAAGCCACGAACATGTAAAAGCTCGTTAACGCTGTCGAGCTCAGGGTTGTTTCGTGGCAGGTAAGGCGGGTCGAGCGCCTCGTAGTAGTCTCTCTCTGCGCCGTTTATCCCTTCGAGATCGTTAAGGTCGGTCCAGTCGGTCCACGCGGCAAGAAGGTTTTGTACTTCTTCGGGATCTGCTTCTTCGCCGGTTATATCTTGTAGGCGTTTTTCGATAAGTAGTTGCATGCTCGCCCGCGGTATCCGATTGAGATTTATCATGCCGCTGTGATTGATTATTCGCACAACCATATCATCGGGAGTCGGATAGCTCAGTCGCAGTGGGCGGCCATCGAAGCGTAGCGAACGGTCTAGTATCGCACCTTCGCTATCGGTTTCTATCGGCGCGTCTATTGGCGGTGACATACGCTCGAGGAGAATTTCCATCTCGGCGCTGTGCAGCGCACTCATCATTTGCGTGTAATCATCGGCGGCCAGTTGATTGTTAAAGGCGGTGCGCGCCGAGAGCCGCACTTTGCTTGCCATAGCGGTAACAAGGATGGTCAGCAAAACCGCCGTCCACATAACGATAAGCAGAACCGAGCCTCGCTGTTGTACAGGCTTCGCCGATAGCCGACTCATTGCCCTAACCCCGCGCCGAGAGAAAGAGGCATGATGCTGCGATGCCGCCAGGCTTTTATTGGCGCGACGATTTCGTAGTCGCTGCGCTCAGGCTCTGTGGCGCGGAATAAAATCCGCACCGCAAGCGGGAGGCCCGCCTGCTGGCTGCCGAACCATTCGTCTGTCCACTCGCGAGTTAGCGCATTCGGCTCTCGAAGGTAGCTAATCTCGAGGTCGTAGCCTGGTAGAAGCAATCTTGCCTCTGCTGCATCGAGCCTCGCACTCGGATTATCGCTGAAGGCGGGCGCGATTTGCACGCCGACACCCTCGCCCGAAATCACGTCTAAAGACCATGCCGTGAGACCAGGCGAGCGCTGCGGAGACACTGTGCTTACCCAGCGGAGACGATCGCCTTCGCCTTCAAAATAAACTTCTCTGAGCAATGTCTCAGTGCTGTTGAAACTGTGCGGAAAAGCGGCGAGTAGGGCGCGTTCTATTTGCAAAATAGCGAGAGATTCATCGAGCGCTGTTTCGAGCCTGTCTGACTCGTCGTTCCAATCGCGCGCGACGACATACATGCCAGTGCTTAACAACGTCAGAAGCAGCGCAGTAAGAGCGAGCGCGAGTAACACCTCGATTAGGGTGAAGCCCTGCTGTGAATGAGCGAGTTTGGGACCGGTTTGCTCGAATAGAGTTGTCTGACGACCAGTTGGCGCTGATCCATAAGCAGCGTCGTTAGGCTCTTTCATAAACCACCCGCGCCCGGCGGTAGCCGTATCCACCGCATCGCGACCGCTTCGACATCGCCGTCCTCGGACACAAGCTCGAGTGCGCGCAACGTGTACGGCAGCGGTTGAGTTTGACGATCCGGCGCCTCGAGGTCGTCGAGCTCTCTGACTGTATAAAACTCATCGTCGAGAATCGGTTCGAGTTCGGCATACTCGTTGTCCAACAGCGCAAAATTCCACGCTGTGCGCTGCTGTGTCGCACGCACGAGCACGTCTTCTGCGCGCCACGACAGTTGCTTGCTGCCGCCGACGAGCGCGAACAGCCCACCGAGTAGAAAACCGGTAATCGTTAGCGCAACTATAACCTCGATAAGCGTAAAGCCTCGCTGTTGACGCGACCGATCCGCGGCGCCTGTGTTGCACCGCGGGCCACAGCGTAAGGCTCGGCTGCAGGTAGGAAGATTTTTCGGCATGCTATTCGCCATCTTCTTCTCGACTCAGAGTAATTCGTCCGGTAAACGCATCAATCGAAATCCAGCCTCGTTGGCGATCTTGGGTGAGTCTTAGCCTTCCTCCCGTGGTACCGCCTTCAGGATAGAAACTAACCGTGAGTGAATCGATGGGTTCATAGCTCGACACGCGCGCGTCATCGGCGCTGAATTCGAGAGTTATTGATTCGTTAGCCCATTGCATGGTGGCCACCTGCCCGGAGACGATCGCACTTCGCCGCGCGTAGTTGAGCTGAGCCACAAGCTCGCGAAGCTGCGCGTCAAAATTTCGCCCGTCAATTCCGGTAAGATTGGGCGCAATAATTGCGGCTGCTAGAGCTACGATGCCCATTACAAGAATAAGCTCGAGAAGCGTGAAGCCGCGCTGCCGAGATCCGCTAGAGTGAAATATCGGCGTCATCGCCTTCGCCGCCGCGATCGCCGTCGGCGCCATAGGACATCAGAGTAAACTCGCGCCCGTTAGATTCGTAGACATAGGGATTGTCCCACGGATCATTTGGCACACCGCGGCGAAGATACGGCCCGTTCCAGCGTGCGCCGTTGGTATCGTCCTCTTCGAGACCTAAAAGCGAGTCTGGATATTCGCCGACATCTAGGCGGTAGGTGTCTAGCGCGCCTTCCAAAGTCGAAATTTCTGAAAGCGCCACATCGCGCATCGCACCCGCTTGCTGATTGAAAATATTTGGCGCGACCATAATGGCGAGCATCGCGATAATTGCCATAACCACGAGTATTTCTATCAGCGTGAACCCCTGCTGGCTTTTTGTTGGCCGAATTGGGTTAATAGGCCGACTGCCTGTCTTGGCGTAGCTTGGTGCGTTGATCATGCGTAAATCCTCTTGTGTTCTCTTAATCCGCTTCATTCGTTCCTCAGATTCCCGCTTCTTCGATAAGCTGTGTAGCCAGTTCAAATCGCTCAAGAATAGCGCGGTACTGCACACTCGTTTCAGAATTGAGATTGACGATTTCAGGTCTCAGCACAATGAATAATTCGCGCCGCTGCACCGAATTTTGTTGATACGAAAAAAGTTTTCCGAGCAGCGGCACGCGATTCAAGCCGGGGACGCCCGTATTGAGGTTCTCGGTATCGGCTTGAATTAAGCCGCCGAGTACGACGTTTTCGCCGTCACGAACCACAACTGTTGTATTGATTTCTTGGTTATTAAAAACCGGATTATTGTTTACGCCCTCCGAACTGTTATCAACAGACGAAAGCTCCTGCCGGATTATCAGATTCACGATGCCATCGTCATTAATCTGCGGCGTAATCGATAACACAATCCCCGTATCGCGGTACTGAATATTTGTGGTAGAAACACCTGCCCCGCCGATAGCCTGCCCCTGTTCGACAGGCACCTGTGAGCCGATCTGAATCTCGCCTTCCTGATTATTTATAACGGTGAGCGACGGACGTGCCAGCAGTTGAACATCATTATTAACAGAAATGGCCTCAAGGGTCGCATCGACCTGTGCCGCACCATCGATAAATGACTTGCTGAACATCAAGCCGCCGCGATTACTCGGCGTGTAGTCGGTGATCGTCTCTGTCGATAGTGGACTAAGCGTACTGTCGGCGGCGATGCGACTCCAGTCGACGCCAAATTCGTTGCCTTCGGTAAGGGTTATTTGAGCAATGACTGCATTAATCATTACCTGCAGCGGCACTGCGTCGAGCTGATTGATTGTCGTGAGTAGCTGTCGATAGTCTCGCGCCGTGCTTCTGATCAGAAGGCTATTGGTCGCTTCATCGGCGACTATTTTAACAGCCAGGTTTGCAGCAATCGCATTGCTTGGTCCGTTGCCTCGCGTATTGTCACCGGCATTAGACGCTGTAGACTGAGCGAGCTCTTGCTGGACTTCTGGGTTTCCGCTTGGCGGTTCAAACACAACGGGCTGTTCGTCGCGCGCGTTGCGCAAACGAGGGTTCACGTCTTCGTCATCGCGGTTGTCGTTGCTTTCGAACACGCTTGACAACGTATCGCCGAGTTCTTTTGCACTTAAGTTTTTGACTCGATAATGGAACAGCTGTTCTACCTGCTCTTGACTTGCCGCATCGAGAATTTTTATCCAGCGTTCGATCTCATCGAACCCACGCCGTGCCGGCGCCGTGACTAAGATTGCGTTAATACGCTCGATTCCCTTCACCTGATAGGAAGGCGTTGCGCCTTCGATCAAACTCAGTATTTCATCTAGTTCAGTCGCAACCTCTGTCGCACTCGCATTGCTCAGCGGATAGAGGGCAATACCTTGATTGGCAAACGGATCGGTATCGATGACAGAGAGCAATTCGTTTATGCGCCTAAGTTGCGATTCCCCAGAGGTGAGCGCGAGCGTATTACCTGGTAAGAGGCGCGACACGCTGCCTTCGCCCTCGATCAGCGGTCGGATAACTTCGATCGCTGCCTCGGCGGAAAGATGGGTGAGAGGCGTGACCTGCATGATCGTCGGCGCAGTGCCGTCGCCGAGCGTATCCGGCGTGGCAATCTCTAGCGGTATATTCGAAGTGCCGCGGCGAATATTGAAAACATTACCCACGCGGTCGATGACGATGCCGGCGTCGCGGGCGAGCAGCCGCATCACAGGCCACACATCGGCGAGCGCGAGTGGCGCGTTGGCCGAGGTGCGTACGCTGACTTTCATGTCGATACTCGGGTCCATAACCACCGACATAGCTAGGGACTCGGCAAGCTGCTCTAGCACGAGGCGCAGATCAGCCTGCTCGTAGTTGAGCTCGACACTCTCTTCCTCACTTAGCGTGTTGCCTGCGCTGCTAGGCATCGGCACCTGCTCACGGTAACCGGTAAGTGAAGGCTGTTCGCCTACGCGAGTAATCTCGTCGATTAAGCGCTGCTGCTGCTCACTGCCCGGGCTCGCGATCTCCGCGATTTCCTCTGCCGCAACGTCTGCAGCACTGCGCCGAGTTTCATTGCCAGTGCTTACATCGCGGCCACTAAAAGGCCCGAACGGCCGGTCGCCTTGATCAAGAGCCGAACAGGCACTGAGTAACACGACTGCGGCCAGCGCGGCCGGCGTTCTCGTTAATTTCACTTTACTCTCCTTAGAACTCCACGGCGTTCATACTAAAAACGGCCGAAAGCATGGTAATTGTTATTCCGCCCACGGCGATAGCTAGAACCAAAATAAGGGCAGGCTGAAGCGCGGCGACAAGCCTCGCCATTTGATTACGCACAAGCGTGTCGAATGTAGCCGCCGACTTCACCAAAATGGTCGCCGTTCGGCCGGACTCCTCACCGACGGCAACGAGTTGATGCAATAGCGTTGGAAACTGCTGTGTTTTTTCGAGTGCAGAACCAAGGCCCGTGCCGCCACGGACATCTTCTTCAACCTGCGCAAGCTGCGTCGAGAGCTGTGTATTCGCAACCACTTCGCGCGATACGCGCAGCGCCCGAATCAGCGGGATTCCGGCGCCTAATAACGACCCTAAGGTACGCGCAAACACAGCGCTTTCCCGCGTGAGAATGAGTTTCCCAAGCAGTGGTAGTGACAAAAGGAAGCGATCGCGGCGCAGCCGCGTAGACGGCTGAGCATCAAGCTGACGCCAGCCAAAATACGCCGCAATCACACTAAGCGGGATAAGGAAGCCAAAGCGCTGCAAGCCTCCGCTTAGGTTGAGCAAGAACTGCGCCGAGGGCGGTATCTGCGTTCCCGCGTCTTCAAACATAGTCGCAAACTGCGGTACAACAAAAACCAGCAACAGCAGTACCGAGACGATTCCCGTCACGAGTAGCACTGCAGGGTAGATCATTGCCGACACGATTGTTTGCCGTGTAGCGGCATTGGTTTCGAGAAACTCGGCGAGCTCTGGTAGCAGTTCATGTAGGATTCCGCCTTCTTCACCAGCACGCACGATGTTGATATACATTTTGGAGAAGACGCGGGGATAGCCCTCCATCGCGGCGGCGAGCGAGCGACCCTCTTTGATTTCACGCAGCAACTCGAGCGTTAATTCACGCATGGCGGCAGACTCGGTTATGCCTTCGAGTAGTCGTAGCGCTCGATCGATAGGCACACGCGATTCAACCAAGGTGCAGAGGCCGTTGGTAAACGCCAATACATCGCTTGGCTTTATCTTGCCGCCACTTCCCCCCGACACCGACTGCGCAGATAAGAGCTGCGTCGGCGTTAGCTGACGCCCACGTAAGAGACGCATCGCCTCACGCTCGGAGTCGGCCTCGATATAGCCGGTTTGCGACTTGCCCATAGCATCGATCGCACGGTATTTGAATTTACCGTGGTGAGAAGCACTGTTAGTCGTTTTGGCAGTCACCGCCGCGCTTTCCTTTTTTGTTTGCTAATTATTTTTGCCGAGTTAAACCGCGCGCGTCACTCGGACGACCTCTTCGGGCGTAGTGAGCCCTGCGCGCAATTTATCGAGAGCATCCTTGCGCAAAGTGCGCATGCCACCCTTAATCGCCGTTTCGCGAATCCTATTGGCATCGGCGCCGCTCGCGATCTGGTGGCGAATCTCGTCATTCATCAGCAGTAGTTCATAGAGACCGACGCGCCCACGGTAGCCTGTATGCCCACAGCGCTCACAGCCTTTACCACGCTGGATCGCAGGGCAATCGGCAATGGCGATCGCCAGCACAGTGGCCTCATCTTCACTTAACGGCTGCGTCTCAGCACATTCTGTACACACGCGTCGAACAAGACGCTGCGCCTGAATAGCAAGCAGGCTCGAGCTAATCAGATAGCCTTCGACGCCCATGTCTTGCAGACGGGTTACCGCGCCAGCGGCGTCGTTAGTGTGCAGTGTTGAGAAAACGAGATGGCCAGTGAGCGCCGATTCAATCGCGATCTCGGCTGTCTCGTGATCGCGAATCTCACCGATCATCAGAATATCGGGGTCCTGACGCACAATCGATCTAAGCCCCTCGGCAAACCCTAATCCGATACTGGTGTTTGCTTGAATCTGCGTGATGCCGTTGAGCTGATATTCGACGGGGTCTTCGACCGTAATTATTTTTTGCGTCTCATTGCTGATTTTCTCAAGCGTTGCATACAGCGTCGTCGTTTTACCACTGCCCGTGGGCCCAGTTATGAGCACCATGCCGTGGGGCTGCGTCACAACACGCTCATAGCTGGCGAGTAAGTCTTGCGGCATGCCTAGCTCGACGAGCTCGACTGCCGTATCGCTGCGGTCAAGTATGCGCAGTACGATCGACTCACCGTGCACGCCCGGCAGAGTAGAGACCCGCATGTCGAGCTGTTTCGCGCCGATTTTGTAATCGATGCGGCCATCTTGCGGAAGTCGTTTTTCGCCAATATCGAGCCGCGCCATAAGCTTTAATCGGGACGCCACCGCCGTATGTACCTTGAGCGGGAGTCGTTCGATGCGCGTCATAATGCCATCGACGCGGCAGCGTACATCGAGCGAAGTCTCGCTGGGTTCGAAATGGATATCGCTTGCGTCGAGATCGAGTGCACGCGCAAAGAGGTGATTAACCAGACGAATAATCGGTGCTTCAGAAGCGAGATCTTTTAACGACTCATCATCGTCAAAGCCGGAGACGAAAAGCGCCTCGTCGCTACTGTCGAGAGTCGGCGAAAGCGCTGCGCGCCAGTGCCTTAACAGACGCCGTACCTCGTCTTCACTTCCGCGCCGAAAGACGAGCGGTGCATTTAATGCGAAGCGAATTTGCGCTCTACTTTCAATACTCGGCGTAGTTGCATAAACGAGGCAGTTGGTCGTGGTGTAGTCTAGCGACGGCGCTATTCCCATTGGCTCGAGGAGTTGGCTAAAGGCCGTAAGCTCGACAGGACTCGAATCGGCTGGGGTCTCTCTTGATTCTGTTTCGGACACCGCTTGGATCTCTATTGCCTCTGTCATCAATTCAACCTCGCAGACATCTGCCCGTTAGCACGCACGCTACGAGCAAAACCGACCACCGTAATTGCACCGCTAAACTGATTTCTTGACCGATCGAGTGAAAATTCTGTTACTTCCAAACGCGGAGTCGATTGTTCGATTAGTGAGAGAAATTCAACAGTGGCAGCGGCATCGCTCGTGCGAAATGACATCTCTTGACTGACAAGAGTCCAATCGCCTTGTTCGAGAGTCTCGGCAAGACGCGTTGAGTTGACCTCGAGGCCGGCGCTCGCGGCATGCTGCGATAAAATTTGCTGAATACTCGCCTCGACAATAGCGTTTGTCGAACCGCTAAAGAGCCCCGCCTCGGCATTGGCGAGCGCCCGCTCTGTCTCAGCACGTCTGCTCGACCACAGCTCAGCGCTTCTTTGCAACCTGAGCTCGCGCTCGATATCCAGTTGAACCGACTCAATACTTTCTGCTCTCTCGGCATAGACACGGGTAGCGATCGGGACGCCGCGGGTAAGCAAAAAGACGACGGCCACAATGACTGCAAGCAGTAAAATCAGACGCTCGCGGGTCGACAGCGATTGTAAATTTATGCTGTTCATCGACGAGAGACCTCTGCGTACCGGGCGCGATAGCCTTCGAAACTTACATTGCTAAGCCTAAGGCTAATGCTATAGCGTGAGTTGTTCGTGGCACGAGAGAACGCGACTTCAGTAAACAGCGGGTCCTGCTCGAGCCGTTGGAGAATGGCCTGAGGGTTATTGCTCGTGCCTTCGATATTGACGACGCCTTCCTCGATCTCGAGGCCGGTGAGGGTATCTGGGCTAATTACTCTTTGAAGTGTATACAGCGCGTCAATTATCTCCTGCCGCGGGTAGTCGTTTATCGTGCCCCAGCGGCTGTCGAAATCCGCAACATACGCTTGGTCTTGCCGCGCAGAGCTATTGAGCGCGCGAAGGTCTGCAAGCTCGCTAGCGGCGAGTCGAAACTGAATCGACTGCAGCGCAAAAGGGATAAGCGTGAGGACTGCGATAAACGCTAAGCTGGCAGCGACAGCAGTGATAGTTGTTTTATTCTTTTGCGCCTGCCGCCGTTTTACTTCGCCCGGCGGAATGAAGCAGATCCCCGTTGCGAGCGCCGCTTTAAGTGAAGCCATCGCTTCCTGCGTGGACAGCCATTCGGGATCGGTTTGGCTTATTAGAGGTCCCTGATACGTAAGCTCAGTTGATTTGAGCTCGGCCTGCCATTGTTCGAGCAATTCGGGTTCGTCGAGATCGCTTCGCTGCAGAGTATCCCATTTGACGGGTGCGCCTTCGCACATAACGACCTGCGTAACCTGCTGCGGGTCTTGATCTAGCAGTTTATAGGTTTCGCCAGAGTCGGGGCCGGGTGCGAGCAGGGCCCGTGGCAGAATCGCGGCGAGTTCGATGCCTTCAACTTCGAATGCCTCGGACAATTCAGTAAGCCGCGCCTGAGTCATCCACAGACAAAAATAGTCATCGGTTCCTGCAAGCCGGTTAGGTGTCTGAACGAGCACAAGAGGCTCGTCGAGACTCGGAATAAGCGACGAGGCCTGTAGCCTAAGTGCCTGTAGCGCCCCCGCGCCGGTGAGCCCCGGCAGGGGGATTACGGTGGCAATAAATTCTTCGGCGGGGAGGAATAACGCAGTGCGGCTCACTCCGAGTGCTTTCGTCGCCTTTGCAAGGATTGCCGCCGCGTCACCTCGAGGATCGTCACCACCCTCTGCCAAGACTGTTTGCGCGCGCTTGCCGAGCACGAGAAGACGGTTGGACCACAGCACGACGCCAACGCTTTCACCCAAGTCGAGGCGATTAGCGGCAGCCAGCCCAGGCCTGTCGGCGAGCGAGGGCATCAGCCCCATGACACGCGCGACACCTGTACTAACGCGTGCTGCGAGACCTACGGGCTTAGCGTTTATGTTGTTTTGGCGCGTCATGATTGAGGCGAGGCCTTTCCTTTTGGCTTATTTTGCAGCGAACGGCAAGATAAGACTGCGAAACGGGCAAAATAGTTTGCGCCGGCAGCCATAAAAAAAGCCATGCCGCGTAAACGACATGGCTTGTTTTTGAGTATAGACCAGCAATCGCACTTGCGCCTTACTGGCTAACTATTCTCCCGCTTGGCCCATAGCACGTCGCTCTTTGTCGACGAGGAAATCGACTACTTCTAGCATCTCTGCCTGTGTGCGCACAGCTTCGCCAGTGGTCACAAGGTATTTGCCGTTCACAATCATGTTAGGGGTGCTGCGAATTTCATAATCCTGCATGCGCTTCTCGGCCTGATTGACCTTGGTGCGCACCGAGAACGAGTTAAACGCTGCCTCGAAATCTGCACGCGCGATGCCGTTCGCCTCGAACAAATCGCCTATGAGTTTTTCATTCTGAAGACGATTGCCTTCTACATTAATCGCATCGAATACAGGCTCGTGCACAAGGTGAATCACATCCATCGCCTCGGCGGTGAAATAGATCTGCGCGTGAACTTTCATCAACGCGTTCCACATCGCAGGGAAGCGGCGGAAATCAACGTCGTCCGCGGCCTTGGACTCCCAGTCGGCGACCAAAGGCTCGAAGCGGAAACAGTGCGAACAGCCGTACCAGAAGGCCTCTAGGACTTCGATCTTGCTGTCGTCGGGCGTGTTAACCGGTGCACGGAGCTCGGTGTAGTGCGTGCCCGCTACGTATTTTTCGATTTGACCGACGCTCGTGGAAGCGAGGGGCAAGGTCACGAGCAGCGATACCACTGCGGTAATAAGTGTCTTCGGAAATAGAGAGCGTATGTTCATAGTTCAACTCCGAGTATGTAGCTTGCTTGGTTAAAGTCGCCGCCTATCGATGCCTAGTTAAGGCCTTCGAGGTAGCTCGCGAGTGCTTCGAGCTCTTTGTCAGTCAGACGCTCGACTGTGCTGCGCATCATCGACCCTAAGTCGTTATTGCGCATACCTGAGCGGAAGGCCTTGAGCTGTGCGAGCGTGTACTCGGCGTGCTGGCCGCCAACCGCTGGAAATTTAGCAGGCGCGTTGCCCGCGCCGTCTGTTGAGTGGCACGAAGTACAAGCAGCGACGCCGAGTTCTTTATTACCGCCACGGTAAATAGCCTCGCCAAGCTCGATTAGCGCCGGATCTGCGCCACCAATAGTCACTTGCTGTGACGCGTAGTAGGCCGACAGGTCAAGCATGTCCTGATCAGATAAGTTCATGACCATCGCAGCCATGGTCGCATTCTGACGCGCACCAGACTTGAATTCGACAAGTTGCTTGTACAGGTAGCCTGCACCTTGGCCAGCTAGCTTAGGGTTCATCGCTAGGGCGCTGTTGCCGTCAACTCCGTGGCAAGAACCGCAGAGTGCCGATTTAGCCTGGCCTGCGGCAGCGTCGCCTTGAGCAAGAACAAGGGCTGGCGCCAAGGCGCTGATAAGTAAAGACACTAGGGCTATCGCAAATTTGTTCATCGTAATTCCTAACTCGTTATTTCTGATTCGTGAGTGTTAATTCCAGGCCAGTCGGATTCATTACGGTATGCTCCGAGCGTTCGCGGCGGGAGATTGTAGCGCATTTCGTCGATTGACTCTAATAGTGCTGTCGCCGGGGCAGGCTAAACCGGTATCATGCCCGCCATGCACTATAATCAAGCCACCTTTGTCACGAGCGCCGCCAATCTCGCAGCCTGCCCGCCCGAAAGCGTTGCAGAGGTTGCCTTCGCCGGACGCTCCAACGCCGGGAAATCGAGCGCGATTAACGCGATCACTAACCAGACGCGCCTCGCCCGTATCTCTAAAACGCCAGGACGCACGCAGCTGATCAACTTTTTCGGCCTCGCCGAGGGACGTTTTTTAGTCGACCTGCCCGGCTATGGCTTCGCCAAAGTGCCGTTGAGCGTCAAAAATAAGTGGCAGGAAGAGCTCGAAAAATACCTGCGCAGGCGTCAGGTCCTGTGTGGTCTGATACTCCTGAGTGATATCCGTCATCCGCTTAAAGACTTCGATCGCATGATGATCGATTGGGCGGTTCAGAGCGGCCTGCCGCTGCATTTGCTGCTGACTAAATCTGACAAACTCAAGCGCGGCGCGGCTCAAAACACACTGCTGGCGGTACAAAAAGAGCTGAAGTCCTTTGATAACGTGACTGTTCAGCTCTTTTCGTCACTTAAGAATGACGGTGTGACCGAAGTTCGTGCCAAGCTCGACGAGTGGCTCGGCGACGAGACGCCCGCCTAGTGCGCCTCATCCCAGTTTTTGCCAGTGCCAATATCGACTACGAGCGGCACATCAAGCGCGGCAGCAGACACCATGCGGAAACGCACGCCATCGGCGAGTAGTGGCAGGTCGCGCTCGCTGACCTCGAAAACCAATTCATCGTGAACCTGCAGCAGCATCCGCGCGTCGATTGACCCTTCGTTTAACCAATTCTGAATATCGATCATCGCACGCTTAATGATATCGGCAGCCGTACCTTGCATCGGCGCATTAATGGCCGTGCGCTGCGCTGCCTTGCGCAGCATACCGTTGCCCGCATGAATATCGGGCAGGTAAAGCCTGCGTCCAAACAGCGTCTCGACATACCCTTTTTCGTCGGCGAGCGCCTGAGTTTCGTCCATATACGCGCGCACACCTGGGTATTTTTCGAAATAGCGCTCGATGTATTCGCCCGCTTCGCCTCGGCTAACACCGATCTGATTCGCGAGACCAAACGCGGACATCCCGTAAATTAAACCGAAATTAATTGCCTTTGCGCTACGTCGCTGGTCCGCTGTAACTTGATCCAGCGCCACACCAAACACATCGGCGGCAGTGGCGCGGTGAACATCCTGTGCTGACGAAAATGCCTTCAGCAAGCCCGGATCTTGCGACAGATGCGCCATAATTCTAAGTTCGACCTGCGAGTAATCGGCCGCGAGCAACAGCGTCTCTGGCGCGCTCACGAACGCCTGGCGGACACGACGGCCTTCGTTTGTCCGAATCGGAATATTCTGCAAATTAGGGTCGGTTGACGACAGTCTGCCCGTCGCGGCCACGGCCTGCTGAAACGTAGAGTGAATACGCCCGCTACTCGAGTTTACCTGCAGCGGCAGCTTGTCGGTGTACGTCGACTTGAGCTTAGCAAGCGAGCGCTGCTCGAGGATGACCCGCGGTAACTCATAATTCTCTGCTAGCTCGGCGAGAACAGGTTCGGCTGTCGACGGCTGGCCCGTTTTTGTTTTCTTGAGCATGGGAAGCCCAAGTTTTTCGTAAAGAATCGCCTGTAGCTGCTTTGGCGAGCCGAGATTAAATGCTTCACCGGCCAGCTCATGCGCTTTGAGCTCGAGCTTGTTGAGCTGAGTGCCGAGCTCGTCACTCTGCCGCGCGAGCGCAATTTTGTCTAAGGCGATACCGTTCTGCTCCATCGCGCGGAGCACATTAACAAGGGGAAGTTCGAACAACCGGTAGATTCCCTCAAGACGCGCGTCGGCGGCAAGTTCGTGTTCCAGAAACAACGACGCGCGCAAAATAAGGTCGGCGCGCTCGGCCGCATAGTTGAGGATTTCCGAGGGGGCAAGAGTGACTTTAGTAAGTTTGCTGCGCCCTTTCCCCGTTAGGCTTTCAAGCGCAATAGGAGGTGTCTCCAACGCGAGATAGTGCCGTGCGATGTCTTCGAGCGCATGCCGACTGGTCACTGAGTTGAGCACATAAGACGCAAGATGCACATCGGCTTTGATCGGCTGCAGGTTTATCCCGACATTAGCGAGCACATGCGCCGTCGCTTTCAGATCGTGGCCGGCTTTAATACGGAGGCGGTCTTCGAGATAGGGTTTAAGCAGCGTCAGCGCATGGTCTCTGTCGAGCTGTTGCCAAGGCTCTACTCCCAGCTCTGACTGCTCGAGATTTTTATGACCGAAAGGTAAATAATAACTCTCGCCAAGCTGTGTACTGATCGCGACGCCGAGTATTTCGGTGTCGAGAAAATGTTCGCCCTGTGTCTCGAGACTGAGTGAGAATCTAGGTGCTGTTTCGATTTTGCTCAGAAGCTTTTGCAGTTTTTCCTCGGTGTCGACGAGGCTGTAGTTAACTGCTTTTGGTGTGACATCGAGAGACTGGTGTTGCTTTGCACCTCCAGATCCATCAGCCGCGGCTGCGTTTTTCCCCCCACTTATTTTTTGTGGGGTTGCAGGTGACGCCGCTTTGATACCCTCGGATTCGAGCTCTTTTACCCAGGATTTAAATTCAAGTTCGGAAAAAAGCGTTAGCAGCGCTGCGCCGTCCTCGGCATTTGGAACCAATTGCTCGGGCGCGAGATCGAGTTCGCAGTCGAGCTTGATAGTCGCAAGCTCGTAAGAGAGTTTTAACAGGTCTATATTCTCTCGCAGACGCTCGCCTATTTTACCGCCGATCGCATCAGCGTTTGCGATGACACCTTCCATCGTCTGGTACTCTAAGAGCCACTTAACCGCCGTCTTAGGCCCGACGCCTGGAACACCCGGAATATTGTCGGCTTTGTCGCCGGTTAGCGCGAGAAAATCGATGATCTGACTCGGCGCAATGCCAAATTTTTTCTCGACGCCAGCCACATCAAGCGTCTCATTATTCATCGTGTTCATGAGCGTGACATACTCATTCACGAGTTGGGCAAGGTCTTTATCGCCCGTGGAAATGAGTGTCTTTATTCCTCGCTCCGTCGCCTGTTTGGCGAGCGTGCCGATAACATCGTCGGCTTCGACACCGGGGACAACCAGCATGGGCAATCCCATGGCCTGCACGATTTGATGGATCGGTTCGATTTGCGAACGCAGCTCATCGGGCATCGGTGGACGGGTGGCTTTGTAATCTGAATAGAGATCACTGCGAAACGTTTTGCCTTTAGCATCGAACACGATAGCAATGTTGCTGTCGGGGTAACTTTTGATGAGGCTTCGGATCATATTGATCACGCCTTTTACCGCACCCGTTGGCTGCTGTTTGCTATTTACCAGCGGGGGCAGAGCATGAAAGGCGCGAAACAAATAGGAGGAACCGTCTACTAGGATGAGTTGCTTGCTTGGTGTCACGTCGGTTCTCTGCCTCTCTTGCTTCTTACTGGTTTGCTTTTCAGCTTAGTTGTTTTGCTACCCAGGGACTGCCTAGCGCAAACAGTCGACAAAGTCAGCAACAACGGCACGCATGAGGCGCGTGTAGCCGTCCTCTCCGTCATCGATGTTGCGGCCTAGAATATCGACTTCGATCTGTCGAAGTGGCGCTGTTTGCGTAAGTCCTTTAGTCGCTGTGGCGATCAGTCCCGCATCGGCGTCTGGCTCGGTAAGCAAACACCTTGGCGGTGCAGCGCTTAGCTCCTCTCTCACCGAAGCCAGCTCTCGGATGCTCGGCGCGCGCTCGGGATCGACAAGCAGTGCAACGCTGTGCCGCACGCCATACTCCTGTTCAAAATACTGATAGGCATCATGATAGACCGCGAACCGATCCCTGTCTTGTATGTCCGGTTGCTGGCCTGTATTTTTCAGCGCTGCAATTTCTGCGGCAAACGCTTTCCGATTCTCTGCTTGCCGGGATTTAAAGCGTGCAAGGCTAGCCGCGTAGTGGTCTGCGTTTACAGCGTCGAGTTTGCTGGCCGCATTAGCAACTGCTTCGCCTATTCGTTCGGCGTTTTTCGTACTGAGCCAGAGATGGAGGTCTGCCCCATGTTCTGAGGAATGCTCATCGGACTCAGCTTCGTCTAGGAGAATACCGTCGATCTGCGAGGTTGTGAGCGTGCGAGGGTCATTTACAAAAAGACCTGCTAGCGCAACTTCGAGGTCTTCACCAACCCAAATCAGCATGTCAGCACGCGCGGCTTTGAGTCGTGCCGACGGAGTAAGCATGGTGTGATGCGGTGAGTCGCCCGCATCGATAAGCGCCGCCGCCGCACCGTGGCCGTCCAGTATGTCGTTCGCGATCAACGCAAGTGGACGAATGCTCGTCACAATTTCGAGGCCGTCCCCGCGAAGCGCGGTTGGTGTCTGGGCCTGAGTCACTGGAGACAACACGCTGGTAAGCAAAAGTACGCCAAGAGTGCCTCTGCAGATAAAGAGCAGGCTGAATTGTTGAAGCCAGGAGTCAGATTTCATGGTGATTCTCAGGAAGCGTAGGCGGCAGACAGTTTGATCAGGTGAGCTATCATACCGAATGCGCGCGACAAGCCATAGCAACGCAGCAGGCTAGCAATGCGTTTGCAGCGAACACAGCCGATTGCGATTATAATCAAGCTGCGCGTGCTTCAGTCATTGCTCGCGCGACCGCTAACCTTAACTTAGGTAAATAGTCCTCACGGGATCGAGCATGGCTTCGGGCGCAGTATCAACAGTGGAAGAGACAATCGGCTCGCAGCAGCCCTTGCTGAGCGCCGTGGATATAGGCAAGGTTTTTGATGATCGCGTGGTGCTCGAACGCGTCAGCTTTTCGATTCAACCAGGCCAAATAGTCACGCTTATTGGACCCAACGGCGCAGGCAAGACAACACTCGTGCGAATTGCGCTTGGGCTACTCGACGCAGACTCGGGAACGATTACGCGGCGCGAAGGCTTGAGGCTCGGCTATATGCCTCAGTCACTGCATGTCGAGCCAACCCTGCCGCTTACGGTGCAGCGCTTCCTAGCTTTAGCGCTACGCGGTGCGAAGGAATCAGCAGGAGGGCACGAAATCGAAGAGACACTGACTTCTTTGCACGTTCCTCACCTTGTCCACGCTCAGCTCAATAGTCTGTCCGGCGGCGAACTGCAGCGGGTGCTGCTCGCGCGTGCGTTACTGCGAAAGCCGCATCTACTCGTTCTGGATGAACCCGCCCAAGGGGTTGATATTGCCGGACAGGCAGAGCTTTACTCGATAATCGATTCGATTGCCGAAACCCAAGGCTGCGGCGTATTGATGATAAGCCATGACCTACATCTGGTGATGTCTTCAACCGACGAGGTGATCTGCTTAAATCATCATGTCTGCTGCCACGGCAAGCCCGAAACGGTGAGCAACGACCCCGCTTATTTGTCACTTTTCGGAGCGGGCGTCACCGATAGTCTTGCGGTTTACACACACCATCACACCCATGAGCACGACATACACGGCAATGTCATCGGCGAAGATGAGTGTACCCATCAATGAGCGATTTTCTGTCACTTTTCACCACCGACTTTATCCTCTATGCCCTCGCAGCCGGCCTCTCGTTAGCGGTTGTTGCCGGTCCGCTAGGCTCGTTTATTGTCTGGCGCCGCATGGCCTATTTTGGCGACACACTTGCACATTCTGCGCTATTAGGTATCGCGATTGGGTTGCTGACTGGCGCAAATCCACAGTTAAGTATCATACTCAGCTGCTTGTTTTTTGCTTTTATATTGACCGTTCTAGATCGTTCACCGAACGTATCAACCGATACGCTTTTGGGCATACTTGCGCACAGCAGCCTTGCTTTAGGAATCGTCGTTCTTGCACTCGCTGATTCGATAAGAGTTAATTTGGAAGCCTATTTATTTGGCGCATTACTCACTATAAGTGCTTCTGATCTAGCGTGGATTATTGCCGTTACAATCGGTGTCGGCGGTATTTTACTTAAGTTTTGGAATGAATTTGTCGCAATTACCGTTCATGCAGACATTGCAGAAGTCGAAGGCAGCCGAGTCGACCGCCTCAATATTTTATTAGTGCTTTTGATCGCCTTAACGATCGCTGTTTCGATGAAAATCGTTGGCGTTTTATTGATCACGTCGCTGTTGGTAATTCCCGCAGCGGCGGCACGGCTGCTTGCGGCTACACCAGAACAGATGGCGATTCGAGCAAGTGTTATTGGATGTGTCGCGGTAGTGTTTGGGCTGCTTGCTGCCTTTGTTGCCGATGTGCCAGTCGGGCCGAGCATCGTCGTTTGCGCAACACTCCTGTTTCTTGCGCTTACGCTACTGCGCGGGGGCAAGGCCTGATCTTCACCACCCGCTAGTCGGCAAGTAGAACCTTGACCACAGCGAGTAGGTCGCGATCGCGGTGTGGTGGACGAATCACACCGTGCAGTTCACCCTGAGGATTTATGATGGCGATGTGGCCACTGTGGGTAATGAGATAGTCGCCGTTTTCATCTTGGTTTTCCTCTGCCATGCCGTGAGCAGAATGCGACTCGTTATTCACGGCGTCGAGATCTGACATCACCGTCTCTGCGCGGTTGCCCGCGTTATCTTCGATGCTGCCGTCGTGATCATCATGGCTGATAAGCGCTTCTGGATCCGAATACGTTATGTAGAGCTGCTTCGTCAGCACGCTAAGCGCGATCCTCGTTCCAGTTAGGCCGATAAACGCATCGTCGTATTGCGCGACATACTCCGCCATCGTCGCCGGATCGTCTCGTTCTGGGTCGACTGTCCCTAAAATGACCTGAAGCTTTGTACGCTCTGCCGGACTGAGCTGTGCTGTCATTTCCGCGAGCTCTTTCATGGTCATCGGGCAGATGTCAGGACAGTGAGTAAATCCGAAGAACACAAGGCTCCGCTTGCCTGTAAGGTTCGCATTGGTAAACGCTTCGCCGCGAGAGTCGACGAGATCGAAACGAGAGAGGGGACGAGAATCAGGGAAGAGCGTCGTGCCTTTCTCGCGCAGATCGCGGGTGAGTTCAGCCGCTTGCTCGCCTGCGCTCCAGAGCGTGTATCCTCGGTACACTGCCAATCCCAGCAGAATATCGACGGCAATAAACGCGATAAGCAAACGTTTGCTCATGCGACCCCTAGACTAGATAGTGATCGATCACTAACGCCACAAATACTATGGCGAGGTAGATAATCGAGAAACGGAAGGTGTCCATTGGCGTAGACGCCTTAGGCTTGAACATCAGCTTGCACGCGTAATACAGAAACCCCGCGCCGCTCGCCATCGCTGCGGTGAGGTAAAACGGGCCACTTAACCCTGAGAAATAGGGCAGTGCCGTCGTTCCGACGAGAATAACCGTGTAAACCAAAATATGAATTTTGGTGACGTGTTCACCGTGTGTGACAGGGAGCATCGGCACGCCTGATTTCGCGTAGTCGTCTTTGCGGTGAATTGCGAGCGCCCAGAAATGCGGGGGTGTCCATGCAAAGATGATGAGTACGAGAATCAGCGCATTCGGATCGATGGTGTTGCTTACCGCAGACCAGCCCAACAGGGGCGGCATCGCGCCCGCAAGCCCGCCAATCACGATGTTCTGGGGCGTCGCGTGTTTTAGGTATCCGGTATAAATAAACGCATAACCGATGAACGAAGCAAGCGTGAGCCACGCGCTCAGCGCATTCACCCAGATCATCATGATTGCCATGCCCGCTACACCGATAGTGAGTGCAAACATCGCTGCCTGCATTGGCTCTACGCGGCCCTGTGCAACAGGCCGGTTATGGGTTCGGGCCATTTTGATGTCGATTTTACGATCGATGAGATGATTGACGACAGCGCCGGAGGAAGCGACAAGCGCGATGCCAAGATTGCCGAGAAGCAGAATATCGAGAGGAACCATTCCCGGGACGGCGAGGAACATTCCAACAAGCGAGGTGAGTATCATGAGATACACAACGCGCGGCTTGCAAAGCTCGTAATAGTCGCGCCAACTTGCTGCGGTGCTGCTGGTCATTTCAGTCACTTTGGATTTCTCGATAGCGCTTAAAATTTTTTAGCGAATATGTGATGAATTTCGTCTTCACTCGGACCCATGTCGTAAGTCACTAGTGGTAGTAAATTTTTGTTTGCGAAGCACAATATCTTGTTGTTGGAAATATCGTTTGAGCCAGCACTTAAGGGCGCGCATTTGAGCATAATTGCGCGAGAATCTCAACTTAAACGGCAGCAAGCCGAGTTCGGATCGCCGGCAAAAGAGAAACTCTTTCGCTCGAGTTTTTACGAATCGTTCTCAGTTGAGAAAGCTCTGACAGAACGCTGTCAAAAACGATTGATATTGCGCAAGTTTCACGGTTTTTAGAGCCTCATTTACTTGCGGCTTACAGGGTTTTTCTATAGCATTCCGATGCGCTAGAGGGTCAGCAAAAATTTGACGAAGCCGCACAGGAAAGGCGACCACGACGAGTTCTTATTTCCCTCGCTAGCAACACAGGAATTTAGATAGCTTTTTGTTCGGCCTTTGCCGCATCACGCAGTTATTTAATCGAAATCGTATTGGGGATTGGATGCGCCCCGCTCCGATTTAGAACGCGCAGCGTTAGTTAATCTTTCGACAGGGATCTTAGTGAGTCGTCTGGCAACATGTTGCCCAACTCGCTCGCCGTGTTTCGTGTTGAAAACGTTTGAAATCTCTACAAGGAAAACTGGGTATGATCTTAGCGGTCGTTATTTTCGCGCTGGTTATCGGGTCGGTAATCTTTCACTTCGCGAGTCCATGGTGGTTCACCGACATTGTGTCTCAATGGGACAGCGTCGATGGCGTAATCAGTATCACGTTCTGGGTAACAGGCGCGGTATTTATTCTATGCAACCTCTTTTTGGCCTACTGCGTTTACAAATTCCGCCAGAAGCCAGGTCACAAAGCGGTTTATGAGCCAGAGAATCACAAACTCGAGAGCTGGCTGTCTGCGATCACCACCGTAGGTGTTATCGCGATGCTCGCACCCGGTCTTTTTGTATGGGCAGATTTTGTGACTCCGCCTGAAGAAGCCACAGAGTTTGAAGTCATGGGGCAGCAGTGGCAGTGGAATTTCCGCTACCCAGGCGCCGATGGCAAGCTTGGTACAGCCGACACTGAATTCATAAGCGAGCTGAACCCCTTCGGCATCAACCCAGAAGATCCTGATGGCCAAGACGATATCGTCGTTAACGCGCCAGAGATGCATCTGCCGATCGGTAAGCCGGTGAAAGCCCTGCTGCGCTCAAACGACGTACTGCACAACTACACCGTTCCTCAGTTCCGCGTGAAGATGGATATGGTGCCAGGTCTTGTGTCTTACCTCTGGTTCCAGCCTGAAGTAACCGGTAGTTACGATATCCTCTGTGAGGAACTCTGCGGTATTGGCCACTTCATCATGCGCGGCTCTGTCGTTATCGACACGCAAGAAGACTATGACGCGTGGATTTCGAGCCAGCCTACCTTTGCCGAAACCCAAGCAATGGCAGCGCCCGACCTAGCCGCAGGCCAAGCCCAGTATGCAGTGTGTGCGTCATGCCACGGTGCTGGCGGCGAAGGCAACCAGGCGCTCAACGCGCCGAAGCTTTCCGGTTTGCAAGACTGGTACATCGAGCGCCAACTCAACCACTTCAAGACAGGCGTTCGCGGCCAGACTGAAGGCGACCTCTATGGGGCGTCAATGGTCGGCATGGCGAACATGCTGGTAGACGATGCAGCGGTTCGCAATATGTCAGCCTACATCGCGTCTCTTCCTGATGTTCCGGCACAGCCTACTATCCAAGGCGACGTAGCCAATGGCGCCGATATTTACGACCGCAACTGCGCCGCTTGTCATCTCGATAACGGCAACGGAACTTGGTACACGGATGCACCGAAGCTCGCTGGCATGAATGACTGGTATTTCGTGACCCAGATTAAGAACTTCCGCAGCGGCATTCGCGGTTTGCATAAAGCAGACCCGTATGGCGAGCAGATGGTGGCTATGGCCACAGCGATGGCAGCCAAGAACACGGATGACACGAAAGAGATGGAAGATGTCGCTGCTTACTTGAATACGATTCGCTAGTGTTTAAGTAGTAGAGAGTCTCACGTAGATGTGCGCCGTTGCTAAGCTAAGGCGGCGCCAAGCAAGATTTAGAAGTTTAACAAGTTAGGAGGTTTACATGGCCTACGTACCACTGGCTGACCAAGATCACGAACAGGAGCTTCATCATCCTCATAGTTGGGTTGAGAAGTATGTCTGGAGCCAAGACCATAAAGTTATCGCCATTCAATACGGCGGCACTGCGGTTCTCGTTGGATTCGTTGCTCTCGTTTTGTCGCTATTAATGCGCATGCAGCTCGGTTTCCCCGAGACTTTCGATCTCATCGATCCCAACGCTTACTACCAGTCGGTCACGATGCACGGCATGATCATGGTGGTCTACATGCTGACAGCGCTGCTGCTTGGCGGTTTCGGTAATTACATGATCCCGCTAATGGTCGGTGCGCGCGACATGGTATTCCCATTCCTCAACATGTTGAGCTTCTGGTTCTACCTCTTGTCAGTGCTAATTCTTTTGGCGAGTTTCTTCGTCGGCGGCGGTCCTACCGGTGCTGGCTGGACCCTCTACCCACCGCAAACCTCGATGGCCGGTACGCCGGGTCACGACATGGGTATCGTCTTGATGCTCGTCTCCTTGGCTGTCTTCGTCGTTGCGTTCACGATGGGTGGCCTTAACTACGTGACAACGATTCTCCAGTATCGTACGCGTGGCATGACGCTTATGCGTCTCCCGCTTACTGTGTGGGGCATCTTTGTCGCAACAGTGCTCGGTTTGTTCGCTTTCCCCGCGCTTCTCGTTTCTTGCATCATGATGATGTTCGACACCTTGCTCGGTACTAGCTTCTTTATGCCTGCAATCATCGAGTCTGGAACGCCAATGGACTACGAAGGCGGCAGCCCGATCTTGTTCCAGCATTTATTCTGGTTCTTCGGTCACCCTGAAGTTTATATCGTGGCGCTTCCCGCGTTCGGTCTAGTCTCAGACGTTCTCAGCACGCATGCGCGCAAGAACATCTTCGGCTACCGCATGATGGTATGGGCGATTATCGCGATCGGCGGACTCAGCTTCATCGTGTGGGCACACCACATGTATGTCAGCGGCATGAATCCGTACTTCGGCTTCTTCTTCGCCACGACGACGCTAATCATTGCGGTGCCTACCGCACTTAAGGTGTACAACTGGGTTCTCACTCTGTGGGAAGGCGACATTCGCCTCAACGCGCCAATGTATTTCGCTATCGGCTTCATCTTCACGTTTATCCATGGCGGCCTCACCGGGCTGTTCCTGGGCAACGTGGTTATCGATCTGCCGCTGTCGGATACTTACTTCGTGGTTGCACACTTCCACATGGTAATGGGTGTATCGCCGGTTCTGGTTATTTTTGCCGCGATATACCACTGGTTCCCGAAGGTGTCTGGTCGCATGTACCACGAAGGTCTTGCTAAGGCTCATTTCTGGATCACGTTCCTCGGCACGTATGCAATCTACCTGCCTATGCACTACCTCGGCTTCCTCGGTGTACCCCGTCGTTACTATGCGATCGGCGAAACTGACTTCATCCCAGCGAGCGCACAGACGCTGAACGAGAGCATCACTATCGCAGCACTCATCGTAGGTGCGGCGCAGTTGATCTTCCTCTTCAACATACTGTGGAGCCTGCGCAACGGCGCGAAAGCCGATCCAAACCCTTGGGGTTCGGCTTCGCTCGAGTGGCAGACGCCTGATACACCACCGGTTCACGGCAACTGGGGCGATAAGCTTCCTACTGTCTACCGTTGGGCCTACGACTACAGCGTTCCGGGTGCGAAGTCTGACTTCATTCCGCAGAACATGGCTGAAGAAGACGTAGAAATGGAAGATTCAGCAGCGAAAGGTGCGTAATCAATGAGCTTATTCAAACAGATTACCGAGAAGCCTTGGGAACGCAAAGGCATCATCGGCGGCCTCAAACCAGAAGGCACGTTCAAGTCACCCGCGGAGCGGGTGGCATTGAATTTCTTCTTGATCGCCGCCTCTATCGTGTTTTCTCTGTTTGGGGTTAGCTACTACATCCGCATGGAATTGCCGGATTGGTTGCCGATCGCTGAGCCAACATCACTGTGGTTTAACACGGGCTTACTCGTGTTAAGCAGCGTGCTGTTTCAGTGGGCGCGTAACGTCGTAGGTAACGGCGGGTCGAAGAACGTAAAGCTTGCGTTCTTCGGCGGTGGCGTTTTCGCCATCTTATTTATCGCAGCCCAGCTGCAGACTTGGGAAGAGCTTCAGCTAACTGGTGTCTACCTCTCGAGCAACCCAGCGGCTGACTTCTACTTCTTACTGACCGGCCTTCACGCGATTCATATCGCAGGTGGCCTGTATGTTTGGATAAAGTGTGTATTCCGAATGGTTACCGGAGCAGAGGCGAAAGAACAACGCCTCAGCATCGAGCTTTGTACGGTCTATTGGCACTTCTTATTGGTTGTTTGGCTTGTGATCTTCGCAGTCCTTGCTAACACCTAATTTGGTAGGGCGGGAAACCGCCCTTCTAGGGACAGAATTTAAAAATAGAGTTAATAGGAAATAAGGATGAGTGAAACTGCAGCAATTCAAGGAACACCCGAAGGGGTGGAAGGGCTAGTCGAAGACTGGGCCAGCGATAAGCAGACTTATAATGTGCCTTGGGGCAAGGCGATGATGTGGATATTCCTAGTATCGGATACCTTCATCTTTACCTGCTTTCTTACTGGCTACCTCAACGTGCGCCTCACGACTACTGAGCCTTGGCCTCTGCAGACTGAGATTTTCGCGCTGACGCTGTTCGGCCAATCTATTCCGCTCGTTTTGATCGCGATTATGACGTTTATTCTGATCACGAGCTCCGGGTCGATGGCGCTGGCTGTAAACTTCGGTTACCGCCGCGATAAACAGAAAACGTTCTGGTTGATGGTGGTCACTGCTATTTTGGGTGCGTCGTTTGTCGGAATGCAGGCGTTCGAGTGGACAAAGCTGATCGTAGACGAGGGTATTCGCCCTTGGGGCAATCCCTACGGCGCCGCGCAGTTTGGCTCGGTGTTCTTTATGGTGACAGGCTTCCACGGACTGCACGTAACCGGCGGTGTTATCTACCTCCTCATCGTCGCAACCAAAGTTCGCAAGGGTCACTATGACAAAAAAGGTTATGAGATCGTCGAAATTGCCGGCTTGTACTGGCACTTCGTTGACCTCGTTTGGGTATTTATTTTCGCATTTTTCTACTTGCTATAAAGAGAGGGGATAATAATGTCATCTGAAGCAGGTCAACAACATCCTCTAGGGATTTATTACAAAATCTGGATCCTACTCTTCGTCTTGAGCGGGTTCTCTTATGCGGTAGACTATTTCCATGTCGAAGGCGGTCTTCGCTGGTTCTTGGTCATCACCTTCATGTTCCTGAAGGCCGGTTTCATCACCGCGATCTTCATGCACGTAGTGTGGGAACGCCTCGCGCTGGTACTAACAATTTTAGTACCACCTGTCGCCTTGCTGTTCCTAATCGGTTTCATGACCGTCGAGGGTAATTACACCGAAGGAACGCGCTATCAGTACCGAGGTGACGATCCGACATTAATGCCTCTGTCGCCAAGCGATATACATGGCGGTGGCCATAGCGAGGAAGCGGCACATTAATCGGTTAAACGGTTAGTTCGTAGAATAAAAAGGCCTGACGAGAAATCGCAGGCCTTTTTTTGTGGGTGTCGATTTCGGTTTCGAAGAATGACTAGAAGCCTTGGCGAAGCGCCAGAATGACCTCGTTTGTAGTTGGCGCGACGCCACGCCAACGCGTAAACGCCAACGCAGCTTGACCGACTAGCATACCCAACCCATCTATCGCCTGCGCTGCGCCATGCGCTTTAGCCCATTTGAGAAACAACGTCGGTTCCGCCGCATACATCATGTCGTAGCAGCAGCAGTTGGGTGCGATAAGTGAAGGCAGCAACGGCGGGAGCTCACCCCCGAGGCTTGCCGATGTCCCATTAATGATTACGTCGAACTGTTGATCATGTAGTTCGTCATAACCCACCGCGGAAATAGCCAAACGCGGAGAGAAATCGGACGCTAGCGCAGTTGCCCTCGCAAGCGTTCGATTAGCGACCGTTATCGCCACAGGCCTGTTCTCCAGATCAGCTATCGCCGCCAATACACCGCGGGTCGCACCGCCCGCGCCGAGTATAAGTAAGCGTTTACTTTCAATAGACGTGCCATGATTATTAAGAAGATCATTCAGAAGACCCGCGCCATCTGTGTTATCACCCTCGAGCTGCCCCGCAGTATTGAGGCTGAGCGTGTTCACCGCGCGCGCCAAGGTTGCCCGCGGTGTAGTGACCTCGGCTATGGCAAACGCACGCTCCTTGTGGGGTACTGTCACGTTTAATCCGCCGCCACCAGACTCGAAAAAGGCGTTAACAAAAGACTCGAAATCCGCTTCCAACACTTCGATGGCTTCATAGGTAAGATTTTGCTTTGTTTGCTCGGCAAACAGCGAATGAATACGCGGCGATTTACTGTGAGCGATAGGTGAGCCGATCACCGCGTAGCGGGTAGACGCGCCGAATTTTTGATCATTTACCACGAGCTCTTCCTTGCAGCAGTCATAGGGCAGTTGTTTACTCAGTGCCTAACTGTAGCCAATCTCTATGGGGGAGGAAATCGGTATAGAGTTTTTCCTCGCGACTTCCCGGCGCTGGCTTCCAATCATAGATCCAGCGCACCGTCGGTGGGAGAGACATGAGAATAGACTCGATACGGCCCACGCCGGACTGAAGGCCAAAAAGCGTTCCGCGATCGAATACAAGATTAAATTCAACATAGCGGCCGCGCCTATACTCTTGGAACTCGCGCTGCTCGGGCGTGTAGTTAGTGTCTTTGCGTTTCTCGACGATGGGCACATACGCCTCGAGATAACTGTTTGCGAGCGACTGCACAAACGCGAAACTGCGCTCGAAACCTAGCTCGTTGAAATCATCGAAAAACAGACCGCCAATTCCGCGCGCCTCGCCGCGATGTTTGAGGAAAAAGTAGTCGTCGCAGCGTTTTTTAAGATCTGGGTAATAATTATCGCCGAACGGCGCGCAGGCACGTTCGGCTGTTCGATGCCAGTGCACGCAATCTTCTTCGAAGCCGTAGTAGGGCGTCAGATCATAACCTCCGCCAAACCACCAAACACTCTCTTCTCCTTCTTTTTCAGCGACAAACAGCCGAAAGTTAGCATGGGAAGTAGGTACCATAGGGTTAAGCGGATGTATCACTAGCGACACGCCCATCGCTTGAAACGCTCGGCCCGCAAGCTCAGGCCGTTCCGCCGTAGCCGAGGCGGGCATGGCCTTTCCAAAGACATGCGAGAAGTTAACGCCGCCTTTTTCAAACACCTTGCCGCCGCTCATCACTCGGCTAATACCCGATCCTCCCGAGTCACGGTCCCATTTGTCTGTCACAATGGCGACGTCGGGGTCGATCGCGGCAAGCCGGGTTACGATTGATTCTTGGAGTTTGAGTAAAAAGTCTTTTACCGCGAGGGTGTCTACGTTGGTCAAAATGCGTTCCCCGATTAGAGTTAGGAGCGCCGGTTTTGCACGATTAACGCAGTCGATTACCACTTATTAAATCGCGTATTTGTGAAGTCTCGGTGCTATCACCGAGCTCACCGGCTATTACGGCGTCAATTCTACCGCCAAACTCCTCGGTGAGTCTTGATTGAGATCGAATTTCGGGTTCTCCCGCGTCATTTGCCGACGTGGACACCAGCGCGCCGCCGTGGCGATTGCACAATTCACGCACCAGAGGGTGGGCGCTAACTCTCACTGCGACGCTCTCATGCTCGCCTTTAATCCAGGGTGGGATACTGCCTTCGGGGTCCGGAATAAGCCATGTCACCGGGCCCGGCCATGTTTCCTCGAGTGTGCGTCGCTGAGTGTCGGTTAGCGAAGAGGCGAGCGCCGGCAGCTGATCGAGACTCGCAGCAACAAGAATAAGCCCTTTCTCGACCGGCCTGTTTTTTATTTGTAAGAGCTTTAACACCGCGGCTTCTGAAAAGGGATCGCAACCAAGTCCCCACACAGCCTCGGTGGGATAGGCAATCACGCCTCCCGCGGCGACTGCCTTTAGGCCAGCAATGAGTGAAGGCTCATCGATCAGATAGTCTCCCTGTTTACGGGACGAGTCTACGCGTTGCATTGAGGCTCCCTAGTCTGTTCTTTGGGTTAATCAGTTTAGCCGCTCATTCTACTCACTTTTATCAGAGCGGCTAGCACCAACCGGCGCCCTTAACTATGTAATTTTTCTATCACCTCATGCGATCGAGTAGCGCCCTCCTCGGCAGGTCACAAGCCCCCTCACCTCAAGATCTAGCAATGCATGGTTCAACGCGCTAAAGCTCGCTAAATCAGCATCGAGAAAACTATCGAAAAGGCAGTCTTCGGTCCTCAGCTTTTGCAAGAGCACTCTCTGTAAGGGCATAAGGTCATCCGGTTCTGCTAGGCCAAGGTGGCTACCGAACCCTGTAGGCGACAGTGTGTCAGCCCTGCCCGGTACCTTCAGACCAAGCTCGATGAGAATGTCGTTCGGATCGTCGACTAACATTGCCCCTTGTTTTATTAGCTCATGGCATCCTCGACCCAGAGGATTACTCAGCAAGCTTGGCAGCGCGTAAACATCACGGTTTTGCTCGCATGCGTAGCGCGCAGTAATAAGCGAGCCGCTTTTGATTGCGGCCTCGATGACCAGAACGCCGACACTCAACCCACTAATGAGCCTGTTGCGACGCGGGAAATTATAGGCATGCGCGCGCATGCCAAGTGGAAATTCGGAGACGTCCGCTCCGCATTCGGTAATCCTCTCAAAAAGTTCGCGGTGTGCTGGAGGATAGAGTCGATCGACACCGGTACCCAACACGGCAACGGTCGACTGCGGATTTTCCAACCCAGCCGCATCGAGCGCGCCGCGATGGGCGCTCGCATCGACCCCTAAGGCGAGCCCACTGCACACGGTTACGCCGGCCTTGCAGAGTTCTCGCGCCATCCAGTACGCATTGCGCAATCCATAATCGCTCGCGTTGCGACTACCGACTATCGCCAATTGAAGAGAACCTAATGTCGCAAGCGAGCCGCGAACATACAGAAGAAGAGGCGGGCAGTCAGTTTCGCGTAGCCGTTCGGGATAGAAATTGGAATCATAGGTTATTAAATGATTGCCCGCCTTGGCTGACCACGCGAGGTCATTGTCACAAAGCACCAGCAGATCAGCGCCAAAAGCATCGCCCCCTAACACTGCGCGCTGGGCGGCGCTCAGTCCGTAGTTCAATTGCTTTTCAGTGTTCGTGGCAACGAGCGCGGCAAGCGAGCCCTCTTTTTTTAGCGCGCGTGACAAGGCTGGCGCGTGTCCGCCTTTACAATGGAATAATGCAAGCGTAAGTCGCAATTGCGCATCGTCATTGCTCATGGCGTGGCCTGACGGGTAGGATTATGCGCGATCCGCGCTCGATTGGTTGCGAGGCAGACACAACACGCGCCAGTGAAAAATAGGGCATGTGCGAATAGACAATTGCTTCTGCCGTTTCCTCTGCGAGGACTTCTTCGCCCGCTTCGCCGAGCTGCGTCGGTGGCGTGAGCGTGAGTCTCATCCCATGCGTGAGACCATCTGCGCGGCCTCGGTTCAACACCAACGTCGAGTACTTCGCTCCCCATTGTTGCTCTGAGAAAAACGAAAGCACTTTGCCTTTTGGCGCGTTCGCAGGCATGGAGTAATTCGGTCGTTGTTTCCACGCACCCTTAGGCGCGTCTCTCAGCAAAGAGAAAAGTGGATGTTCACTGAGTGAACCCTCAGGCACAATCACATCGCCAACGCGAATCACACCGACGCCTTTTGTCAGCCTAAACCACGCCTTCGATCCGCCCGTGGCACTTTTGTAAGTCTCTACAACCAAGTCTGCTTTACCACTGTAGATGAGCTCCTGAATCTCGCTTTTGATTTCGTTCCTTTTTTTACGCTTTTTATCGCTGGTTTTATCGCTGTTTACTTGGCTCTCAGTAGGGGTGT
>JAFMKB010000104.1 GCA_017853205.1 Gammaproteobacteria bacterium
CGGTGGCACTAACACCCGCTTTAAAGGCTGCAATGGTGAATTGGGCTTGCTGCTTAAAGTTGCCGTTCATGCTGTTCGGTTCCCACTCGTCTCGGGTAGGTAGCGTGTCTGCAAATTCACTGAGTGGGTCCATATTTTTGAGTGAGCTTAAGTAGGCCTCACGCGCACTGCGATTTCCGGCTGTTAATGGAGTAGATTCGATTAGCGATTGCGTGTCGTTTTTGTGCAACTGTTTTACCAACGACCAAAGCTCTGACTCAATCATTGGCCGCTCGTTGTCATAATTGGGACGCAGAAGCTCCCCAATATTAGATACGGACCAACCAAGCTGTGTTGCTCGCACTAAGTTTTCAGTGCGGTTAAAACCGCCAAAGGTGACATAGGACATTGGTAAGCTAGGTGCGTAGACAGCAGAGTACATCGCTGTCAGTGTTGGGTAGCCCAATGCCGTGCGTCCACTCCAATTGACTGTTTCGCCAATGGAATGCGAGTTAGTAAGTGAATCGACGCCGTTTATGACGAGCATGCGATCTGCGTATTTTTTAAAGAATGCTTCGTTGTTTGCAAAAGGCGCGTACTTAATATTCCCGCTGGTTTGTGTTTCGTTGTTAGTAGACCATGCAGTGATAGCGGGTTCACCACGTTGATTTTCTTTTGGATCGCAAAAACACGTCACGTCCCAGGCGCCACGCGCCTGTACGGTAACGACAAATTTGCCGCTAAAAGGCGTTGCCGCCTCGCCGAGCAATGGAAATGCCGTTGCAAAGGGAGCAAGAGAAGCTAGCTTTAGAAAATCACGTCTTGTTTTCATACTTTACCTGTTTCTAATCTCGCGCTGCTCTATTCGTGTAAGTAATCGTAATGACTTAGCATATACATCATTACGGCGGTCCAGGCGTATTTAATTCCGAGAGGGTCCTGCATGAAGGGTCGAAGGAGTTGGCCTTTAATACTCCAATCTTCTTCGTACCAATCTCCATTGGGTGAGGGCGATTTATAAGATTCGACTTGCTCTTTACTCAGCAGGTCCCAGTCGAAATAACCATCGCTCCAAGTATTGCAGTTTTCGAATTCCCAATCTGATCCATCGCCTTCTTGCTCGGCTACTAAAGCGGCAGCAAATATTTCATAGACTTGGGTCACCTCGTCTGAGTCTGCCGCTAGGCGTCTCCCATGAAGTTTTGCAAAAAGCTCGCTAATCTGTCTTTTTATAAGCTGCGCGTTTTTGGTGTTTGAACTTAAGATCGGCTGCTGTGTTTTCACCGCAACTGCGAGCTCGAGAAAGTCGGGTCTGCTCGGCATAAGCTGAGCAGCCATAACGGCTTCTATCCGGTATTTGCCAGTTTCCCCAGCGTTTAGCTCAAAACTGACGCCTCCACCGTAGCAGTGTCCAAGCCCGTCTCCGCCTGTATGACAGTTTTGCCGCCCACCGTTCTGCCAAGTATTAGGCGGATACAGACGATTATCATTTCCTTGGTAGGTTAGACGTTGCCCCGAGGGTGAAATCACCGAAACCGAGGAGATCCAAAGAATTCGCTGCTCAACGCAGCTTGAGCCATCCCAATCACACTCGGGATTGTTAAGCGTGAGAGACACATTCCTTAACCCAGGCGTGAGATCAGCATCCATAGTCACTGTTTGCCAGTCATTAGTTGCTTTTGAAGGCAGGGTAAGCATTGCAAACGCGTCAACTTGAGGCTGAGTAGATTCCTCCACCAGAGAGAGAAGCGATCGTTCAGCTGCAGGACGTGCAAATTGTCGAGCGACCGCCACGCACGCACTTTCGGTCGCGTGGGTCATAAAGATGGAGATCATTGCTGGTGTAAGTTCGATCGCACGCGAGGTGACAGCATCCGAATCTATCCCTCCTAACAGCACAGATAAGCTTCTATAACTTGAATTGATTTCGCCGCTTGGTCTAACCCGAGTCCGCCAAGCAACACCCGTCAACGCACGAGTTTTGTTTGCCAGCTGTTGAGGCGTGAGCAATTGCTCACCGCCAAATTTTGCTTCAAAGTGAGCGCTATCGAACGCGTAGCTTGTTACTGTTTCACCGCTAAACCACGGTGACATAAACATCTCGACGAGCATATCTTTCGCATTTAAACCCGACGAAAGGGCCTCGGCAAACCCTTCGATAGCTTCTTGCTGTGCACGGTAGGCAGCGAGCTTCGCGGCATAGCCGTTGTCTGCCTCAACGGTTGGCTTATCGAGCAGCGGCTTACCGAATACAGGAGACCACCAGAACGCGGCAGAGGCTGTTCTGAATAAAGGCTCAGCAACAATAAGCTCTGCAAGCGATCGGAGCGTTGAGTGACGTTCAGTAATTTTTCTGTCAAACAAGCCAGGCTCGCGCATATCTCGGTACCAAAGGTCACCCTGCCGATAAAGTGACTTTGAGCCGTCTGGCGGATACTTGTAATGACGATCTAAGCTGTCATAACCGTTGCGACGATAGAAATTGAATTCTCCCCAATTTTGAAACGCGCCCGCAACTGGATCCAGTAGAGCATGGCAAACGGTGCAAGAGGGGTTATTGAAAGTAGGATTGTTCCTGTCGCTTAATGAAGCTTCATCTGTAGGTCTCTGAGATGATTTCTCAATATCGATACCTAGAAAATGGTAGAAAGTCCAGCGAGCTCGTGCCCGATTCCTATTTGTTGCGGTGGTCGGATATCTACCTAGAAACCCCATGTCAGTTAATATGCCAGAATGTGGATAATTTTCGACCGCTCCTGCTATTGGCTCATAGACACTGTTGAAGTTTTCGTGGAATTCAACTTCACGTAACGCAGAACTATAGTAGTAGCCCTTAATAATTGAGGGTTTAAAGATATTGCTACCTTCACTTGAATTAAATTCGGCTGTCCCCTCCAGCAATTTGTTCAGCAGTGGGTTCATCATCATGTAATCTGCGGTTAGAATTTCCGAATAAGGTCGCTCATTCTCGATGACGTGAGCCACCAGCTCTCCGCTTGTCCGTTTCAGCGTATCAACTACCTCACTAGCTAGTTGGGTATTAACTAATTCGCGAGCTTCTTCTGACTTTTTATTATGCAAGACTAGAAAATTTTCCAAGGCTACATTAACGGT
>JAFMKB010000054.1 GCA_017853205.1 Gammaproteobacteria bacterium
TTCGATATCCTGCACATCGCACCGTGTCCGGATAGTCACACCCGTGAGCGCACACTCCTCTTCGAGTATCGCAAGCAACTCTTTCGCCGAATGCAGGCAAAACAATTGCCCGTGTTTACGCTCTTCGTATTCGAGTCCGTGCCGCTGCATCAGGTCGATAAAGTCCCACTGCGTATATTGACTCAGCGCCGATTTGCAAAAATGTTGATTAGCAGAGAGGAAGTTCTGCGCCTCGATATAGAGATTGGTGAAATTACACCGACCGCCGCCGGACATTAAGATTTTCTTACCGATTTTGTTTGCACGCTCGAGCACGAGAACCTTACGGCCGCGCTGGGCTGCCGTGAACGCGGCAAAGAGCCCCGCCGCACCTCCGCCGAGTACCACAACATCAAAAACCGCGCTTTGCGTAAGTTTCGTCGTTTTGTGTTGCTCTAATGTCACCGGTACGCCTGTTTCATTTACTGGAGATATTCCCCTTTTTAACGAAGCGCCGAGTATAGCTGAAAACGACTATTAACCCTCTAATGTTAACGTGGGGTTTCCTCTCTCTTTGACTCAAACTCTGACTTAGACTCTGAGTCTGGCCTCGAAAAAGCTGTGCTAATTACCCAAAAAGTCACCGGGACGACATACACCAGAATTAGCGCGATAGATAAAGCGCCATAGCCTTTGGCAATAAGTGAAACAACGCCTATTTTGCCTGCGAGCGCGCCACTCGAGAGAAGAACAAACACAATGATGCTTTTAATCCGTGGTGAGAGTGCTTGGTCCTTCGCCCGTTCCACGCGTTCTATTATGCCTTGCACAAGACCTAAAGCGGTTTCAATAAGTGTCCCTACGAGTGCCACGCTAAAAAAGAGGACTAAGGCATCACTACCATAGTTTGTCACCATGAAATAATTGGGCAAACTCGCAAGCAATACATCGCCAGAGTCGAGCTGGTAGCTCAGATGAAAAAGCACGGCAGGCAGACAAATAGCTGCCGCGGTGAGTGCAGCAACCCTCGCGCTTTGCTGCACTGTCTGAAGGCCGCGAACGGCATAGAGTAAGACCGGAAATATAGCAGCGTTATAGCCAGCATAGAGCAGCCCCGAGCCTAGCCAGTCTATTACCGAACCACTGTTGCTCGATTGTAGACTTAGATCGAGAGTATCCGGCCACATCACCCAAAGAAAGACCGCAAAGACACAATACATAAACCCTGTCCACGCGGTTAAAAATCCTTCGATAAAATTCTTTCCAACCAACGTCATAAGCAAGACCGCCATCAGTAGAGCGCTTAGACTCACCGCCGGTGGCAGAGATAATCTGTCCTGCGATATCTCAACTATTGAGGCACTAATAACCCCGATGACCAAGACGAAAAGTAGCGGATAGAGAACCTCATAAAGCCACCAAAAACGCCCGAGAATTACTTTAAAGAAAGAGCGGTAATCGTGTTGGTTTGTTCTTCTCACGACTTCAAAACTCGAGAAGAGAATAAGAAAGAAGGCGAGAGCAGACGAAGCAATAGCGAGTAAGCCGGGGCCTGCGCCAAATTGACTAAAATACTCGACAACCTCGCGCCCAGTTCCATACCCGCCGCCCATAATGACAGCTGCATAGACAGCGGGGGTCACTAAGTAAAGTTGCTTGGTGCGTGAGAGCATTAGTTAACCTACGAAGAGAGAAGTCTGGCAGGAGAAACCCACTGCGGATCGAAGTTTTCCTTTTTGAACGCATCGGGCAATGGCTTTTCAGCGACAAGCGAGGCAAGTAACTGCGCCGCCGCAGGCGCGATTTGTATCCCATGTCCGCCCTGACCCGCTAGCCAATAAAAGTTCGGTGCTAAGGAATCCTCGCCAATTACCGGACTCCCATCCTTTGCAAATGTGCGTAACCCAGCCCAGCTGTGTTCTATTCTTTTTATGTTGAGAGCAAGTGCTTGCTCGACGTTATAGGCGGCAGTGGCGATATCGATCTCTTCGGGCAACGAGTCACAAGGAACAGAAGGCGTTGCATCAACGGGCGACGCGAGCAGCTTTCCCGCATCGGGCTTTAGATAAAAGCTTTCGTCTGCTGCGATTATCAGGGGCCAATCCCTGGACTCCACTTCAACACTAAAATTAATTGCGGTACGGCGCTTTGGTGTGAGATGACCGCTACTGGCACCCGCCATCTGCGCCACGGTGTCGGCCCATGCGCCCGCACAATTTATCAGCTTATCAGCGTGAAACACGGTGGAGTCGCAGGTCACGACCCAGCGATCGTTTTTGTATTCTATTTTTTCAATCGCGATACCCGTGAAGACGACACCATTGCCTCGCTTGAGCTTTCGAAGGAAGGCCTGGAGTAGGGCATCTACGTCTATATCCGTAGCATCGGGTTCAAGCCATCCGCGTGTTGCAAATTCTGGCTTAACGGGAATTGAAGGGAACTCCCGCTGGAGATTCTCGACAGCAACTATCGAGGGGAAGTAACTCCGCAATTGCTGTAATTCCGCGGCATAGTTGTCGTTACCGACAGGAGACAGGGTGAGTAGTCCGCGCGCTTTTAATAACGGCACCTCGCTAAGTCCTTCGAGCTGATTGTCGAAGGCAGGTTTGGACAGCGAGGTTAGAAGACGTAACGAAGGGTCATCGTAACCGTAAGAGGGGATATAGGAAGCGGCCGAGCGACCGGTCGAATGGACGCCGTGAAAGTGTTCTCTTTCAAGCAAGACCACCTTGAAATGGTCGCTTAGTTCGGCAGCGGCAGAAACGCCCGCCATACCGCCGCCGATCACAATTACAGTTTCACTCATAACAGCTTCAACCTATCTTTAATTCTCTCGAAGTGTATCTATTACGTTGCTATAACTCTGAAGCGAAAGCGACAGAAGTAATTCGGTCTCGCTTCGAGACGCACTGACATAATGATGACCAATCGAAGAATCGAACAAGAGGCTATCGCCGCGCTTTAAGGTAATAGGTTCTTGGTCTTCGGTATGCAAAATTAGAATGCCTTTTAAAACATAGATAAATTCTTTCCCGGGATGACGATGCCACGGTAAATTAGGATCAAGTGTTCGGGCTTTAACGGAAAGCTTTGCATACCCCTGATTGCCGCCCGTGTAATCGGCACAGAGAACCTCGTAATTAACGTCTCTAGTCTCGAAAACTACACCGCCTCCGCCCAAAGTCATTGTTGTGCCTCTCGTGTGCGAGAGGCTTGGCGACGTTAAGTCAGTTACAGCAACACCGATACCCTGCGCGAGTTTATTGACGGTAGAGAAATTAAGTTTTGTTTTGCCGTTCTCGAGCTTCGACAGTGTTGCCACCGAAATACCGGTTTTTTCCGATAAGTCATGCAGCCGCCAGCCGTTCTTTTTTCTAAGTGCTTTTACGCGGCCCGCAATATCAACTGTTTCTGCGCCCATAGTCGAGACCAGCTCCTGCTATTGTCCAACAGGGGTGAAGCGGATCGGCTTGCCGGCCGTTGTTTCAAGAAGAACCTTGTCTTCCTCAAGGACAACAGTCCCACTGACCAGCACTGCTTTAAACCCAGTCGAGGGGAGAGTGCCTTTACGGTAAGTAGAATTATCGGTGACTGTTTCCGGGTTAAACACGACGAGGTCAGCGATTGCGTTCTCTTGGACTTTGCCGCGATCTTGCATTGCATCGAGGCCCATTGCTGCAAAGTGGATCGCGGACGTTGTACTCGCCTGCTTTAATATAGCCATAAGAGACAAGTGATTTTCACGGGCGAGGCGAAGCGCTTTGGCATAGGTCCCCGCAGTTCGAGGATGCGCGTTTGGCAATTGCGTTAGATCGGAGTCGAGCGGACGTGGAACGAGGTCGGGCAACCCATCACTTGCAATTGATATTCCATCTAAGCCGAGCCACTGAACAATCTCCTCTTCAGGGTTTTTAAAAACGACGACTACGCGTGTGGGATCGCTTTCTCTAAGGCTTAGATACTGTCCCTCCGTAAGGAACTCGTTGGTGCTTGGATCAAGCATCGTGTCTTCATAACGACGTCCAAGGCGATCGCGCCAATTACTTGGGTCGAAAAAAACGGCATTGATTGTTGTAGCACCGGCCGCATAGGGGTAAATCTCGCCCCAGACATTATGTCCCTGTGTTTGCATGCGCGTGATCAATTCATAAACACGCTGCCAACCGGGGTTGTTAAAATGATTAATAATGGCGGGTGCATTGAGTGCTGCAGCATTGGCGAGTACTTCTTGTGCGCCATTGATCTCGTCTGTCTCTGTGCCAGGCGTATGACGAAGATGCACGCCTATTTGGCGCCCATAACTTGCGCTCAATGCCTGAACGTCAAAGAGTTCGTTTGCTGACGCGCCAGGCATATAGCCAAGAGTAGAGCCCACGCCAATAGCGCCGGCGTTGAGGCCTTCATCGATAATGGCGAGAATCTTTTCTGACTCGTCGGCTGTTGGGACAAGTCCGGCCCAGTTAGGATGCACACGGGTTAACGACGCTTCTGACGTATCGATTGCGTCGACGCCGTCGAGCACGCTCGCCCTTGCGAGTTCATGACTTACGCTCGTTCCATAATTTATAAGGCTGGTACCGTCGCGATCCGAATACCAGTCGTCGATGCGTGTGCCCAAGGCGCCAAATTCAAGATCCATTGCGGTGGTGACACCCATTCGCAAGGCTAATCGGTAGTGCAACGGTTGAGTGCCATGAAAGTGGGTATCTATGAAACCCGGTGCGATGACATGGCCCGACGCGTCAATGGTTTTGTCGCCGGTAATTGGCTCTTTGGTGATCACTGCGATCCGATCCCCGGTTATGCCAACGTTCGCAATCTCATCGAAATCGCTCGCAGGATCCATTACCCTGCCGCCAACTATAGCTAGGTCGTAATTCTCTGCACTAAAAACAGGGGACATCAGAAGACAAAGGATAAACCCAATGGGCTTGTATAAGCTCCGCGACGAATCGACTGAGGTGCTACTGTAGTTGACGTAATTAAGCGGAGTCATTTTGAATTTCCTATATAAGCAATAACTTCGATTTCAACGAGTGCGCCCGGCAACATTAATTCGCTTCTAACCGTTGATCGCGCTGGATAATGATCGCCGAAGAACTCAGCCCAACCCGCATTAAACGCGCCGAAATCCGCCTTAGCCGTTAACCAAACGCTCGCTTTGAAGATCTGATTACGATCGACGCCCGCTTCGGCGAGTATTGCGCAGGCGTTAGCTAAACACTGCAGGGTTTGTTCTCTTGTGTCTGCGGTGGGGTCCAGTATTCCACTTGCGTTAAACGCAAGTTGACCTGAAGTGTAGAGCAGATCCCCAGCGCGATAGCCTGGTGAGAGAGGCACGGTCACGCCGCTGGGGAGTATTGGTGGTTTACCGAGTGGATGGAATGACGGATCGTGCGGCGATGATGCAGACATGTCTTGCTCCTCGTCTTAGTATTTTCGATTTCGAAAATAATCGAATGACCAAAAAAGAGCAAGAAATAAGTTTTAAGGCAGCGCTCAGGCGTCGAGTTGATTGATTGCAAGGCAACAAGCCAAAGCGCAGTCTCTTCTTCGTTAGGCAAGGACCTGACGAAATACTTCTACCGCCTGTTCCATCTCTTCACGACTACCGAGCGAAATACGGCAGTGTGTATTTTCGAGAGGAGGGAAATCGCGCCCCACGAGAATCTTATGCTCAAGACAGGCATCACGGAACTTACTCGCCGGCATGCCAAGGTTTACAAAGAGGTGATTGGTATGACTATAGGGGACCTCATAACCCATCTCTCTGAATGCCTTAATCACGAAGGTTTTAATGGCGAAGTTCTCTTGTCGTTCCCACTCGATGTGTTCGCTGTCGCTGAGCGCTGTGAGTGCAGCCAGCGCGCCCAGCATATTGACGTCGCCCATGCCCCATGACGAACGAATCTTTGCAAGCGTCTCGGCATGCCCCAGAGCATAACCAATACGCATGCCGGCCAGACCATGTGCCTTTGAGAATGAGCGCGTGATAAAAACGTTTTTAAACTCATTAACGAGTGGCAAAGCAGTTTCCATCGCACCGGGATCGGTATAGTCGATATAGGCTTCGTCTAGGTGAATAATTGTACCGGGAGAGGCGCGCATGACACCGCGCACAAACGCGTCGATCACCTCGGGGCCATGCACCGTGCCTGAGGGGTTGTTGGGGTTGCAGACATAAACCAACCCAGCGCCAGGTGCGAGTTTGGCGAGCGCAGGTAGATCGACATAGAGACCGGCATCGAGTGGAACAGCGTCCACCTTCACGCCAATCTTGCGCGCGGTCTGCTCGCTCGTCGAATAGGTAGGTACCGAAGTTACGAGAGACTTCTCTGCTGAGCAGAACGCATGTACTGAGCCTTCGAGAATCGGCGTCGAGCCCGTACCGAGCAGAACATTATTCTCTGCGAGGTCATACTTTGATGCGATCGCCGCGCGCAGTTCATTGACATGGTCTGGTGCATAACCACGACCGACACGTTTGCTGGCGTGTTTCCGAATCGCTTCCAGTGTTTTTGGCCCGGGGCCACGCGCACTTTCGTTCTGGTTGAGCTGCATAATCCCATTGTCGAAATTGCCGCTAGCAATGTGCGCGAGTGTTTGGGCCTGTACGCGTTGACCCGAAAGTGTGTGACCTAGCGCTAACCCAGTGGCTGCGCCAAGCCCGATGCGTTTAACAAATTCTCGCCGAGTTGTAGCCATATCACCCTCCAAAGAAAGCGTTATAGAGCAGAGTTTTTTGGTTAAACTTTGTTAACCGCCATCGCTATCGAATCAAACACCTCTTTAAGCACCAGTCGCGATGACGCGATATTTAGGCGCATATGCCCAGCACCCCCGGTTCCATACATAGAGCCTGGATTTAAGTAGGCGCCCGACTTGTAGACAAGCCAGTCTTGGAAATTCTCTTCAGGCGTAGACCTCTTGTAGGTCGCTTGAAGCTCTTCCGGGCCAATGGCCGCGATTACCTTACTGAAATCGAGAAAAGTCATGTAGGTGCCTTCGTTGCGGGTGTAACCCACGCTAGGCATGTTGGTCTTTACATACTCTTCGATAAACGTGTGGTTGTCGTCCATGTAGGCATTGGCCTGATCAAACCACTCACCGCCGTATTTGTAAGCAGCCTCGGTAGCCACAACGCCCAGGGTGCTGACATCGGGCCAGTGCTGTTGATTAACGCGGCCAAGTAGCGCGGGGTTAGAGGAATAATAATAGGCGTTCTTGAGACCAGCCATATTAAAGGTCTTACTGATGGCGCAGAACGACAGGCTGTTGTTGACGATCTCTTTGTTTTTTAGCGCGGCAAAGGGCGTGTACTTGTGACCCTTGCGCACGATGTCGGCATGGATCTCGTCGGAGATGACCACGATATTGTGGTCGAGTGCTAGCTGCCCCATGCGTTCTAATTCGTCTTCGCGCCAAACATTGCCCGTCGGGTTTTGGGGATTACAGACGACAAGGGTGCGAACATCGGGTGTCATCTTCGCTTCTAAATCGGCCCAGTCGACTTCGTAACGCCCATCGATTCGCTTCATTTGACTGTCGACGGTGCCGATATTTGCCTCGCGCGCCATCGTATAAAAGCCGGAGTAGGCCGGCGTAATGATTAGTGTTTTTCCACCTGGCGGGGTAAAGGCGCGCATGGCGGCTATCATGCCGGGATAAACACCGTCCGAGATTGTAATCGTTTTGGGATCAAGGTCGAGCTGATTGCGGTTGCCATTCCATTTCACGATCTCGGCAACCAGGCCGTCGCGATCAGATAGGTAGCCCCAGTTGTGATGTTTGATTCGTTCTTCGAGTGCCTCGGTTATGCAGGGTGCGCATTCGAAGTCTTGCGACGCGACCCCCATGCCGTATTTAAAAACGCCCTCGGGGTAACCGCGTGCTGCGCCGTCCCAGCGAGCACAGCTGGAGCCGACCCGATTGTAAGGCGTATCGAAATCAAATTTCATTCCCGTGTGTGCCATCGTTCGGGCAGTGCCCTGCGCCTGACTTTCGCTAAACAAGGTGGTGGCTGCGGTGCCACTCGCCAGTGCTGCGACTGATGCGTTGCGCAGAAACGCGCGGCGTCCAAGGGTAGGTGCGGTGGTGGTAAAGATTTTCGACATGCTCGATACCTCTCATTCGTTTTTTATTTCTTATAATTATGGAATAAGGCGTCTTTTGGAATAAAGCGTCTTTTAGAATAAGCCTCCCTAGAGAGTGAAGAAAAAATCGACGGGAGTAAAGTAATTTCGAGCGAGAAAAGCAGGGTTTTGATAGCAATCATTCAGTGTAAAAAGGTAACACATTGGAGGTGCGCGGTTGAAAACTGCGCGGCCGAATGCTGCTGACCGTATAGAGAGCAATCGACAGTCAGCGCGTCATTAGCAAAGCCGACGCGCTGCTGCAAACCGTCGCGCTCGTTAAAGCGCTAGGGGGCGGATGGGAATCGCTTTAACTCCGATTCCCCGAGGGCGTCTAAATGCCGCCTAAGAAGGTCGCATCGTTCCCCGATTTTTTGCCGACAAAATAAGGCGTGCCAGTGAGCTTGCCCTTATAGGCGCCGAGTATGAGCGAGCGCACGCGGTACGACGCAGCTGCCGCGCCGGGAATACTCAGCGTTAACGACTTAGACCGGTCGGCGTGATAATGATAGCCGAGCGAGTCGTGTTCGTGACCGCCCCATGCGTCGAGTGCAGTGCCGAAGCCTTCTAGCTGTGAGTCTTGGTCTTCGCGATAAACGCCAAAGAGCGCAACGCCGTCGTAACCAAAACCAACCAGTGGCGGATGCTCTTTGCCTTCATAGTCTGCGTCAGTATAGACACCGAGAACGCCTTGGCTTTCGTAGCCATCGGCATGGCAATGTGGTCCGCCGCCGCCCTGACCGACGTGACAACCGTTGGCTGACAGTTCGGCATCGGCCTGTGAGGGCATCAGACGATTGTTATAAACCGGAAACATCACCGCGCCCGAAATCATAATGCCGTTGTCGTTAGCACTTGCGTAGTTAAATACATCACGCGCGCCTTTACTGCCCGATACGTCGTCCCACAGTTGGTTCGACAGCACGCTCGCGTTCTCGTCGACGGCGCTAACCTCGCCATAGTCCTTCATCGGAATGCCAATAGAATAGCGGTCGAGGTTAGTGAAACGAGTCACGCTGCTACTGTCATACGAGCCGGTGCCTAGGCCCGGAGGGCGCGGTACGTCCATCAGTCCATGCGGTGAGCCAGGATTGCCGTAGCTCATAATCACCATATAAGGATGACTAACGCCGCTGCTGTCTTTTTCATTGGTGAAGAACACATAGGGCACGAGGTTTTGGCCAAGCTCGCCATTCGAAATACCGTCGCTTTGCAATGTCGACGCGAGTAAGCCATCGCGGAATGCGGCATACACTTTAATGTCGTAGCGCAGCGATTCGCCTGATGCGAGAGAGTTCTCTATCTTAAGTAGCATCGCGTCTGCTGCTGTGCGTGTTGTTGCATTAGTGCCCGGCGCAGCGACGCCATCGACTTTTACTTGTGCGGTATATTCGCTGCCAAGGCGACTAATATTAAAGTCCGCCGGCTTACTGATGTACGCCGCGGCTGGGTTGGTTACCGGCGTTGTCTTGGCAGGGTTAAAGTCGAACGGGACAGAAAAGTCGAGAGGCGAATCATAAATATAAAGCTTGGTCGCCTCGCTGCTGCTCGCCACTAAACTGTAGCCACCGTTACCTAGCTTTACATAATAGTTTCCGCTCGCGAAAGACGAGTCTTGCGTGTAGGTAAAATCAGCCGCGCTGTAGTTGTAACGCGTCTTAGCCCGCAGCAGCCTTGCCGACTTATCGTAGGTAAAGCAGACATAGCCATAGCTTGTTGCAGTATTGCCAAAGTTATTGCGAAATTTAAGATTATCAAAATCGTCTTCGTCGACATCTAATGCAAAATTAGGATGCAGGTGTGAACGCAGGCGATAACAAGAGGAGTCTGAGGTCTCGGCGTCTAAACGCAGGAGTTTGCTGTAATAGGTTCGATAAGTGGAGTCAGAATCTATACCCAGTGCCTGCGCCGAATACCCCGAGAAATTAGTTAAGGCGTCGCCGATCGAGAGATAGTTCGCGTCGCTTACGAGAGTCGGTGCGTCGGAAATCATGACGCGCGCAGGTGTCGCTAAATTTGTCGTCAGCGTGAGGCTGTCTGCGCTGTAGCTTGTCTCAACCCACTCGGCGAAAGGTGCAGCGCCATAGAAAATCGCATGGTCAGAAGCGACGGGCACGACTTCAGGCGCTTCTACTTCTCCGAGGCAGTCGGCGAGTGACTCGCATTTCCCGCCTTGGCTAATCAGAGCGCCCAGCGTGACCACGACGTTGTACGCAAAAATAGTGCCGTCGGTAATAGCCGGAATAGTCAGTTGACCCGTTGCGCCATTAAACGTGTCGTATTTAGCATCGCCTTCGGCGGCCTCGCCGATGCTCACGATCGAGCCGACGGTTATAACAACATCGCGGTAGTAGTCATCGCCGACTCTAACAACAGGCGCAGTAACTTGTCCGGTCGCACCGTCGTAGGTGTCGGCGGCCTGGAGCCCACTGCTGAGTAGAGCGGCGGTAAGCGTAGCAACTGCCCCTGAGCCTTTGAGGCTTCTTATTGCGGTGCTATTTAGTCTAAATGGAATCGAGCGCATGGGTGGTTTACCTTATAATGGTCTGGGCGAACTAATCTGAGAACGGGGATCGTGCGAGTTTGAGCGCTTTGTTTGTTATTCTGTCATGATTACAAGCGCAACGGAGGAAACCTATACCCTTTTCAGTGGATAGTATATGTTGTTGGCCTATTTAGCAGTGCCATTTAGCAGTGCCGTATTCTTGATCGCTTGTTGTGTTCAGCAGGCTGTTTTGCTGTATTATCTGGCAGCATTTACCAGTATAGGTGAGCTATGTGAATAGGTTAAATCAACTGCTTAAGAGAATGGCCTTGAGCCTGTGTCTACCGCTGTTTTCTGTCTTTGGGTACGCCAGCTACGCGCAAGAAGCAACCTTCATCGACAATGTCTTAACACTGTCGAAAGCGACTGTGGGTGAGACCGCCTATGCGCTTGAGCTTGGTTTGAGTGTGAACCAAGGCAATTATGATTTTGGCATTCTCGCTGCCGCAGAAGTCCCGTTTACCAACACCGATGGTGCATCGATCTTCGATGGCTCGGTGCTGCGCGTTCCAACAGTTGATGTTGGCGGAACAAACTATTCCCTCGATCTTACGCTCATTAGCGGCGATCCTATTACGTTCAGGCTAAGCGACTATGCCGAGGTGGCCGCGCCGACGCCGTCAGCACTGGCACAGGCGACCACGCTGTTTGGCGATTCTATCGAAACGCAAATTGTGCAAGCTAAATGCACCGTGTGCCATCAGGTAGGGCTCATCGCGAGTAATTCAGGCTTACTGTTTGTGAGTGCTGGCGATGGCTCGGCGGCGACTAACTTAGGTGCTTTCGCTAGTTACCTCAATGGGTCGGAGGCTGCTCGCACGCGCATTCTCTCGATGGTGACTGGAGTAGGTCACACGGGTGGCAAGCAGATGGAGGTGGGTAGTGACCTGCACCAGAATCTTGGCGAAATGCTGCGACTCTTGCTAGAGCACCAAGCAGGAATCTAAGAAATTATCTCGGAGCGATGTCAATATGAATAGCGTTGTTCGCCTAGTTGCGACACTTACTCTACTTACCGGGCTTGCGGCCTGCGAAGCGGTGCCGGCTTATCAGCGCGGCGACCTTGCGCGAACAGAAATGGCATTTGATCCAGACCCGCTCGAGTCTCGACTTAATCAGCATATTTATTTCAGTAAAGAGGCATCGACCGGCGGCAACGGTGTCGCCGCTGGCGGCTGCGGCTGTAATTGAAGTCAATGCACTCTAAAACTCTTTTAGCGCTTACCTCTTCGGCACTGGCTTTGCCCGGTGTTGTGGCTGTCTCATCGGCCCACGCCGATACGCCTCCTGCAGTAAGCGTCTTGTCGTATCGCGCGTCTTCTTACAAAGAAGACGATCTCGACGCAAGCGTGCTCTTTGCGGGCAGCGCCGAGCGCTATGACATCAAAGTGCATCAGCTACGCTATTCGGCGCCGGTCGGCGAAAAATACAGTTTCTCTCTAGATTCGTCTTACGAAAGCATGAGTGGCGCGTCGCCTTGGTACACTGTCGAAAGCGTAAACGGAAACGCGAAAGTCGCGATGAGCGGCGCCACAATTTATGAGAAACGTCGTGACATCACTGCATCAGGCCGACGCTATTTCGACAGCGGGAATCTCGGCATCAGCCTTACGATATCCGACGAGAACGACTATCGATCCAATAGTATGGCAGTGGACGGTAGTTTTACGCTGGCAAATAATTCGACCACGATAAGCGGCGGCGCGTCCTACTCTGACGATGAGCTTAGCCCGACAGACGCACTGCTTTTTAATCGTATTCCGAGCGCAACAAAAGCCAACAGTTCGGCGTTCGTGTCGGTAACGCAGATTCTCAATCAGTTCTCGATCTTGCAAAGCGGCATAAGCACCGCGCGCGCCTCGGGTTTTCTGAGCGACCCCTACAAGCTTGTCGACCTCAGGCCCGAAGAGCGGAATCAGTTTACTTGGACGACTTCGTGGCGGCGTTATTTTCGCGCTCAAACCAGTGCGCTACACGCGAACTACCGCTACTACGACGACGACTTTGGCGTGAGTTCGCACACGCTCGATCTGTCGCTGCATAAAACCTTCAGGCGCTCAATCACCCTCGTGCCAAGCCTGCGCTATTACCAGCAAGACGCTGCCAATTTTTTTACCCCGGCAAGCGATTTCTTGCAGGCAAGCGATTTCAACTCTGCGGACTTTAGGCTGAGCAGCTACGGCGCCCTAAGCGCCGGGCTTAAGCTTAATGCGCGTGTTGGAAAATACACGTTTGTGTTAAGCGGCGAACGTTATAAGGCAGACGCGAGTCTCGGCGGTTCGGGCGCTAGCAGCCCAGGCATTATCGACTTTACTCGCTTAAGCGCAGGTATCGATTTTACTTTTTAGCTGTCGCCTATAGATCACGCCATAGACCACCCTATAAATCGCCTCATAATTTTTTACAAACCACCTCGACAATATTTCTCAAGTCCCATTCACTTAGAGACCCTAAACCGATGAGCGATACGCGTATTGATCTGACATTATTCGACGTCGAATTTCAGGCCATGGGTACGCGCTGCACGATAAGTCTTTACGCGCAATCGTCCGACAATGCCCGCAGCCTGTGCGAGGTAGTTATAGCCGATGTAGCAAGGCTCGAAAACAAATACTCGCGCTACTTATCCGACAGCTTTCTCAGCGAGATAAACGCAGTGGCCGAAGCAGGTGGCGCCATCACAGTTGATGAAGAAACTGCCGCCTTGCTCGACTATGCGCAGTCTT
>JAFMKB010000016.1 GCA_017853205.1 Gammaproteobacteria bacterium
CGTGAAGGCGGCCGCACAGTAGGCGCGGGTGTTGTAGCGAAGATAATCGAATAAGTTACTGATTAAACAGGAAAACACCTCCTCGGAGGTGTTTTTTTGTCTCAGTAAAAAGGTAATGCTTCGACCTAAAGGAGCAATTGAAGAAGAGATTAGTAGGTTTCGCGTTGATATCGCTTGACAGCAACGCCCCTCAACAATAGAATCTCGCTTCTTTTTTTCGGCTTCAAGTTGATTTTACTTGAGCAAAAAACTTAAAACGAATTTACGATTTAAAAGACACACTTTGTCCAAAAGACACTATTTCGGAGTTTTAGATAGATGCAAAATCAGCGTATTAGAATCCGCCTAAAGGCTTTCGATCATCGTCTGATTGATCAATCTACTCAAGAGATAGTGGATACGGCACGACGCACTGGTGCGCAAGTTCGCGGACCAATTCCTCTGCCAACGAACAAAGAGCGTTTTACTGTTCTAATTTCACCACACGTTAACAAAGATGCACGTGACCAGTATGAGATCCGTACTCACAAGCGTTTACTCGACATCGTCGAGCCTACAGAGAAGACTGTAGATGCGTTGATGAAGCTTGATCTCGCCGCAGGTGTAGAAGTTCAGATCAGTTTAGGATAACTAGCAGGCACCGGCTTAGATCCGGCGGTCACTAACTAAAGCTGCCAGCACTAATCTGCTGGAGCTGCGAGGCTAACGCCGAGCACAGCAAGACAGCGCTGCCGCACATATGCTTAAGCGTGAAATAAAACAGACCAGGCACCGAGAGTTCAGTCCTCCTTGCCCTTTTGTAGAAAAGTATTGGCGCACTGATATTCCTGTCACCCATTTGCGGTGACGAACATAGTGTAACGCGTCAGCGGCCATAGAGGGTTTCAGCCCCTTGCACGATGAGGTTTACTAAAATGTCTATTGGATTAGTCGGTCGTAAGAGCGGGATGACTCGTATCTTTACCGAAGAAGGCACGTCTATCCCTGTTACAGTTGTAGAAGTACAGCCTAACCGGGTTACTCAGATTAAAACTCCCGAAACCGATGGCTACACAGCTATTCAGGTCACTACTGGCTCGCGTCGCGCGTCTCGCGTAACCAAGAGCATGGCTGGGCACTTCGCGAAGGCGAACACCGAAGCCGGCACTGGGTTATGGGAATTCCGCGCAGATGACGCAGATATTGCCGATTTGACTGCTGGCAGTGAGATCAAGGTTGATCTGTTCGCTGAAGGCCAAATGGTTGATGTCACCGGTACGTCAAAGGGTAAGGGCTTCCAAGGTGGCGTTAAGCGTCACAATTTCCAGATGCAGGACGCAACTCACGGCAACTCTTTGTCTCACCGCGCGCCTGGTTCAATAGGCCAGTGTCAGACGCCTGGCCGTGTATGGAAAGGAAAAAAGATGGCTGGTCAGATGGGCAATGAGCGTTCAACAACTCAGAGCCTTAAGATTGTACGCGTCGACCTCGAGAACAATCTGCTTCTCATCAAGGGTGCTCTTCCGGGTGCTACTGGTTCAAATGTCGTCGTTCGACCAGCTGTTAAGGCCAAGGGGTAAGCAATGGAATTAAGTCTTGCATTGCCTGGCAAGAAAGCGGGCAAAGAAAAGGTCTCTCTCTCCGACGAGGCCTTCGGTAAAGAATATAACGAAGCACTGGTCCACCAGACAGTCGTGACTTATCTCGCAGGTGCTCGTCAGGGCACTGTGCAGCAGAAGACGCGCTCTGAAGTGCGCGGCGGTGGTCGTAAGCCATGGCGTCAAAAAGGCACTGGTCGAGCTCGCTCGGGCACTATTCGTAGCCCTATCTGGCGCAGCGGCGGTGTGACATTTGCGGCTCGTCCTCAAGACCATAGCAAGAAGCTCAATAAGAAGATGTACCGTGGCGCGATGCGCTGCATACTCTCAGAGCTTATTCGTCAGGAGCGTTTATTCGCGGTTAGCGACTTCGCGATTGACTCTCATAAGACAAAAGACCTCGTCGTAAAGCTCAAAGAATTCGAGCTCGACAACGTGCTTATTATCTCCGAGCAGGTAGAACCAAATCTCTATCTAGCCGCGAGAAACCTCCATAAGGTAGACGTTCTAGACGTAGCCGGAATCGACCCTGTTAGCTTGGTCGGATTCGACAACGTAATCATTACAGTCGCCGCGCTTAAGAAAGTCGAGGAGATGCTGGCATGAACCAAGAGCGACTCTATCAAATTATCCTAGGGCCACACGTGTCTGAAAAGACAACGTTGATGGGCGAAGGTAACAACCAATATGCGTTCCGCATTGCGACAACGGCAACTAAGCCTGAGGTTCGCGAGGCAGTTGAGACGCTATTTAAGGTATCGGTTACCGATCTTCAGATCCTTAACGTTAAGGGCAAAACTAAGCGCGGAGCCGGCGGTCGAATTCGTCGTCGCTCTGACTGGAAAAAAGCTTATGTTCGCCTAGAAGCAGGTCATGAAATTGACTTTGCTGACATCAGCTAAAGAGGTAGGGAATAGTCATGCCAGTTGTAAAGTGTAAACCTACTTCACCAGGTCGCCGTCACGTCATCAAAGTCGTGCATGACGATCTGCACAAGGGTGCGCCTTATGCGCCTTTGACTGCGCCTAAGTCTAAGACAGGCGGGCGTAATAATCTCGGCCGCATCACGCGTCGTCACGCGGGTGGTGGTCATAAGCAAAAGTACCGAATCATCGATTTCAAGCGTAACCGCGATGGCATTCCTGCGAAGGTAGAGCGTCTGGAGTATGATCCTAACCGCTCTGCGTTAATCGCTCTCCTGCTCTACGCAGACGGCGTTCGCACCTATATTATCGCACCCAATAAAGTGAAGGCGGGAGATACGCTCGTCTCTGGTGACGATGCTGCCATTAAAGTTGGTAACTGTTTGCCACTTCGCAATGTGCCACTTGGAAGCACTGTACACTGTGTCGAGCTTAAGCCAGGCAAGGGTGCTCAGGTAGCGCGAAGCGCGGGTACATCATTGCAGCTGGTCGCTCGTGAGGGTGCCTATGCAACGCTACGTCTACGCTCAGGCGAAATGCGCAAAGTCCTCTCGGACTGCCGCGCGGTGTTGGGCGAAGTATCAAACTCAGAACACAGTCTTCGTCAACTCGGTAAAGCCGGAGCAAAGCGCTGGAGAGGCGTTCGCCCAACCGTTCGTGGTGTCGCGATGAACCCGGTTGATCACCCGCATGGTGGTGGTGAAGGACGTACCTCTGGTGGCCGTCACCCAGTTTCACCTTGGGGTATGCCAACTAAGGGTTACAAGACACGATCTAATAAGCGCACTGACAACATGATTGTCCGTCGCAGAAATTCAAGCCGTTAAGGTAGGGGTATAGCCAGTGCCACGTTCACTAAAAAAAGGTCCCTTCATTGACCTACACTTGATGAAAAAAGTGCAGATCGCAGCTGAAGCCAACGACAAGCGCCCAATCAAGACTTGGTCGCGACGTTCGATGATTTCTCCCGATATGATCGGTCTGACAATCGCCGTCCACAATGGTCGGCAACACGTACCTGTCTCCATCAATGAAGACATGGTTGGCCATAAATTGGGCGAGTTCGCCGTCACGCGTACCTATAAAGGTCACGTTGCTGACAAGAAATCGCGCTAATCGGGGGCTGAGATGGAAGTTGTAGCTAAATTAAAAGGTGCGCGCATGTCGGCTCAGAAAGCCCGACTTGTTGCAGACCAGATTCGCGGCAAGGCGGTGGAAGAAGCACTGCTATTGCTGACTTACAGCCCCAAAAAAGGTGCTGCGCTCATTAAGAAAGTACTGAATTCTGCTATCGCAAATGCGGAGCACAACGAAGGCGCTGACGTTGATGAGTTGAAAGTGTCAACGATCTGCGTTGATGAAGGTATGACGATGAAACGCATCATGCCACGAGCCAAGGGACGAGCTGATCGCATTTTGAAGCGCTCTTGCCATATAACAATCACGGTCGCTGATAGCTAGGAGTATCGGATGGGTCAGAAAGTACATCCAACTGGAATTCGTCTTGGCATAACCAAGAAACATACCTCTACGTGGTATGCCGAAGGAAAGGATTACGCAGACAACCTCTTAGTTGATCTTCGCGTAAGAGAATTCGTTAAGAAGAAGCTGGCGGCTGCGTCTGTTTCTCGTGTCGAGATCGAGCGCCCAGCGCAGACTGCTAAGGTAACCGTTTATACGGCTCGTCCTGGTATCGTGATCGGTAAAAAAGGCGAAGACGTCGAGAAACTTCGCAACACGCTGACAGCGCAAATGGGCGTTCCTGTACAGGTTAACATCGAAGAAATTCGTAAACCTGATCTCGATGCTCAGCTCGTTGCTGACGGTGTGGCTTCACAGCTAGAGCGTCGCGTTATGTTCCGTCGCGCTATGAAGCGTGCAGTTCAGAACGCCATGCGTCAAGGCGCCGAGGGAATTAAGATTCAAGTTGGAGGCCGCCTAGGCGGTGCTGAAATCGCTCGCTCCGAGTGGTATCGCGAAGGTCGAGTGCCGCTGCATACATTGCGCGCCGACATTGACTACGCGACAGCCGAAGCAGCGACTACATACGGCATCATCGGTATTAAGGTCTGGATCTTCAAGGGTGAAATACTGGATTTAGATGAGGCTATCGTGCCTTCGCAAGCTAAAGCCAACTAGAGGTAAAGCGACGTGTTACAGCCAAAGCGTACAAAATTCCGCAAGATGATGAAGGGTCGCAACCGCGGTCTCTCTCATCGTGGTAGCAACGTAGATTTCGGTGAGTTCGGTCTGAAAGCCGTCTCGCGTGGTCGACTAACTGCCCGCCAAATTGAAGCAGCTCGTCGCGCAATGACGCGACGTGTTAAACGTGGCGGAAAAATCTGGATCCGTGTGTTTCCTGATAAGCCTATTACCGGTAAGCCTCTCGAGGTTCGTCAGGGTAAAGGTAAGGGTAATGTTGAGTACTGGGTAGCCCAGATTCAGCCGGGTCGTATTATGTTTGAGATCGAAGGCGTTGACGAGGAGCTTGCGCGAGAGGCGTTTGGCCTAGCTGCGTCGAAGCTTCCTTTCGATACGACTTTCGTTAAACGGACGGTAATGTAATGAAAGCGAGCGAATTGAGAGAAAAGTCGGTCGAGGAATTGCAGGCTCAATTGCAAGATCTCTTCAAGGACCAGTTCAATGTCCGTATGCAAAGTGCAACGGGTCAGTTAGGTCAGGTTCACTTGGTGAGCGGCTTAAAGCGTGATATCGCCCGTGTTAAAACGATCATCACTGAAAAACAAAAGAGTGGTTCATAGTTATGTCTACTGCAAGCAACGAGAAAACCGCTCGCACTACATCGGGCAAGGTCATTAGTAACAAGATGGATAAGTCTATCGTTGTGCTTATTGAGCGTAAGGTGACTCACCCTGTTTACGGCAAAATCATCAAACGATCTACAAAGATCCATGCGCATGATGAAAAAAATGAGTGCATGCCCGGTGATTCGGTAACTATTCAGGAAGTTAGACCTCTTTCCAAGACTAAGTCTTGGGCTTTGGTCTCGATAGATGAGCGCGCAACACAAGTTTAAGGCTGGGATTTCCCGCCGCGGTTTAACAAGAATTTAGGTAGAGAATCGTTGCCCGCCTTAGCAGGTAACTGATGGAGCGAATCGATGATTCAAGTGCAGTCATACTTAGAAGTCGCAGATAACAGCGGCGCTCGACGAGTTATGTGTATCAAGGTGTTGGGCGGCTCACACCGTCGCTACGCACGCATCGGCGACGTCATAAAGGTCACCGTTAAGGAAGCGATTCCGCGCGGTAAAGTAAAGAAGGGTCAGGTTTTGACTGCACTAGTTGTTCGCACTAAGAGTGGTGTACGTCGTCAAGACGGTTCACTCATCAAGTTCGATGACAACGCAGCGATTCTTCTTAACGCAAACAACGCACCTATAGGTACGCGTGTATTCGGCCCGGTTACTCGCGAGCTGCGTACAGAAAAATTCATGCGAATTATTTCACTGGCGCCAGAAGTACTTTAAGCGCTAGGTAAGAAGAGACAGAGGCAAACATGCGTAAACTGAAACGTGATGACGAAGTGATTGTAATCACTGGCAAGGACAAGGGTAAGCGTGGAAGCATTTCGCGCCTTGTCGGTAGTGATCGAGTTATCGTCGCTGGCGTCAATATGGTTAAGCGCCACACCAAGCCAAACCCAAATGCGGGTCAGCCTGGCGGCATTATCGAAAAAGAAGCGTCGCTACATATTTCGAACGTAGCGATTTTCAATCCTGAGACTGGCAAAGCAGACCGCGTTGCTATTCAGGTGGCTGAAGACGGCGCGAAGAAGCGTGTCTTTAAGTCGAATGGTTCAGATTTAGTCTAATTATCGGTAGGTTGCCAAGCATGGCTCAGTTTAGAGAATTATATAAGCAGCAAGCAGTCCCGGCTCTCCAAGAGCAGTTCGGTTTCGCTAATCCAATGCGCGTGCCAAAGATCACTAAGGTGGTTTTGAACATGGGTCTTGGTGAGGCCGTTACGGATAAAAAAGTACTCGAGAGCGCTGCCGAGGATCTAACGAAGATCTCTGGTCAGAAAGTCGTTGTCACTAAGGCGCGCAAATCAATCGCGGGTTTCAAAATCCGTGAAGGATGGCCTGTGGGTCTTAAGGTGACTCTGCGCGGCGAGCGTATGTATGAGTTTCTAGAGCGGTTAGTTGATATCGCAATTCCTCGTATTCGTGACTTCCGCGGCCTCAGCCCGAAGGCGTTCGATGGACGTGGCAACTTTGCTATGGGAGTGACTGAACAGATCATTTTCCCAGAAATCGACTACGACAAGATCGACGCCTTGCGCGGTCTGGACATTACTATTACAACGACAGCGCAAACTGACGACGAAGGTCGTGCGCTACTGGCAGCAATGCGTTTCCCCTTCCGTGGAACCGTGACTGCCGAAGCTAAGGAGTCTTAAGATGGCGAAAACCTCCATGATCGAGCGGGAAACCAAGCGAGCAAAGCTGGTTGCGAAGTTCGCCGCCAAGCGCGCGGCTCTGAAGGCTATCTTAAATGATGCCGACGCGAGCGATGAAGCTAAGTGGGAAGCGCAGGTGAAGTTCCAGAAGCTTCCTCGCGACTCAAGCCCTGTTCGTCAGGTACTGCGTTGTCGTATCACCGGACGTCCTCACGGCGTCTATCGTAAATTTGGTCTATGCCGTAACAAGCTTCGCGAAGCCGCGATGCGTGGTGACGTGCCTGGTCTAACTAAGGCTAGCTGGTAAGCGGGGGAAGTATTATGAGCATGTCAGATCCGATTGCAGACTTCTTAACTCGCATCCGCAACGCACAAATGGCGAAGCTGCCTACTGTTGCTTGCCCAGCGTCTAAGATCAAACAAGCCCTAAGCCAAGTGCTTCAGGACGAAGGCTACATTGCAGGTTACGGAGTAACCGATGTTGAAGGTAAGCCGCAGTTGACGGTTGATCTTAAGTATTATGCAGGTAAGCCGGTTATCGAAGAGATTAAGCGCGTTAGTCGACCAGGCTTACGTAACTACAAGGGTAGCGAGAACCTACCTACGAATCGAGCTGGACTTGGCGTAGCGATTGTTTCTACGAACAAGGGCTTGATGACAGACAAGCAAGCGCGCGCTGCCGGTCTCGGTGGTGAGGTACTCTGCACCGTTTTCTAACCGAAAATTGGTGCTCCGTGTAGAGCTGAGTTTTTTAAGCAGAGCATAAATATGTCTAGAGTAGCGAAAAACCCTATCGTATTACCGAAGGGCGTAGAAACAACACTGACCGACACGACTGTTTCGGTTAAAGGCGGCAAGGGAAACTTGCAGCTGGAATTACATAGCCTTGTTGGCGTATCGCAGGACGGGGACGTCTTGCAGATCGTCGCGAAAGACGAATCGCGCCAAGCGAAAGCTATGTCAGGTACTTTCCGGTCACTCGTCGCGAATATGGTGACAGGGGTAAGTGAAGGCTTTCAGAAGAAACTTGAACTCCAGGGTGTTGGCTACCGAGCCAAGGCTGAGGGCAAGAGCGTCAATCTCACGCTAGGTTTCTCGCATCCTATCGATTACGCGCTTCCTGAAGGCGTAACCGCTGAGACGCCTACGCAGACTGAAATTATTATTTCTGGTGTGGACAAGCAGCAAGTAGGTCAGGTCGCTGCTGAGATCAGAGACTTCCGTCCGCCAGAGCCATATAAAGGCAAGGGTGTTCGTTACGCAAATGAGCGCGTATTCAGAAAAGAAGCCAAGAAGAAATAGGTCATAAGCTATGAGCAGCGTTAAGAAAATAGCTCGTCTAAGGCGAGCAAAGAGAGCAAGGGCAAAGATCAGTGAGCTGCGTGTTAACCGTCTGTCGGTTTACCGCTCACCACGACATATTTACGCTCAGGTTATCTCGGCAAGTGGCGACCAAGTTCTGGCGTCAGCTTCAACAGTTGAGAAAGACCTCCGTGGCGGCGCGACTGGTAACGTCGACGCGGCGAGCAAGATCGGCACACTTATAGCCGAGCGCGCGAAAGCCGCTGGCATCGAAAAAGTAGCGTTTGATCGCTCGGGCTATGCCTATCACGGACGCGTCAAGGCATTAGCCGACGCGGCACGTGCTGGCGGACTAGATTTTTAAGGGTTTTTACTATGGCGTACAAAGACGATTCCAATAAGAACGAAGAGGGCATGCAAGAGAAGCTCATCCAAGTTAACCGCGTATCTAAAGTGGTTAAGGGCGGACGCATCTTCAGCTTTACTGCTCTAACAGCGGTCGGTGACGGCAACGGTCGAGTGGGTTTCGGTCGTGGCAAGGCACGCGAAGTACCTTTGGCCATCCAGAAAGCGATGGAATCGGCGCGTCGCAACATGATCTCGGTTGATCTCGACGGCACTACGCTGCAGTACGCAGTTAAAGCCCGTCATGGTGCTTCTAAGGTTTACATGCAGCCTGCCTCGGAGGGTACCGGTGTGATCGCGGGTGGCGCAATGCGTTCAATCCTCGAACTCGCTGGCGTTCAGAACGTCTTGGCAAAATGTTACGGCTCTACCAACCCGGTTAACGTGGTGCGCGCGACCTTTAATGGCTTACGTGACATGCAGTCGCCGGACGAAATCGCGGCTAAGCGCGGCAAATCAGTCGAAGAATTAGTAGGGTAGAAAAATGGCGAAGAAGACAGTCACAGTCAAACTCGTGCGCAGTCCGATCGGCGCCCTTCCCAAGCACAAGCTGTGCTTGCAGGGTTTAGGTCTGCGACGTATGCATCAGTCCGTTGAGGTGGAGGATACTCCTGCCGTGCGCGGAATGATTAACAAGATTAGCTATATGCTGACCGTAGTTTAAGGGGTTCGACATGCATCTCAATACATTAAGCCCAGCGCCAGGCAGTAATAAGCCAGCGAAGCGCGTAGGTCGCGGTATCGGTAGCGGCTCAGGTAAGACATCGGGCTCAGGTCACAAAGGACAGAAGTCTCGCAGCGGCGGTACCGTGCGTCCAGGTTTCGAAGGCGGTCAAATGCCTTTGCAAATGCGTCTTCCTAAGTACGGCTTCAACTCTCGTGTTGGCCGCGGTATGGCTGAGATCCGTACGTCCGAGTTGAATAAGCTCGAGGCTGACGTGATCGATTTAGACGTATTACGCAAGGCAAACCTTGTTACGGCTAATATCAAGCGTGCGAAGGTTATGTTATCAGGTGACGTGACTAAGGCTGTAACCCTTAAGGGTATCGGCGCGACGAAGGGCGCGCGTGCTGCGATCGAAGCGGCAGGTGGCAAGGTCATCGACGAAGAAGTCATGCCTAAGGTTAAGAAGCTGCCTAAGAAAGCACCTAAAGCCGATCAAGCTGCCGACGCTTAGGTTCTTTGACAGAAGTACCGTGCGAATCAATTGAGAGTTACTAAGAGTTAATACGATTAGATGGCAAACAAACCGAACATAAATCCAGAGAATATTGGCGCCGGCTTAGGCGAGCTTAAGTCGCGCCTGCTGTTTCTCTTGTTTGCTATTTTTGTCTACCGTATCGGTACGCATATACCGGTGCCGGGAATCGACCCTCTTCAGCTGGCGGCGTTTTTCGCTCAGCAGGAAGGTACGTTTACAGACATGATCAACATGTTTGGCGGTGGTGCACTTGAGCGCATGAGTATCGTCGCTCTTGGAATCATGCCTTACATTTCGGCGAGCATTATCATGCAGTTGCTGACTGCAGTGAGCCCGCATCTCGACCAACTCAAGAAAGAAGGTGAGTCTGGTCGCCGCAAGATATCGCAGTACACGCGCTACGGTGCGTTGGCTCTTGCAACTATTCAGGGGACAGGGATGGCAGTAGGCCTTCTTGCCCCAATGGCGTATAATCCCGGCCCCGCATTTACGCTAACAGCCGTAGTATCGCTGGTCACGGGCGCTATGTTTATGATGTGGCTCGGCGAGCAGATTACTGAAAAGGGTATCGGCAACGGTATCTCAATGTTGATTTTTGCGGGCATCGTTGCAGGATTTCCTGCTGCAATCGGGACTTCACTACAGCAGGCCTACGAGGGCCAGATCAACGGCGTGCTGTTGATGGTGGTGGGACTCATCGCGATTGGCGTCATAGCAATTATCGTTTATGTCGAGCGGGCACAGCGCAGGATTACCGTGAACTATGCCAAACGCCAGCAGGGCCGAAAAATGTATCAGGCTCAGGCTAGTCACCTACCGCTGAAAATCAACATGGCGGGTGTGATTCCTGCGATTTTCGCGAGCAGTATTTTATTGTTCCCTGCCTCTGTTGCGCAGTGGTTCGGCCAAGCCGATGGCTCTGAGTGGCTTGCAGAGTTGGCGTTCCTGATAGGGCCAGGTCAGCCGCTATATATAATTATTTTTAGCGCCATGATCATCTTCTTCTGTTTCTTCTACACAGCGCTGGTATTCAATCCTCGCGACGTAGCCGAAAACCTGAAGCGGTCAGGTGCATTTATCCCTGGGATTCGCCCAGGTGAACATACTGCAAAGTACATTGACGGTGTGATTACCCGTCTCACGATGTTTGGTGCAATCTACATTACACTTGTGTGTTTGCTGCCAAACTTCATGCAGATGTTTGCTAACGTGCCCTTTAACCTGGGCGGCACGGCGCTTCTGATTTCCGTGGTTGTAACCATGGACTTCTGGTCGCAAGTTCAGTCGCACTTGATGTCGCATCAGTACGATTCGTTAATGAAGAAGTCGAAACTGGGCAACTACGGCCGCAGCGGAATTTAAGATTGTCTTGTCGTGCGGAGCGCGGTGAGAAAAGATAACGGAGACAACCATGAAAGTAAGAGCGTCTGTAAAAAAGATCTGCCGTAACTGCAAGGTAATCAAGCGTAATGGTGCCGTTCGCGTCATCTGTAGCTCAGAGCCGCGACACAAGCAACGTCAGGGCTAACACTAATTGCAAAAGCTGCGGCCTAAGGGTCTAGCGAGAAAACAGAGAGAACGGAGTTAATATGGCACGTATTGCCGGTGTAAACATTCCAGATAACAAACATATCGTGATTTCTCTACGGTATGTTTATGGTATTGGGCCAACTACAGCTAGCGCGATCTGTGAAAAAACTGGTATCGCCCCAAACGCTAAGACTGGCGAGCTAAGCCCTGAAGAGCTTGATACGCTGCGTAACGAGATTGGTAACCTAACGGTAGAAGGTGATCTTCGTCGCGAAGTGTCGATGAACATTAAGCGTCTAATGGACCTAGGCTGTAACCGTGGTATTCGCCATCGTCGCTCGCTGCCGGTTCGTGGTCAGCGCACCAAAACGAATGCTCGCACCCGTAAGGGCCCACGCAAGCCAATACGTAAGTAAACAGTAAGACGGAATTATTATGGCCAAGCCAGCAGCTAAATCGACTAAGAAAAAAGCACGTAATCCTGTCATAGACGGAATTGCATTTATTCACGCCTCGTTCAATAACACGATCATCACGATCGCTGATCGCCAAGGCAACGCTCTTAGCTGGGCGACTGCCGGCGGTTCTGGATTCCGTGGTTCGAGGAAGAGCACGCCTTTCGCTGCTCAGGTCGCTGCAGAGCGAGCTGGTAAAGCTGCGATAGAGCTATATGGCCTCAAGAGTCTAGATGTGAAGGTCAACGGACCAGGGCCAGGACGCGAGTCTGCGGTTCGCGCGCTAAACAACTGTGGTTTAAAAGTGGGCAACATTACTGATGTTACTCCAATCCCACACAATGGATGCAGGCCGCCTAAAAAGCGTCGAGTGTAATACGAACACAATCAGAAGCTCTTCTGAAATAAAGAGCACAGGAGACCGAATATGGCCCGTTATTTAGGCCCGAAGTTAAAGCTTTCACGTCGCGAGGGAACGGATTTGTTCCTCAAGAGTGGCGTTCGTCCTTTAGATAGCAAGTGTAAAGCGGAGACCATACCTGGTCAGCACGGCGCGCGTCGCGGTCGTCTGTCTGATTACGGTGTTCAGCTGCGTGAGAAGCAGAAGGTACGTCGTACCTACGGTGTTCTCGAGAAGCAGTTCCGTGGCTACTATAAGGAAGCTGCTCGTCTTAAGGGCGCAACGGGTGAAAACCTCCTGCAATTGCTTGAGTGTCGACTAGACAACGTTGTATATCGCATGGGCTTTGGCAGCACGCGTGCAGAGTCGCGTCAGTTGGTTGCCCACAAATCAATCACTGTTAACGGCGTAGTTGTGAATATCGCGTCTTATCAGGTAAGCGAGGGCGATAAGGTTGCAATTCGGCCCAAGGCTAAGGCGCAGTTGCGTATCAAGTCTGCGCTCGAACTGGCGGCTCAGCGCACAGCGATCGATTGGGTGAGTGTCGACACAGCTAAGCTCGAGGGTACTTTCTCTCGCAAGCCAGAGCGCGAAGACCTCCCTGCGGAGATCAACGAGTCTCTAATCGTCGAGCTTTACTCGAAGTAGTGAGCTAATCACACAGAAGGTGGATTACATGCAAATTTCTCTTTCAGATTTTTTGACGCCACAGCACATTCAGATCGATGAAGTGGACACGTGCCGTTCGAAGGTTGTCCTTGAGCCGCTTGAGCGCGGATTCGGTCACACCCTAGGCAATGCGCTGCGCCGTATTCTGCTTTCGTCCATGCCCGGTAGTGCGGTCGAAGAAGTAGAGATCGATGGCGTAGTACACGAATACAGCACAATCGAGGGCGTCCGTGAAGACGTCATCGAAATTCTTCTGAATCTCAAAGGCATTGCAGTAGTGCTAAACGAGAAAGACGAAGTGGTTGTAACAATTAATAAGAAGGGCTCAGGTGTCGTCACAGCTGGTGACATCGTATCGGACGGCAGCGTCGAAATCGTTAACCCTGATCACGTTATCGCCAACCTGAATAAGAATGGCGAGTTGAACATGCGGCTTACAATCCGTAAGGGTCGTGGCTACTCGCCTGCGGATAGCCGCAGCAGCGACGACGACGAGACGCGAGCTGTGGGTAAACTGTTGCTCGACGCGTCCTACAGCCCGGTGCTACGTGTGTCCTACTCCGTGGATGCCGCACGTGTTGAGCAGCGCACCGACCTCGACAAACTTGTTATTGATCTTGAGACCAATGGCACGATCGATCCTGAAGAGGCGATTCGTCGTGCGGCAACGATACTGCAGCATCAGCTTGCCGTATTTGTCGACCTGCACAGTGAAATCGTGCCTGAGGCAACTAAAGCCGAGGACGAGATAGACCCTATTCTGCTCCGTCCGGTTGATGACCTTGAGTTAACTGTTCGCTCTGCGAACTGCCTCAAGGCTGAAGACATTTACTATATCGGTGATCTTATTCAGCGCACCGAAGTAGAACTGTTGAAGACTCCTAACCTCGGTAAGAAGTCGCTCACAGAAATCAAAGATGTGTTGGCTACTCGAGGACTCTCTTTGGGTCTACGTCTAGAAAACTGGCCTCCATCGAGCCTCAAGTCCGACGATCGCGCTGCTTAAGCAGTCCGTCTGAATAAGTATATATAAGGTAAAGAGTTATGCGTCATAGACAAAGCGGTCGCCAGCTAAATCGCAACAGTTCGCACCGTCAAGCCATGTTCCGTAATATGGCAATTTCTCTCGTCGAGCACGAGCTGATTAAGACAACATTGATCAAGGCGAAAGAACTGCGTTCGGTCGCGGAGCCTCTGATCACTCTCGCCAAGGAAGACAGCGTGGCGAATCGACGCCTTGCGTTTAACCGCACGCGTGACAAAGCGACTGTCGGTAAGTTGTTCACTGAACTGGGTCCACGCTACAAAGAGCGTCCGGGTGGTTACATCCGCATTCTTAAGTGTGGTCTGCGTGCAGGGGATAAAGCGCCAATGGCGTATGTCGAACTGGTTGGGCGTCCAACTGGCGTCGACGCGGCTGAGAGTAGCGACGACTAAGCCCTTAGAAGTAAGGGATAGTGCAAAGCAGACGAGCCGGGTTTCTACTCGGCTTTTTTGTTTCTACGGTTTCTACACCGCTATCGTCATTGAATGGTGTTGACCATTAGCGATAAGCTCAACGCCGCGCTCGAAAATAAATCTATCGTTTTTTACGGGGCTTCCATGTTTAATTCTTTCCATCCACCTGTGAGAACTCTCATGGGTCCTGGTCCTTCTGATGTTAATCCTCGCATTCTTGAGGCACTCTCGAGGCCGACTGTTGGTCATCTCGATCCGGCATTTATCGATATGATGGACGAGGTGAAGGCGCTACTGCAGTACGTGTTCCAGACTAAGAATGAGCTTACCTTGCCGGTTTCGGCCCCCGGCTCTGCAGGTATGGAGACAGTGTTCACTAATTTGCTTGAGCGTGGTGACAAAGCGATTATCTGCCAAAACGGCGTTTTCGGTGGGCGCATGAAGGAAAATGTCGAGCGTTGCGGTGCAGAGGCGGTGATGGTTCAGGATGACTGGGGCACAGCGGTCGACCTCAACAAGGTTGAAGATGCGCTCAAAGCAAATCCCGATGCGAAACTGCTCGCTTTTGTTCATGCAGAAACGTCGACGGGGGTTCGGTCAGATGCGAAGGCTTTGTGCGCTCTCGCACGTCAGTATGATTGCCTCGCGGTAGTCGATGCGGTCACGTCTCTCGCGGGGATCGAGCTCAAAGTAGACGAGTGGGGGATAGATGCTATTTATTCGGGGACTCAGAAGTGCCTTTCGTGTGTGCCCGGGCTGTCACCCGTCTCTTTTTCTGAGCGCGCTGCACAAGTGATTCGGGAGCGTAAGACACCCGTTCAGAGCTGGTTCCTCGACCTTAATCTCGTCATGGGATATTGGGGCGGGAGTGCTAAACGCGCCTATCACCATACGGCGCCAGTGAATTCGCTTTACGCGCTTCACGAATCGTTGGTGATAGTTCAGGAAGAAGGGCTAGAGCAGTCATGGCAACGCCATGCCTCCAATCATCGAGCGCTCGTCGCAGGCATCGAGTCGCTAGGTCTAAGCTTCGTGGTAGACGCTGCGTGCAGGCTGCCGCAGCTCAATCTGGTAAAATTCCCTGACACTATAGACGACGCTGTTGTGCGGAGCGCACTACTTTCCGATTACAGTCTCGAGATAGGGTCTGGACTTGGCGCGTTCGCAGGCAAGGTCTGGCGTATCGGACTTATGGGTTTCGCGAGCAGTCAGACGAATGTTTATTTGTGTCTTTCGGCGCTAGGTAACGTCTTACGCCAGCAAGGTCTTGACGTTGATCCGGCTGCCGCCGTGCTTGCCGCGAAACAGACTTACTAGCCCTCTAGACTCTTTAAGTGCGCGAAAGTGGCTTTGCCGCGCGAGGATTACTCTGTGAATGACAAGCTCGAATTGCGCGACTGGCTAAGCCTGCTCGCGCTCTCCGCTATTTGGGGGGCTTCGTTTTTCTTTCTGCGCGTTGCCGCACCGGTTTTTGGCCCCGTGCCGCTTATTGCTGCGCGTGTTTTCTTCGGTTTCTGCCTGTTACTCCCAGTTTTCCTCTATCGCGGCCTTGGTTCTCAGCTGCAAGAGCACTGGCGAATTGTGTTCATCATTAGCCTCGCGAACATGAGTTTCCCCTTTAGCCTTCTTGCCTATGCGTCGCTGTCGCTGAACGCCGGTATTACCTCAATTCTCAATGCCACGGTGCCGTTTTTCGCCGCGATAATTGCGTTCAGCTTTTGGTCTGTTAGGCTGTCGCGCCTCGCACTCGTAGGTATGGGCATTGGCTTTGCTGGAGTAGTGCTAATCGTGTTTGACCCCGCCGCTGTCGATATCGGTAGACAGGCGCTACTTGCTGTTGGCGCGGGCTTAGCCGCATCGTTGCTTTATGGTATAGCCAGCAACCTCGCGCAGCACCGCTTGCAAGGGGTCAGTGGTCTTACGGTTACGGTCGGCAGTCTTGGGTTTGCGACGTTAACCCTAGCGCCTGTTGCGTGGCTGCAGTGGCCCGCGGCGACGCCGAGCAGTGCCATGTGGGCTACGGTAGTCGCCCTGGGTGCACTTTGCACCGGTATCGCCTACCTTATTTTCTACAAGCTCATTAGTCGAATCGGCGCCGCGCGAGCGCTCAATACTACGTTCATGGTCCCGGCTTTTAGTCTACTTTGGTCTAGCCTGTTTCTCGACGAGCCGATTACTCTCGCGATGCTTGGCGGCTGTGGACTTATTCTCTTTGGTGTGGCGCTAACGACGGGCAAGCTCAAGGCCTAACTCAAGACCTTATTCGAAACCTCACTCCGAGCCTGCGATAGACAAGAATTGCAGCGCGAATAGTCTGTCTTGTTAACCCAGGATAATACTATTGAGCACTCGTTTTCGATTATGCAGATGACCGTGACTGCCATAGAGATAGCGCCAGCATCGGCCAAATCCCCAAATGGATCATGACGTCTGCGGTGTTGAACACATAGTGCCAGTAGGGGATGCCCTGCACGTCGATAAAGTCGATCACACTGCCATAGACCAAGCGGTCCAGAATATTGCTAGCGCCGCCGCCAACGATCAGTCCGAAGAACAGGTACTCGAGCCTTGCGAGCACCGCGCCGAACCACAGATAAGCGCAGACTCCGGCCAGCAGTAGAACGCTAAACGCGCCGAATAACCATCCCTGACCCTGAGCCATCCCGAACACACCACCGTGGTTACGGACATGGGTGAAATTGAGCAGGGAATTAATCTGTACGCTGCTGCCCTCGGGGATACTAGTATTGACCCAGTAGCCTAATAGCTGGGCGATGAGTAGGCACAGCCCTGCTGTCAGGAGAAATAAGCGGAAATGACGCTGCGGTTGTTCTGTTGCCGACTTCATTATTTATTGCGCGTCCAGCAAGGCGAAGAAGCGTCGTAGCCGCGCTGCGTTGGCACCCACATCTCCGACCCCAACACGTGAGGTAGAGCGCGCGTTCACGACCACTTTATTGCTCTGCGTGCCGAATGTAATCACTATGTCGTCTTTAAATCGAAACCACAATGTGGTGTCTGTCGCTTCGATGCGGCGGCTATCGAAATCAGCAGAGACAACCTCCCAGCCGAGTGTCTCGACCGCATTTAGTGCGCGTCGATAGACGTCTGCATGGCGCTCGTCGTAAACCCTAGGAACCAGATCCGGATAGGCTTCTTTCGTGAGCGCTGCCAGTTCCTCTGCAGTGACGTTGTCGGCGCCGCCATAAATGATGCTGTTTGAGGTTGTTCCGCGCAGCGGCACGATGTCTACGAACTGCGGCGGATAGTCTGTATCCGTGGTGATGTCGTGGATCATCGGGTAATTCACTCCCTCAGGAGGCCTAAAACTTTCGGGAATACCGTATCCCAGCGCTGCGGCTACGATGCCCACCCCTGCGTAGGCAATGAGCCTCCTCCTAGCGTCATGTGCCATTAGCATCGCGAATAGGCTCGAACCAATGCCGAGCGCAAGACAACACCAAAAAAGATAAGCCCCCGCGGTGTTTGCCATGCGCAAGATGCCGAGACCGGTGCGGTAATCCCATGCCCCTAGCCATATTCCTGCAGCTGATGAGAGAGTGAAAAGCCCAAGTCCAACACCCGCGAAAAGGACTAGTAGAGCGCTTAAACGTAAAGGGACATCGAGCTTATTCGGCAGAGATGATTGTGTAATTGGGCTCATTAATAGTCTCCTGTGGATGTTTATTGCGCTAAGCCTACAGGTTCGTCGGCATATTGCACTATTTTTGCGTTACCATCCGAGGTGATCTCTACAATGCTATGACAGCAATTATGCATCGTTGGAGGCTCCCAGAACCGGTCTAGCGGTCGACCTTCGACATGACAAAGATAGGATTTGATAAGCGCACCATGGCTAACGAGTACGACTCGCTCGCCAGCATGTTCGGCCGCAATGGCCGCTACTGCAGCAACCGCTCTTTGCTGTAGGTCATGAAAGCTTTCTGCACCCTGCACGGCGAATAGGTGCGGCTGCTCCCAAAAATGCTTGTAGGATTCAGGGTCGCTCTCAGCGATGTCCGCATAAAGGCTGCCTTCCCAGGGGCCGAGATAGATTTCGCGTAGCTCATCGAGAAAGCGAACACCGGTTGCGGAGGGAAAGGCGTGTTCGGTGGTCTGACGAGTGCGCACGCTGCTGCTACTGTAATGCGCAGCGTAGTCAATTACTCGAAGGCGATCGCCCAGGGCTCGGGCCTGACGAATACCGAGTTCAGTTAAGACCGAATCACTCTGGCCCTGTATACGTCTCTCTTCATTCCAATTGGTTTGGCCATGGCGGATAAGGTGAAGCTGCATTCGTTGCTCTCTGATGTAGGCTGCGCCGGACCAGTTAATTCCGCCGCTTGAGTGGGTGTTTAGGTTTATTTGGGTATGCCTATGGTCGTGACGATCTCGTGCGTGCAACCGCGTCGAGCCAGCCAGCATAGTGCCTTGTCCGCCACGCTTCGGTTTGAACCTGCTGCCATGACGAGTCGAGCTGCCAATCCTGAGCAAGAGAATCGAGCGAATCCACGAGACCCAGCTGCAGGGAAGCCATAAAGGCAGCACCTAACGCTGTAGTTTCCACCAGCGTCGGACGCTGCACGTTGCAGCCGAGCACGTCGGCGAGTTTTTGCATAACCCAATCGTTATTCGCCATGCCGCCATCGACGCGGAGACTGTCTAATGTGGCACCGTCGCCACGTATTGCTTCGACTAAGTCGCGTGTTTGATAACAGACAGATAGCAAGCCTGCGGTGACGACTTCTTTGATTCCGGTATCGCGTGTGAGGCCATAAAGCGCGCCGCGCGCATCAGCATCCCAATAAGGCGCGCCTAGGCCAGTAAAGGCGGGTACGAGGTAGACACTAAGGTCATCGCCAGCCTCCATCGCCAGTGCTTCGCTTGCTGCAGCATCGTCAATTAACTTCAACCCATCGCGAATCCATTGCATCGTCGCGCCTGCCATAAAAATGCTGCCCTCAATCGCATAGCTCGCGACGCCGTTGAGGCGATAGGCGACTGTGCTAAGCAACCGATGTTCCGAGCGCACGATGTCTGTGCCGGTGTTCATGAGAAGAAAGCATCCTGTGCCGTAGGTACTTTTAGCCATGCCCGCCTCGAAGCAGCACTGACCGAAGGCCGCTGATTGCTGATCGCCTATCATCCCTGCGATCGGAATTGCAGCGCCGAACAGTGAAGGGTCGGTTGCGCCGAAGTCGGATGCGCAGTCTTTGACCTGGGGCAGAAGCGAGGCGGGGATAGAGAAGAGGTCGAGAAGTCTTGTGTCCCACTCCTGGTTAGCAATGTTGAAAAGCTGTGTTCGTGAGGCGTTTGTCGCGTCGGTGAAGTGGCTTTTGCCGCCGGTGAGACGCCAAAGCAGAAAACTATCGACAGTACCAAAGGCGAGTTCGCCGGCTTCGGCGCGAGTGCGTGCATCGGGAACATTATTAAGTAACCAGCGGAGTTTGCTCGCCGAAAAATACGCGTCGATGAGAAGGCCTGTTGCCCCTTGTACCAAAGGTTCGTGACCCGCAGCTCTTAGTTCGTCGCAATAGTCTGCTGTGCGACGGTCTTGCCAGACGATTGCATTGGCAATCGGCTTGCCTGACGCTCTATCCCAGACCACTGTGGTCTCGCGTTGGTTAGTGATGCCTATTCCCGCGATGTCGTTCGCGTCAATTGGCGTGCCGAGATGCTGGCCCGCAGCCTTTATCGCGTCGTGACACGAGGCCAGAGTAGTCTCCCAGATTTCCTCTGCGTCATGCTCCACCCAGCCGTTGTCTGGGAAATATTGAGTGAACTCATGTTGTCCAACACCGACGATACGAAATGATCCGTCGAAGAGTAATGCGCGGCTCGATGTGGTGCCTTGGTCAATAGCGAGAATGTATTTATTCATTACTTGATTCTACCCGAAGCGTGAGAAGGATAAAGAGTTGGTTACAAGTTTACGCGCTGTGACTTGTCGTCGCTTTTGGGCAGAGGGATGTCTACTGCTATTGGCATGCAGAGTCTGCGTGGTACACTCAAGAAATATTCGAAAGCGCAAAAAATTCATCCAAACCTATCCGAGTCGCGATTTCACAAATCACGGAAAAAGGCTCATAGATAATAGACAGTGACCGACTCATTGACCAATTCCCCACATACTGTTGACCTCCTCGTTATTGGAGGCGGCATTAATGGCGTAGGTGTAGCGGCTGATGCGGCAGGTCGCGGCCTGTCGGTGATGCTCGTCGAAAAAGGCGATCTCGCCTCGGGCACATCTTCGTGGAGCACCAAACTCATTCATGGTGGTCTTCGCTATCTTGAGTTTTACGAGTTTGGCCTCGTGCGCAAAGCGCTTTTGGAGCGGGATGTGCTAACCAAGGCGGCACCGCACATCATTCGCCCGCTTGCCTTCAATATCCCACAGCTGCCTATTTCCCGTCCTGCCTGGATGCTACGCGCGGGCCTATTCCTCTACGATTTCCTTGCGAAAAGTTCGGTGTTTAAACACTCGCGCGCGATTCGCTTCGGCGATGACAGTCCGCTTAACGCAACGATTACGAAGGGATTTGAGTATTGGGACGCACAGGTTGATGACTCTCGACTCGTTGTACTCAATGCGCAGCAAGCTGCTGGGCATGGCGCTGATGTCCGGACCTATACCGAATGCGTTGCTCTCGAAGAAGGGGATGGGCATTGGATAGTTACTCTGAGAGAGGCGTCGAGTGGCATCGAACAGATCGTTCATGCCAAGGCAATCGTCAACGCTGCTGGGCCCTGGGTCGCGCGCCTGCTCGAAAAGCTGTTTGCCAAGAAGCCTCCACTCGATACCCGCCTTGTTAAAGGAAGCCATATTGTTGTACCACGTCTACACAGTGGCGATCAGGCATTTATGCTGCAACATTCCGACGGCCGAGTGATTTTTGTTATTCCCTATCTCGACGACTATTCGCTTATCGGCACAACCGAGGCGGAGTTCGATGGTGTGCTCGAGACTGTTCATATAGATGAAGATGAAATCGCCTACTTAATCGAAGTTGCTAACGGGTACTTTAAGAGACAGCTGAGCCGAGAAGACGTAATCTCAACCTACTCAGGTGTACGGCCGTTGATCGACGAAGAAGGGAAAGACGCGACCAAAGTGTCGCGGGATTATCATCTCGAGCCACATCAAAGCGCTTTGCCTCTGATATCGATCTATGGTGGCAAAGTGACTACCTACAGAACCCTTGCAGAAGATGTTATGAGGGCGCTTGCGCCTACGTTTCCGAAAATGGGCGCGCCTTGGACGAAATTGGCCCCACTTCCCGGCGGTAATTACTCCGCGCTGTTTGATGGTAAAAAAGAAGAACTTGAAAGTGGGGGCGAGGCAAAGGCCAGTGCGGAGGATGAAGCAGCGCTGTCGGCACTACTCTCGGCGCAAGCGCCTTGGTTGCAAGCTTCGCTACTTAAGCGATGGCTTCAAACGTATGGAACCGATACCCAAACGCTTGTCGGTAATGCAAGTTCCGCTTCAGATCTAGGGATTCATTTAGGTGCAGACCTTTACTCACGCGAGGTCGACTATTTAATTGCCCACGAGTGGGCACGTAATGCGGACGATATACTCTGGCGTCGAACCAAGTTGGGCTATTTATTCGACGAGCGAGCGAAGGCTGTGCTTGCCGATTACATCACTACCGCTCGTGGCGCTGTGACTGAAGGAGTGGATTAGAGGAGATGCTGCGCCTTGCTAACATTGCTCGCCGTGTCGACTCGCACAATGCGCTGGAGGATATCAGCCTTGAGCTTAAACGGGGCGAGCTCAACATTCTGTTAGGCCCCACGCTGTCGGGCAAAACCTCGCTCATGCGTGTGATGGCGGGTCTTGATCGTCCTGATTCGGGCGAACTCACCTTTGACGGCGAATCGGTAGTCGGCGTTCCGGTGCAGAAACGTGACCTCGCGATGGTTTACCAGCAGTTTATCAACTACCCCTCGTTGAGTGTTTACGAGAACATCGCCTCGCCGCTTCGTGTGGCAGGTTTGGAAAGGCATGAGATCGAGGCGCGCGTCGCACAGGCGGCGCAGCTTCTTAAACTCGAGCCTTACCTGAATCGTAAGCCGGCTAACTTGTCTGGCGGCCAACAGCAGCGAGTCGCACTGGCGCGCGCACTAGTTAAGCGCGCCTCACTGGTTTTACTCGATGAGCCGCTCGCCAACCTCGACTACAAACTGCGCGAGGAGCTCCGCGCCGAACTGCCAGTTTTGTTCGCTGAGCTTGGTGCCGTATTAGTCTACGCGACAACGGAACCCAGCGAAGCTCTAGTTTTAGGCGGTAAGACTGCCTGTCTAAATCGGGGTAGGCTAGAACAGTTTGGTCCGACGCTCGATCTCTACCGTGATCCCGACACCCTCATGGCGGCGCGCCTATTCTCCGATCCGCCGCTTAATAGTGTCGCGCTAAATCGTGACGATGGAGGTCTGCGTTTTGAGGGCGCCGAGCAGGCGTTTCCCGCTGCCGTTACAGCCGAGCTAGTGAGCGAGTTGCCCGCTACCGAAGCTGGGTCGACACTTACGCTTGCGGTGCGCGGTCATCATCTGCGGCTTGGACCTGACATTTCGCATGCAGGCGAGTCTGTCGCATGCGAATCACTTATCGAAATTCGTGGCACTGTCGACGTCACTGAAATTACCGGCTCCGAAAGTTTCGTGCACTTTACTTTTATGGGGCAGCCATGGGTTGCTTTGCTCGATGGGATACACGCTTTCCCCGGAGGCGCTTCGATAACGCTCTACGCAAGGCCGCACGATTGTTTCTTGTTTCATACCCAAACCGGCAACCGTGTGCGCAAGCTAGGTGGAGGTGAATAGAGGCATGGCGAGCATACACCTAAAAAATCTTGGACATCGCTACTCCGCCTCCGATGCAGGGATAGACAATCCCTATGCGCTAAATCCACTTGATCAGGTGTGGGAAGATGGCGGCGCCTATGCGCTGCTCGGTCCTTCGGGCTGCGGAAAAACCACTTTACTCAATATTATTTCGGGGCTTTTACGACCGAGCGAAGGACGGGTACTTTTCGATGGCGAAGATGTCACAGATCTGAGTACTGAGCGTCGGAATATCGCGCAGGTTTTTCAGTTTCCCGTTGTCTACGACACGCTCACCGTTGCTGAAAATCTCGCGTTTCCCCTACGCAATCGTGGTATGGATAGCGCAACAATTGAGGCGCGTGTTTCAGAGACCCTCACAATGCTCGGATTGGAACGACGCGCGAACGAGCGCGCACGCAGCTTAAACGCCGACGACAAACAAAAAATATCGTTGGGCCGCGGGCTTGTGCGCACCGATGTCCGCGCAATTCTATTCGACGAACCGCTGACGGTTATCGACCCGCACCTTAAATGGCAACTGCGCACCGAGCTCAAAAAAATACACGAACGCTATGGCCACACGATGATTTATGTGACTCATGATCAGACCGAAGCCCTAACCTTCGCCGATAAAGTCGTCGTTATGAATGCAGGCTCTATTCTTCAAGTTGGCTCGCCGAAGGAGCTTTTCGACAGGCCGCGGCATACCTTTGTTGGCACATTTATCGGCTCACCAGGCATGAATGTTCTGCGTTGCATATTCGATGGCGAAGCAGCGGTAGTCGATGGTGTGCGACTACCGCTCGATGAAGCGACGATCATAGCGGCACATGCTCGTGGGTTAGCTGCGAGTGGCGTTTCCTTGGAGGTAGGCATGAGGCCCGAGTCGCTGGTTTTAGTTGATGCCGGAGCGAGCAGTGCCGACGACCCGCATTGCTTCAATGTTGACGTGATAGGTGTGGAAGATCTAGGCAGACACTCACTCGTGCGTTTGCGACTCGGACAGCAATTATTGTGTGCGCTACATCCTGAGGGCGCTGAAATTCCCGAGGCAGCCGCGTTGAGATTCGACCCCGCGAGGACGTTGCTCTACGAAAGCTCATTGCTGGTCGAAGCAATCGGTTAGGAAGTCCTTTAATTAGCCCTTAGAGAGAGCGAATGAAAGTACAAAACAATAAAGCGTGGCTCATGGTGCTTCCGATGCTGCTGCTTGTAGCAGTGAGTGCGATCATCCCGCTGATGACCGTTGTTAACTATTCGGTTCAAGACACTTTTGGCAATAATGAATTTTTCTGGGTGGGCACCGAGTGGTTTCAGGAAGTCCTCGCTTCGGAGCGGTTCCACAATGCGCTGCAGCGCACATTGTTATTCTCGGCGCTCATTCTCGCCATCGAAATTCCGCTGGGCATTGCCATCGCACTAGCAATGCCCAGACGTGGCATTGCCGTCTCATTCTGCCTCGTGCTCATGGCGCTGCCCCTACTGATTCCGTGGAATGTTGTTGGCACTATTTGGCAAGTGTTTGGGCGCGTCGACATTGGTCTTTTAGGCCATGGCCTTGCGAGTCTCGGCATCGACTACAACTATACACAGAATACCCTCGACGCCTGGGCAACGCTGATTATCATGGACGTATGGCACTGGACGAGCCTTGTCGTACTGCTGTGTTACTCGGGTTTGGTGTCCATCCCCGAGGTCTATTATCAAGCGGCACGTATCGATGGCGCATCGCGTTGGGCGATCTTTCGATTCATTCAATTGCCTAAGATTAAACGTGTGCTGCTAATCGCCGTGCTGTTGAGGTTCATGGACTCGTTTATGATTTACACCGAGCCATTCGTGGTGACTGGCGGCGGACCGGGTAACTCAACTACGTTCCTTTCGATAGACCTCGTGCAGATGGCGGTAGGGCAGTTCGATCTCGGCCCCGCAGCGGCGATGTCGCTAATCTATTTCTTGATTATTTTGCTTCTGAGCTGGGTTTTCTACACGGTCATGACTAGCCTCGATAACGATGCCACGTCAGAGCAGGGGAGGCACTAGTATGGGCAAAATCGACTCAGTAGCATCGCCTTCATCGGACGCAGGGATCTCAGATAGCGAGGTGAAAAATACGCAGAAAAGCGAACGCAACTGGTTCAAAATAGCGGTTGTCTGCGCGTATATCTTCTTCTTAATGTTGCCGATTTACTGGTTGCTTAATATGAGTTTTAAGACTAACCAGGAAATACTCTCGACATTTTCGCTCTGGCCAGATGATTTTACGTTCGACAACTATGCGACTATTTTTACCGACCCTACGTGGTACAGCGGTTATATCAATTCGATGATCTACGTGGTGATGAATACGGTAATCGCGCTCTCGGTAGCCTTGCCTGCCGCGTATGCGTTCTCGCGTTACAAATTTCTCGGGGACAAGCACCTATTTTTTTGGCTGCTCACCAATCGTATGTCGCCGCCTGCGGTGTTCGTGTTGCCTTTTTTCCAGCTCTATTCTGCATTTGGTCTAATCGACACGCACATCGCTGTTGCATTGGCGCACTGCCTGTTTAACGTCCCTCTCGCGGTGTGGATATTAGAGGGCTTTATGTCGGGCGTGCCACGCGAAATAGACGAGACCGCTTATATAGATGGCTACTCGTTTCCCCGTTTCTTCACAAAAATATTCACGCCGTTGATTGCGTCAGGCATAGGCGTGGCCGCGTTCTTCTGCTTCATGTTTAGTTGGGTAGAGTTGCTGATTGCGCGCACGCTCACGGTCACCGACGCAAAACCGATTGCTGCGGCAATGACGCGGACAGTGTCGGCATCGGGTCTCGATTGGGGCGTGCTCGCCGCGGCAGGTATTCTAACGATAATCCCCGGTGCGCTCGTTATTTATTTCGTGAGACATCACATCGCCAAAGGGTTTGCTCTAGGGCGAGTCTAGAACGTATATTCTAGATATGCGCGTATCGCTCTTGGCTCGAATACGTGGAAATGGCGATCTTCGATCGGCGCAGCCTCACCGCGCAACTGTGACTCGTAGAAATACTGAATGTCGCGATCATTCGAGTTTAGCAAATTAAGTGCATCGACAGTGACGCTTAGTCTGTCGTTAAAGGCGTAGCCGAGTCGCGCGCTAAGCAGTGTGCTGCCCTGGGCGTCGACGCCACCATCGAGTTTGTAGTCGCCGAAATGGCGCAAGCGCAAATAGCCATGAAAGCCATTGCCTCGTTGGAATCCGATGCCGCCGCTTACCACATGCTCGAGCGCTCCTGGGATATCATCGAATCCATCGATTGGCGTCTCGAAGCGAGAGTTGGCGTAGGCGTACTCGAGGTCAACCGACCAACTGTTTCCAATCTGATAGTAAGCTGTGAGTTCCAGCCCGTGTCGTTCGCTGCCCACGCCGGTATCTTCGGTGTTCCCCGCATCGCCCACGAATAGCAGCTCCGAGTCGATATCGAGTTGCCATAGAACCAACGACGCGTTTAGGCGTTCGGTTAGGAAGAGTCGCGCGCCAATCTCAGAGCCGAGTGTTTTAACTAAAGGGTCAGCCGCGTCGATCGACTCCCCGCTGACAGGGTTTAACTGGCTAATCACGCCGCGAGCATCATTGCTGTGAAAACCTTGCCCGATATTGGCGTACAGCTCTAGCGAGTCGTCTACCGTGTAAATTAAGCCGAGTGAACCGGTCACCACACCGTCGTGTTTTCTACCAGTATTTGCCACGAGCGTCCCAGGGTCTGCCGCGGCAAGGGCGGTGACATCGAAGTCGAATCGGTCATAGCGAAGGCTAGTCGTGCTGCGTAGATTCTGCGTCCACTGCGCTTCGCCGGACCAATAGGCCGATACGCTCGTCTGTTCGACACGGTCGAAGCGAATATCGCTAAGAAATGCTCGGTTGCGGGTGCTGCGCAGGCCGACGCCCTCGATATCGTCGATACGAAGCTGTGCGCCGAAGGAATTGTTCACAGGTACCGAGCCCAGCTCAAAGTTAAGATCCTGCTCGAGTTGCCCACCAACCACACGCCTGTCGTCTAGTTGTTGGAACTGATCGCCATCAGGACCGACAAAGTAGCTAAAGTTTGAGTAGAGATTCATGCTGTAGTCGATCGCGTAGGCACTCGCACGCACTGCCCCGAGAGCATTGCTCTCTCGCCAGCTACCCGACAGGCTGTAGCGAGAGGACTCACCCCCAACCGTGGTATCTATCGAGCCGAAGTCGCTAATCAAGCCAGATTGTACTGCACGTTCTGGAATTTGATCCGCGGAGTTCCACGTGTTGTCATAGCCCATGAAGGTGATATCGACACCGGACTCTGCCGTGCCCCAGCTTTGTTTGAGCCAGAGATTTTTGCGATCAACGTCTTCGTCGATGCTGTCCCAAGGGCCTACGTAGTTCTGCTGTTCGACCCCGTAAATGAACTTGCCGCCCGCAGCGTCGCTGCTGCCAGTCAGCAGGGCGCGGCGAAAGCCGAAGTCCCCGCCGCCGATCGATAGGCGCGTATCGACGGGCTGGGCAGAGACGCTGATGTGCGCTGAACCAGCACCGGCGAAGTCGCCGCTGGCGGCGTCGTAGGAGCCTTTGGTGAATTCGATACTGCCAATCAGCTCAGGAATTAGAAAGTTAAGATCGGTGTAACCTTGTCCGTGGCCATGGCTACGCATATTCACAGGCATGCCGTCCACGTGGGTTGCGAAATCCGTACCGTGATCGAGATTGAATCCGCGCAGGAAAAACTGATTCGCCTTGCCGCTGCCGCTGTGCTGCGTCGCTACCAAGCCTGGCACGGTCTCGAGTATTTCGCCGACGCGGAGCAGGGGCTTGAGATCAAGCTCTTGCTGGGATATTTGCCCCTCCGACGCTGAAGTCGCAGAACCGACAAGGTTGAGCTGACGACCGACAACCGAAAGTTCTTCGATGCCCTGTTCCTGAGCCCGTAAGGCAGAGCCGCAGGCGAGTCCGATAGCGAGGGTAAGAGGGAGTAAGGGATGAGGTAAGTTAACTTCTAAATTCATTTTGGCTTTCCCATCACATCTCAGTACAACGCGCCTGACCTTAACGCTGATTCGAGTTGTACGGCTTCGTTCAGGAATCATATACCAGTATTATTAGTGGAGCTCAAAGGTCTTACAAGGTAATTCGTGTGATAAATGTTTGCGCTATGATAAGAATAGTTTTTTCAGGCTTCATCATGTCTAATTCGAGGACAAGCTCGCGCTAACTCTCCGCCCCGAATACGCTCATCAGGAAGCGAAGAATCTCGCTCTGAAAGTCAAAACGAGGATAGATCAATGAAAAACAGGCACTCGTTTCTCCGTTACTCCGCAGCCGCAATGTTATCCATTCGCCAACTCTCAGCGTTTCTCTCTTCTCTGTTGCTCGCGGGTTCCCTTGCAGCTCAGGCCTATCCCCATGCACGCAGTGGTGGCAATTACATGCACAATTTTTATTTTCCGCCTGCGCCGAGCTCGACGCCTTGGGCGCCCGAGTGGTCGCCTGACGGCAAAAGTGTCGCAGTCGCGATGCAGGGAAGCCTATGGCGGGTTGAAATAGCGACGGGGGTCGCGACCGAGCTAGTGCACAGCGACGCCTATCTCTCCTCGCCAGACTTTTCGCCCGATGGACGCTGGCTCGCTTATACCGCAGATTACGCGCACGAGCGAATTCAGCTTGAGGTCCTCGACACGCTAACTGGAGAGGTGCACGCGCTCACCGACGATGATGCAATATACACCGACCCTGTGTTCTCGCCCGATGGCAGCAAATTAGCCTATGTCTCGACTCGGCCGAATGGCTATTTCAATGTCTTTGTTCGTGGTTTCGCTGCGGGTGCCTGGCAGGGCGATGCGATTGCAGTAAGTAGAGATAACGACTTTGGCCGCAGCCGGCTGTACTTCGGGCGCTGGGATATGCATATAGCCCCCGCATGGCTGCCCAACGGCGACGAGCTGCTACTAGTGTCAAATCGTAATGTCCCCCTGGGGTCTGGAAATGTGCTCAGGGTTCCTGCTGTCGAGAACGGCATTGCTAAGGCGCGCACGGTGCTCGCCGAACAGTCGCTTTATCGCACGCGTCCAGATGTTTCTATAGATGGGAAACGCTTCGTGTACTCATCGACGGCAGGTAGCGCCGATCAATATAACAACTTGTATGTGCAACCTACGACTGGTGGCGAGCCGTATAAGCTCACCTTTTTTGAGAACGATGCGTTTCATCCGCGCTGGTCACCCGACGGTGAGTCGTTAGCGTTCATTGCGAATGCGGATGGCTTGCCTCAGCTAATGCTGCTCGAGGTGTATGGAGGCAAGCTGACACCTGTCGCAATTACACAGCTGCGCTATCGGCGCCCGATGGGAGTGTTGAAAGCGCGAGTGCACGAAGTGGGCAGCGCCGATGCGATGCCTAATCGTGTTCACGTCGTTGCGGCGGATGAGAAATTCTATGCGCCGCAGGATTCTTACGCACGTTCGGGTCACGTGGGCGACAATGTGTTCCATAATTCAGGTGAGTTTACACTTACGCTGCCCGTAGGCGAGACGACTCTGACCTTCGTGCGTGGTTTCGAGTTCGAGCCGCAAATGCTTAAGGTAAACGTCGTGGAGGGTGAGGTCACGCACCTTGATGTGGCGCTCGAGCGCCTCGACGATATGGCCGCCAAGGGGTGGTACAGCGCCTCGACTCACGTGCACGCCAACTACGGGGGCAATTTGCACAACACGCTCGAAAATTTGATGCTTATGTCACGCGCTGAAGATCAAGACCTCGTGTTGGAACAGGTCGCTAATAAGGACAATCGTATTCTCGACTACCACTATTTCGTGCCTGGCGGCGGGGCACATCCAGTGTCGGCACCTGATCAGTTGGTTGTCGTAGGACAAGAGTATCGCCCACCGTTTTATGGTCACGTATTTATGTTCGGTATGCGTGACCACCTGATCTCACCGTTTGTAACGGGCTATGAAGGCACGGCTATCGAGAGCCTGTACCCGAGCAACACCGATATGCTGTTAAAGGCCAAAGCTCAGGGTGCGGTGACCGGCTACGTGCATCCCTTCCTTGGCGAGACCGATCCACTGCTAGGTAATCTTGGCGGTGGTAAGGGCTTTATTGTCGATGCCGCGCTCGGAGCGACCGATGCACTGGAATGGTCAGACTCAAGCACCGCAGGCTTTCACCCGCTTTATGCTGTGTGGAATAACGGGTTGCGCATCGCAGCGACTGGAGGAGAGGATTCGATCTCATCGCTGCAGCGGAGCAAGCTGCTTGGTTCATTTAGAACCTATGTCTACACGGGCAACGCGGGTCTCGATTTGAGCGCATGGTTCGACGGTATGAAAGCGGGGCGAGCATTCGTGAGCTCGGGACCTCTTCTCGAGGCTACGTTTGACGGCGCGTTGCCGGGCGATTCTGTCGTGCTTCCAGCCGCCGGCAAGCGGGTGTCGCTGAGAGTGCGCTTACGCTCGATTACAGCACTCGAAACGCTTGAGCTCGTATGTAATGGTGAAACGCTCGAGTCGTTTCCAATCCGTCGCAGTGGCAAATCACTCGATATAGAGTTTGAATTCGACGTGACGCGCAGCGGCTGGTGTCATGTGCGCACCGAGGGCGAGCCGGCTAACCGCGCGCCGCTCGATGTCGACTACGCGCAGGCTTTTACTAATCCAGTTTGGTTCGAAGTAGAAGGCTCAGCTCTCAGAAATCCCGGTTCGGCGCAATACGCACTGGATTGGATCGACAAGCTAGAGAATCTTGCAGGCGCTTGGGAAGGCTGGCGATCGGAGCGTGAGCGCGCGCATGTTTTTGGTCAGTTTGAGCAGGCGCGAGAGGTGTATCGGGCAGGGCTCTAGGCGTTGGCGATTTTTCGATAGCCCAGCAGTCCAAGTCCTAGTGTTGCCATGATTATCGCCACGAAGGCATTGAGATAATTGAAGAAGGCATAGGGGAGGTAGTCGAGTACCGGCACGCCTAGTGTTGCTGTATAGAATGCGCCTGCTGTCGTCCACGGAATCAACCCCGTAGTCATAGTGGAGCCTTCCTCGACTGTTCTCGAGAGAATGGCCGGATCTAGTCCTACACTTTCGTATTTTGCCTTGAACAGCTGGCAGTTAAGAATAATGGAGATATAGGCCTCGCCCATCGCTAGGTTGCCGACAAGGCCAGAGGCGATCGTCGTCGCAACAAGTGCGCCTACATGTCGAAGCCTGAGCAATAAACCTGAGAGCATCACATCGAGAAACCTTGCGCCATGCAGAAGGCCACCGAGGGCCAGTGCGAAAAGTGCGAGCAGCAGAGTCCAACTCATACTCGCTATGCCGCCGCGACCGAGTAGGTTATCCAAGTTTTCGATTCCGGTGGAGCCAGGCGTGTTCTGCCACAGCGCGTTTAGCGCTGTGATGCTGTCGGTGCCTTGATAGCTGATGGCGATCATGGTCGCGAGTAAAACGCTCGCCGACATCGTGACTTCGGCGCTTACTCGGCGAGCGCTCAAAACGGCGAGGGTAAGAAGTGGAAGCAGAGTGATAAACGGTTGCAATGAATAGCTCGCTGTCAGTGCGTCGCGAATCTTCTCGATCTCAGTGGTTACGGGTGCCGATGCTTCATAACTAAAACCTACGATCAGAAATATCACGAGGGCAATCAAGAATGCCGGCACCGTGGTGAAAAGCATCGAATAGATGTGTCGGTAAAGATCGGTGCCTGCACTCATGGCGGCGAGGTTAGTCGTGTCGGAAATAGGGGAAAGTTTGTCGCCGAAGGTCGCACCACACACAATCATCCCAGCAACGATAGGCAAAGGGACGCCCAGTGCTTCACCGAGGCCGATAAACACCACCCCGAGCGTGCCCACCGTGCCCCATGACGTGCCAGTTGCAACCGACATCAGCGCGCAGAGAACCATCCCAATGGCAAGAAACAGTGTCGGCGAGAGCCACGCGAGGCCGTAATACATGAGCGTTGCGATCGTACCCGCTTGCATAAAGCTCGCGATTACCATGCCGATCAGAATAAAAATATAGATTGCTGGTAGTGCGCGCGAAATGGCGCCGCTCATCATCGTCCTGAGTTCTAGATAGCGATAGCCGAGCAAAAAAGCATGAAGGCTCGTCCAGATGATGCACAAAAACATCAGTGCGTGCAGGCTAATGCCGAGACCGAAGAGTCCGCCGGCGATAGCGGTGATAATGCCTGCAAAGCACAGCAAGGCCTGCGCAAGACTTGGCAACCGGGCTGCGGAAGAGCCTGGTTCAAGCACCATCTCCGTTGCTTGCTCGGGAGGATTAACGCCCATCGATGCCTGCTGATTTTCTTTAGATTTCTTCACCATTTCGGCATCCTATAAACAATTGGGCGGAGAGTAAAACTTTGCTAAGCTCGGTTAGTAAATTTAACCCTTAGCCTCGGTGCGCAGAATAGCAAGAGAAAGCGATACCGACTTGTAACATAAACACTATGGAGGCACCGTTGGACTTATCTTGGATGGCTTGGACACAGCCGACCGCGGTGTTTTTTCTCATTGTTGCGGGCCTGTTAACGCTGATGACACTCTGGGAGTTCATCTCGCCGGGTGGCGCGCCTCGAATCGGGCTGCTGAGATTTGAAACAACACGCGGCGACAGACTTTTTGTGTCACTTTTGGGGTCGGCGTTTATTTGCCTGGGGTGGCTCGCGTTTGCAACAGTCTCTCTCTGGATAGGCCTTGGTGTTTGCCTTGTCTACGCGCTGCTTGTGTTTCTATTCGTTTAGTTTGTTTCGGTACTGTTTATTGCCGAAAATTATTGCCGAAAAATTTTTGTCACTCGCGAGACGGAAAGCAGAAGTCGTTACGCGATTAAAAGAGTAAATAAAAAGGACATCTCATGCCGTTTCCATTTTCCATACAGTCTTCACTGTTACCCCGCGACTCTCTAAAGGGCCTACTAGGCTCTACCCGGATTCCTCGCTCTCAACGAGAATTATTTGTCGGAGCCGCGGCTCTATTTCTGACTCCTGTAATTTTGGCGGACACCGAAGATGCCCAGCGCTGGCTACCGGAGTTTCAGCCTTCGACCCTGTCCCAGGCGCAGCAGCTTGAGGAACTGCAGTGGTTCATCGACGCGGCGCGGCCGTTTGCAGGCATGGAGATTAAAGTGGTTTCTGAGACGATTACCACGCACGAATACGAGGCGCAGACCCTAGCGAAAGCCTTCAGTGAGATCACCGGCATTCAGGTCACGCACGACCTTATCGGCGAAGGCGATGTGGTAGAGAAGCTACAGACTCAGATGCAGTCGGGCGAGAATATCTATGACGCTTATGTCAATGACTCAGACCTCATTGGCACACACTTTCGCTATCAGCAGGTGCGAAACCTTAGCGATTGGATGTTAAATGAGGGCAGCGCCGTTACCTCACCGACGCTCGACCTCGAAGACTTTATCGGGCTGTCTTTCACTACAGGTCCCGACGGCAAGGTTTATCAACTGCCCGATCAGCAGTTCGCGAATCTGTATTGGTTCCGATATGACTGGTTCACTGATCCTGCGATCAAGGCTCAGTTCCAAGCTAAATACGGTTACGAACTGGGTGTGCCGGTGAATTGGTCTGCGTATGAAGATATCGCTGAGTTCTTCACTAACGATGTGCGAGAGATAGACGGACAGCGAGTTTACGGGCATATGGACTACGGCAAGAAAGACCCTTCATTGGGCTGGCGCTTCACCGACGCGTGGTTATCGATGGCGGGGGCAGGGGATGTCGGTATTCCAAATGGGTTGCCCGTCGACGAATGGGGTATCCGCGTCGAGGGCTGCAGGCCGGTAGGATCGACTGTCGAACGCGGCGGCGCGACCGATGGTCCTGCCGCGGTGTATTCATTGACCAAATATGTAGATTGGCTAAAAGCCTATGCGCCGCCGGAGGCCGCGGGCATGGTATTCAGCGAGGCGGGCCCAGTGCCAGCACAGGGCGCGATTGCGCAGCAGATATTTTGGTATACAACATTCACAGCCGACATGGTGAAGCCCGGTCTGCCGGTGATGAACGAAGATGGAACGCCTAAGTGGCGGATGGCACCCTCTCCACGAGGCGCCTATTGGGAAGAGGGGCAAAAGCTCGGCTATCAGGATACTGGTGCCTGGACACTCATGAAGTCGACGCCGGAGGATCGAGCGAAGGCAGCGTGGCTCTATGCACAGTTTGTGACTTCGAAGACCGTGTCGCTTAAGAAGAGCCATGTTGGGCTAACTATTATTCGCGACTCGGATATTCGACATGAGAGCTTCAGCGAGCGCTCCTCTGAGCTCGGCGGCTTAGTCGAATTTTACCGGTCGCCCGCGCGCATTCAATGGACACCGACAGGAACCAACGTCCCCGACTATCCGCGACTAGCGCAGCTGTGGTGGCAAAATATCGGCGACGCGTCTTCGGGTGCCAAGACGCCGCAGGAGGCGATGACTGCGCTCGCTGTTGCACAAGAGCGCTTAATGCAGCGTCTTCAGCGCGCTAACGTTTTAGGAGAATGTGGCCCGCTTTTAAACGAGCCGCAGAGTCGAGACTATTGGCTAAATCAGCCGGGTGCACCCAAGGCGAAACTAGATAATGAAAAACCGGCACCGGTTACGATCGACTACGATGAACTGGTTAAAAGCTGGCAATAGCCCCCTATTAGCGGTCGCTTTCTGGCCGCCTTTATTGATTTAAAGGATATCGACATGTTGAGCTTTAAAGCGCAATGCGAAGGGTTAGCCCCGCGCGCCCTAGTGATGTTTGCTGCAGGTTTTTTAGTTGTCGCGGCGACTCTCGGTCAGCAAGCGGCGGCAGTGCCACCCGCGACCATCATTGGTCCGATTCCTGCTGACGCGGCTGGTACCGGGAGCCGCAACGCCATTCACAGTGCTTCAGCGATAGAACTTGCTGCTCATGGCTATTCAGAAGAAGAGTTTTTTATAGAAGGCGTTGCCAATACTTACAAAGCCGATTCCGATAACCCTATGGCAGATGCGAGTATCGAAAGCGAGGGGCATCGCTACCGAACGCGTCTCGTTGCGCGTCGACCGCAGCCGGCTGACTTTAATGGTGTAGTCGTCGTCGAATGGATGAATGTGACCGGCGGCGTGGATAAGGACATCGACTGGTGGCAGTCGGGCGAGCATCTTGTCGCGAATGGCTACGCCTACGTATTCGTTTCTGCCCAGCAGATGGGAATCGATAACATAATTAGCTGGAGTCCTGAGCGATATGCCGGTTTAAACGCGACTCACGATGGCATGGTGTCGGGCGATGCGAGTTCGTACGATATTTTCTCAGCGGTTGCTAAGTCTATTGCCCGCGAGGGGCAAGCACTGCCGGCGGGTGCGGTCGATATCCTGGCTGGTCTGAGAGCGCGACAGATTATAGCAACCGGTCATTCTCAGTCTGCTAGCAGGTTAGCTAATTATCTCAATGGTATTCATACGCTCGATCCTGTGTTCGACGGATTTATCGTACATGGCGGTGGCGGTATCATCCGCGACGATCAGCCGGTGAAAATTTTCAAGCTAATGGCAGAGACCGACATGCTGCGTCGCGCGGCAACGCCGCAGCCCAACACAGATAATTTTAGGCAATGGGAGGTTGCTGGCAGCTCCCATGTCGACGTGCCTTTCGAGATAGAGTACGGGAAAGTGCGGAATCAGCAGGAAGGTCTGTCAATTGAAGGTGTCACGCCGCGCGACTCTGGTTGTGACCTGCCCGCCTATTCGACCGTACCCTTCAGAGATGTTATGAATGCGGCGTTCGAACACATGGTGCGCTGGCTTGATGATGGGGTAGCGCCGCCGATCGCCGACCCCATTCAGCTGGCACGTGCTTTCCCGACGGTCGAATTTGCCCGCGATGACTCTGGCAATGTGCTTGGCGGTATTCGCCTCGCCGAACATGCTGTGCCAACGGCCAAGAATACGGGTCTTAATACGGGTGCTAATCGATTCTGTTTTCTTTACGGCTCCCACGAGCCGTTCGATACAGCAACGTTAAACGCGCTCTATCCTACTAAAGCGGACTATCTTGAACGGGTAAATGCAGTGGTTGAAAAGAACGTTGCTGATGGCTTTATTCTTCCCGCTGCCGCGGAACGTACGCGCCTCGAGGCCGAGGCTTCGACTCTATTCGAGCGTTAAACTCTACTCAGCTGCGCCGCAAGGCGTTTGCAGCGCAGCTCCCACTGTTGCTTGATGGTGCTAGGATTGTCAACAACTGCACGGTCAACATGCAGAGTCACGCGAAGTTTGGTCTTCTCATCTGTCTGTTCTAGCTGAATCTCGACGATGGCGAGTCCAGTATTTTCGCCGTTCTCGTGCCAGCTAAAGGATAATTTGTTGGGTCTATCGATAACTATGTATTCGCCGCTGCACACTACTTCGCAGCCACCGCGAATGACTGTGTAGTTAAACGCCCCGCCTGGACGAACTTCGTTATTCATGTCGCCGACGCCGTCGTCGCCCATGTGTTCACCAAACATCCAATTGCCCGCGAATGTTGGAATGAGCCAACGGTCGTAGAGTTTTTCCGCAGACGCGGGGATCGTCTTAGAAAGCGAGACCTTGGTAATTTTAGGAGCGGACTTATTCTCGGGTTCGCCGAACATGGATAGTTGATTATTCATTACGCTCTTTGGTTTCTCTGAAAGTAGGCGGCGCGTTAGCGGGTGGCTTATTAGTCAGCCGCAGGCTCTTGCGAATAGGGGTTCTTCGGCATGAACTCGGGCTTGAGAGCTGCTCTTCTCGCCGCGGCTTTCTGTCCGTAATGGGTCGCGAGATATTTCACAATCGTCGCCTCGGTAGGCTCGTCGATTGCAGGCATACCGTGGGCTGTTTGCATCAGTTTCACGCGAATCCTCCATACCTCTTCCGAGCCCGAATTTTGTGTCACCAGGGTTGCACTGTGGCAACGGGTGCAAGTCGCCTGCACGGTATCCCTGCCGGTGCCTTCGACAAAGGCGTCGGTTGTTTGAGCTGTGACGCCTGGACTCATGCCGAGCGCGCTAATGCTGAGCAAAATGCCTAATGTTGTTTTCCTAATAATCATTCCTTTAAACCACCTGTACGGCTATTCGGTGAGCGGTGTTGTTCAGATAACCGCGTGGATTCCAGCCGGGGATTACAAGCGGCTGGGAACGCCCTTGCATGTCCATCGCGCGTGCCCAAATCTCATAGTATCCAGGCTGGGGGAATTGAATCCATCCGCTAAAATCCTGCCAAGCAAGTCTATTGGCAGGTGAATTGACGCCAGTCGGCAGCCAGGTTGCGCCAAAATCGATCGAGAGGTAGACGCCGCTCACCTGATCGTCTCCCGCCCAGGCATGGCCGCGGACGATTAGGCGCTCGCGTAAATCGTGTGTGATGCCGGATTTAGGGAAGGTAATAAGCGATTTCACCGGCATCGACTCGATGACTTTCATGTCTTCGTTTGGCACTCGACTGCCCGGTGCCACAGGCTGCTTTGGCACAGAATAGGAGGGTGCCGCCATCTTTTCGCCGTCGTGCACTTGGTTGCGCACGACAAGTTTCTTGAGCCATTTCCCAGAGACTGATGCTGGCCAGCCAGCGCAGACTAGACGCAGCGGGTAGCCATTTTGCAAGGGCAGGTCCTCGCCATTCATCTTCCAGGCTATGAGGGATTCGCGCTCTAGTGCCTTAGCAATAGGGACGCCGCGGGAAATCGGCTCACGGCCGGGATCGCCAGACAGGTGCGTGTCTGCGCCGTAGTAGCCGACATACTCTGCATCGGCGCCTACCCCACAGTAATTCAGCACATCTCGTAGACGCACGCCGGTGAAGGTCGGACAGCCGATGGCGCCAGTCGTCCACTGATTGCCGCTTGTTGCCGGCACAAATTCACTGCGCCCGTTGCCGCCACATTCTAATTGCAGCTGTAGAGTGACCTCTTCGAACCGCTGCTTAAGTTCGGCGATCGAAAAGCTGAGCGGGTTTACGCAAGACTCACCGGCGATTTCAAGCGTCCAATTGTCAACGTCGATGGCTTCTGGCGGCACGCCATTGTTTCGCACGAACATGTATTTACTCGGTGTTACTGAATCATCGAGCAAATGTGCTGGGGTCTCGGCGTTGAGTGGACGCTCATTAAGCACGATAAGTCCTTCCTTGCCCTCTATCCGCGTGCTGCTGCCTTCGGCTGCGAAGGCAGCAGGAATTAAGCCAGACGGCATAAAGCGAGCAAAGGGGATGGCGGCGCCGATTGCGGTACTCATTGCCACTAAGCCGCTCTTTTTTAGGAAACCTCGACGACTGAGCGCACTAGTCTCTCGTCCCCAGAGCTGCCGATCAGCCGCAATCGGGTCTGCAGCATACAGCGTGTCGATATGGGTTGGATTGTTCTGTCCGTCGTCGTGTTGGTTCATAGTCGCTCTTCTTGGTTAATGCCTTGTCTTTTTAATTTGGGCGCATTCATCCTATTCGCTAAATGATTACGGCGCAGTTGCCTCGTCACGTCGCGCGCCGGCTAGCACGCCCGGCAATGAGTAGTTGCCTTCGTGGCAGGCGTATTCATACATTTTCTCATCGGTGCGGTTCATGGGAATCTGAGCCGACCACTCCTCAACCCATGTATCGGGGTCGCTTACCGTAAATTCATAATTGATTCGATCCTCGCCGACGCGAGTGAAGCGCTCTTCGATTTTAAAGTTCTCTGACGAGTTTCGAAAGCGCTGGCTGGGATTAAATTTGCTGGTCGTCACCACGAGCGTGTTGCCCTCCCAGTGGCCGACAGAATCGCCGAGCCAGCGCTGATGATTTTCGGGTAAAGACCCTTTATCGATTCGTATGATACGTGCGTCATGGACCATCTCAACCAGAATCATGACATAACCAGGCGACTGAACGATCTGATAATGGTTGTTGTAGAGGATAGGAAGCATGGGCGGCCCGCCGCTTGAGCTAAATGAGAGCAAACAGCGTTCGGCAAGCGGTCGTGATTCGGGGCCAGCATAGGCCCCCATTTCGGCTCTTTGCGCCTCTGCCGTGTCGATGCGTAACCGCGCGGCCGGGGTGTAGGCGGGGATTCGCCCATTGCTCGGCGCACTGATTAGTGAGCTGCGGTATTCGCCATTGTATTCTGCGACGCGTGTGCCGTCGTCGAACCAGAAATTATTGTAGCTATCGGCGAGTTCGATTGTACCTTTGTCGGGTGCGCCTCTATTCGGGTCGCTCGGTGCGTCGGCAGTAGCACTGTACTCAGCGACTGCGCGCTCTAATTCCATTGCCTGCTCTCGAGTAAGGACGAGCGTATCGCCAAACCGCGGATCGCGCTCCAATGGCGTGATCGTGTTACTTGTCCAAATTCCCTGCAGGTCGGGTACGCCGTCGGGAGTTAGGGGGACGTTAAAAGCTTCGCTCTGTGCAAAAGCGAGTTGGCTTAACAGCCAAGTCACCGCCGCTAAGCTAAGCACGCAAGTTAGGCGAAATTCTAAACGTGATGGCGAGTCTAATGCTGCTCTGTGGTTTGTTCTCATCGTCGTCTCCTGTTCAAGTCTTGTGTTGCTGAGGTGCTTGCTGTCGAGTCGAATGCGGGTATGCAATGAGTGTAACTGCTGCGTATCGTAGTTGCACGAGATGAGTAGTCATCTGCAGGGGTGGAAAAATGAGCTATCGTTCTGGTTTTTGTAAACGTAGGAGAAAACGATCGGTATTTCTTGCGAGCCGTGGATCGAAAATACTACGGCTGTGATCGTCTGTATGAACGTTCAATAAATCGCTCGTTGTCACCTCGAACCCTGCTTCTCGTGCGAGCGCCATTGCTTGTTCTTGGGGCATCCTGTGCAGGGCGCTGTTGTTGTTGCCCGTATCGCCGATATGATCGCTTACGCCAAGGATCCCGCCGCTGCGCAGCAGCGAGTAGAGCGTTGCGAGCAGCGCCTTAGCGCGCTCAGGATTAGGGTTGGCGTAATCATGAAGCGTCAGTGTCAGAAGGATAAAATCGAGTGACTCGGGCGCGAGGCCAAGCGCAGTCGTTGGCGCAATCAGCTGTATGACATTGGTTAAATTCCCCGCGCGAATTTTTGTCTCTAGCGCCTCTCCCTGAGTTATCGCCTGTCGATCTTCGATGAAGGCTAGACCTCGCTGGGTGTTCTGCGCAATAACGCAGCCGTTTTCACCCACAGCCTTGGCAAGTATAAACGTGTAATACCCCCCGGCAGCGTAGAGGTCGAGTACACGCATGCCGCGTTTAAGTCCTAAAAACGTAAGTGTTTGAATTGGCTTTCGTGTCTCATCGCGCAGGTAGTCCGTTACCTCTCTGCTCGGTGAGATGAGAGCATGAGAGAGGGCGTCGGTATCCAGTTCGTGTTGGGAGCTAGACGCAGGAGAACAGGCGTCAGGAATGTTATTACTTGGCAGGTCAGAGGACTTATAAGTTCCCGTGTTGGCGACATTTTGAGCCTGCTCAGGCGCAGGCGATTGAGCGTCAACAGAGGCGACGTGGCCAAGGCAAATTGCCAAAACATACGCGCGCAAGCGTCGCATTACAGACCTACGCCCCGTGCAACGAGATAGGCGCAGATGAAGATAACGGCGAGAGTAAGAAACTTTCCGCGCACCAATGAGCGCGACAAAGTTGGTGTTTCTATTTTTACGTCAGCATCGTCGTCGCTTTCATCACGGCGACCCTCTAGACGAAAAAATTTCGTCGCAGGTATCGAGCAAATTAGCATCCCGAAGAATAAGCCAAGCTTGGTATGAAAGAGTGAATTGGGGCTATAGAAACTCGCAGGCTTACCAACGCCAAGCCAAAGTATAAGACCCGCAATGAGAGCCACCACACTTGCAGCCCAGAAGGCTAAGTCAACTTTGTAGAGGTTTCGCGCATCCTCTCGGGTGATTTCGGGTGCAAAGGCGATATAGTGGATGAGCACCGTTGCAGAAACGACGAACAGAGCCACAAAATGCACCAGTCGCACGATTTCATAGGCCATTGTGATAATCCCTTTTGGTAAATCAGGCGCACTGAGTATGCCGCGTCAGTCTGTCACCTGCAGTGAGTGAAAATGCCAGAATACTGGTATGCTCAGATCTTGAACTGATATTAACATTCCTTTGTTTAAGGCCAAGTATAACAACAAGAATAGAAGGATAGTGCATTATGAGCGAGCTTCAACCTAAGGCGCAGCCTGACCAATTTCACCTTAAAACGAGCATGCGCAAAGTTGCATTAACAGCGCTGGCAGGGACAAGTATCGAGTGGTATGACTTTTTTCTCTATGCCACTGCCGCGGCGTTAGTTTTCCCTAGTGCTTTTTTTCCGGACAGCGACCCGACCATTGGCCTTGTGCTGTCGTTTGGTACCTTTGCGTTCGGCTTTATTGCACGACCACTCGGCGGTATTGTGTTCGGCCATTTTGGTGATCGGGTGGGTCGCAAAAAGACGCTGATTATAGCCCTGTGGATGATGGGCATTTCCTCAACGCTTATCGGATTGTTGCCTACCTACGCAGTTATTGGTGTTGCGGCACCGATTATCCTCTGTGTTCTTCGTTTTGCGCAGGGCCTAGCGATTGGCGGACAGTGGGGCGGCGCGATGCTGCTTGTTACCGAGAGCGCGCCAGCCGACAAGCGCGGCTACTACGGTGCCTATGCGCAAGCTGGGGCGCCGGTTGGCGTGATACTCGCCAATATAGCCTTTATTCTAATTAGCTCGTCGGTATCCGAAGAAGCATTTATGGATTGGGGTTGGCGCGTGCCATTTATTTCTAGCATTCTACTTATCGGGATAAGTATGTATGTGCAATTACACTTAGAAGACACTGCTGCGTTCAAGGAACTTCAGGCGATTAAAGAAAAGCGCGATGCTGAGTCGCCAACTAAGATAGTGCGACGTTCTCCCATAATCGAAGCGTTGATTAAATACCCCAAACGTATTGCGCTGGCAGCTGGCGCCTTCCTTTCGATACAAGTTGCTTTCTACATTCTTATTGGTTTCGTTCTTGCTTACGGGGGGGATGCAAACGGTGCTGCAATTCCACGGGACACAATGCTGTTCGCAGTCCTTATTGCCTCCGCGATTCAAATACCCACCCAGTTTTGGGCGGCGTGGTATTCGGATCGTCAAGGTCGCCGCGGGATATTCATGTTAGGTGCAGCGCTGACAGGCGTTTGGGCATTCGCCTTGTTCCCGCTGATAGATACCGGTGAATTTTGGCTGGTCGTTCTCGGTATCAGCGGAGGCCTTTCCTTTTTGGGTTTGATGTACGGCCCTCAAGCAGCGTTCTTCACTGAGCTTTTCAGTACCGAGGTTCGTTACTCTGGCGCCTCTCTGGGCTATCAGATTGGCGCTATTGTGGGCGGCGCTTTCGCGCCAACCATTGCGACGATACTTTGGGTCGAATACGACATTGTTTGGGTATCCGTCTATATCGCTGGCGCTTCATTGCTATCGCTGATGGCGGTAAAGATGCTTACCGAAACCTATCAGGCGAACCTGAGTGATGTGAGCTAGAGTCTATTTTTTAACCCAGGCACCGCGTGAGTCTTGCACATAGTTGCCAGCCTGAGTTGCCTGCTGCGCTTGTTCGAAAGCGAGCGCTTGGACCTGCTGCAGCGAAAGATTGTTCTTCTTCGCAATCTCTTCGTAGCGTGCCTTGCGCTCCTGATTGACTCGTTCGATTAATGCTTGAATCTCTCGGCTTGGATTGCCAGCAACCGCGCCCAGGAAACCGTCGCGCTGCTCTCCCACTATCCCCGCCTGTTTCGCATCTTGCAACGCGTCGGCGAGCGCAATCGGTGAAAGCGTTAGTAATAGCACTAGACAGGCTCTGCGCGTAAAGGTTCTTGTGATATTTCTTAGGTATTTTTTCATCTCGCATTCTTTCCTCTGAGTCGCAATACTTGATAATTGTTTAGTAAGTTTGAGTTAGAAGAGGCCGCTGTCGGCGCTGAAAATGCCGTCGAGCTCTTGCTCAACTTTAACCCTGATTTCATGCTCGATACGCACATTAAGATTAATAGTAATGGGCTCGTTGGGGACGGCGACTTGAACGGTCGGTGTACAGCTCGCAAAAAATAGGCATAAGGTAATTAGTGTTTTGGTGTGGGCGTATCGCATGTCTGACTCTCTTGGTTTTTTACTAGTGGTCTCTAGGTTTTAGTCTCTAG
>JAFMKB010000105.1 GCA_017853205.1 Gammaproteobacteria bacterium
AAGACTGCGCATAGTCGAGCAAGGCGGCAGTTTCTTCATCAACTGTGATGGCGCCGCCTGCGTTAGCGACACTGTTTATTTCGCTAAGCAAGCTGTCGGGCAGGTAGCGCGAGTATTTGCTTTCGAGTCTTGCAACATCCGTAATGACTGACTCGCTCAAACTCCGCGCGTCGTCAGAAGACTGCGCATAAAGGCTTATCGTGCAGCGGGTACCCATAGCCTGAAAATCGACATCGAATAGAGTCAGGTCGGCGGGAGGTTCGCTCATCGGTTTTTAGCCTGCAGGTTATTCAAGCAGTGAAAGAATGGGTGTGCGAGCAGTTGTCGGGCTATTGTCGGGAAATTGTCGGGCTTTTGTCAGGCAATTGTCGGGCTATTCAAAAGAGCTTGCTAGAAAGAAAAATCGATCCCCGCGCTCACTCTCGTAAAATTGATCAATCCCGGACTACTTGCCCCTGCACCACCGAGACTGGCGTCAGCCCGATACCGTTCGCCGCTCACTACAAACGTCGTTTTTCCAACACGCGCATTCAGCTTGAGACCTGCGCTCAGCGCGCCATAACTACTCAACCTAAAGTCAGCGGAGTTGAAATCGGTTGCTTGCAGGAAATCGCTTGCCGGCGTAAAAAAATTAGCGGCGTCTTGCTGATAATAACGCAGACTCGGCACGAGAGTGATCGTGCGTTTAAAGGTTTTGTGCAGCGATAGATCGAGGGTGTGCGAACTCACCCCAAAATCGTCGTCGTAGTAACGGTAATTTGCATGCAGCGCGCTGGTCTGCGGACGGAAGTAACGACGCCATGATGTCGTCCAGGTAAACTGATTACGCTCTTCGGGCCGGCGGTCAACGAGTTTGTAAGGATCGCTTAAAAATCCCGAAGCTCGCGCTGTGCTAATACCGCTCTGTATTATCGAGAACTGATTTAGAATCTGCGTCACAGAGACGAACGCCGAGCTGTTGGCTTTGGTCGCGCTTGGAATGCGATTAAAGAGAAGCGCATCGGTTGGGCTAAGCTCATCGTCGGAATAGGATGCGCCGCCGCTAATCGTCGTCGAGTTGTTAGCGAGTGTAACGCTGCCGTCGATCGCCAGACTATTGGATCGGTAGTCATTTTCATCAGAGAGGGTAAGACTAATGCCGAGATTTCCGTTATCGAAATAGCGTCGGCCTGCCGCAGTTATATCGCGGCGTTTTTCGTAAATCGTCGCGCCGCTCATCGCCACTTTCGCCTCCCCATTTACGCTCTCGACGGTATACCAAGGAGATGCGCCGCTCATGCTTTCGTAAGACGAGTCCAGAGAAAAACTGTATTTATCTCCGACGGGCGCTGCATAACGTAGCTGATGAATTTTGATGTCGTAGCGCTCGGCGCTGCCAGCAAGAAGGAGACTCGCATCGAGATCGTCTTCTTTATACGATGAGGCGCGATACGACAGTACGCGTTCAGCGGGCGGCGTATCCGCCTTGGCTGAAGGCGTGGCAATAACGCCGGGTAAGGCGAGTGCCGAAGACGTAAGCGCAAGAAGTGTTTTAGAATGCATAGGCGTTAGTTACAGCCACAGCCGCCGGCTGCAACCCCGTTGCCGCCGGTAGAGGCCTCTTTACTAAAGTAGATATGCTGATTGAGCCGAGACTCTAGCGGATCTGGATCGAATGCCATTTCGGTGCGCGCAAGGTCGCCGCGCTGATATGCCGGCACCGCTTCACAGGCCGCAAGGCCACAGAGAAGGACGAGAAGCAAGACTGTTCTAACCGCGTTATTCACTCTGACATCACTCCGACTTGTTCTCTTAAATCCCAGCTTGATGCTCAAGCAAGAGTCGCAGCATCTCGCCAAGAGCTTGGTGCTGCTCATCTCCCGCGTTCATCTGCTGTCCACCTGTATGACCAACTCCGGTGACCATCGACAGTATACGCGTTCTCGCCGCCTCCGAGCCGTTTAAGTAATTGGCGAACGCGCCGAGGTTGGTCGCCGCCGAACCTTGACTAGTACTCGCAAACAACAGCCCTGAGTCATTCGCAAGCAAGCCTACTTTATGACACACAATGCACTTGCCTTGCACTATTTGCGTCTCTATCGATTCGTCAAACAGCGCCGTTGCTTGCGCGAGTGCAGTCGGCGTTGGCGCTGCAACCTCTGCGTAACTGCTCAGTCGAAAGATAATGGGGTCGCCGCTAATGAGCGCAAGATCGAGTGAGTAGTTAGTTCCGCCGACGTCGACTGTCGGTACCCTTAACACTGCCCCGTCGAATACCGACGCGCCTTCGGTACCGGTAAACGGAATTTCCGCGGCTGCGAGCACGCCGAAATCGTAATTGCCCTGATTGACACTCAGGCCGAGTTCGAGTGCATAGGCAGCCTCACCTACGGTTGCCTTGGGTAGTGTCAACACATTGTCTATGAAGGTCGCGTCTTGGGCATGGCTCGCAGACGAGAGGAGAAGTAGCGCTAGGAATTGGCTCACTTTTACTAACTTTCGAAGTTCAATCAACTTAATCACTTCACTCTCCCGCTCATGGTTTGCCTGTGTCTTTTTAGACAGACTGTGTTATCTAGTGGCAAATTGTATAACAAAATGACGCGTCATCACACGCTGTCGAGCCGCTTCTTTCTGATTGTTACCGTTTTACACCAAATTTGCTTAACCCCTGTCCAGCGTTTTCTCCTGCAAAACTTCTTTACTCTTATCGATTTTTTCTTCACTCTTATACACGTCTTATTCCAAAACTAAAAAAATTAAGAGGTATAAGCATGTCAATAAGCTTCACCAAAGACGCACCTACTCTCGGGCGCCGCGCTTTCTTAAGAACCGCCTCAGTGGCTGCACTCGCAGGTGGCACAGCAACCACCTCGCTACTCAGCGATAGCAACGCACAGACCGCTGCGCAAACAATGGCACGCACAGGTGTGAAATACGATTTCGATACGCCTTACAATCGAGTTGGGTCTAGCTGCGCTCGTTGGGACGGTGCGGCGCGTGAGTATCCAGAGGGCGTCTTCAAATACGGTATGGGCGTCGCGTC
>JAFMKB010000055.1 GCA_017853205.1 Gammaproteobacteria bacterium
GTCCTTCTTAAAGGTTCTTTCTCCGCTTAGGTATTGCAGAATCAATGCCAACTTGTTTCGCGCGCCAAAAAATATTTTTATTCGCGCGCACAATCAGTCACTTAGCTTTGATTATTCACGCTAGCTGAAAGATCGCCTGTAAGAAAAAAGACGAGACTGCTAACTATTTTTGCGACGCGCCTTGCCAAAGCGGCAGCAAAGCGGCAAGTGGCAAGGCAAAGCGGCAAAGCAAGGCATAAAAGTGACAGTGCGTGTGTTCTCTAGCCAGACGCGATAATTTTCTCTAGACTCGCGGCCATGACATTTGCGTTATTAGTTAATAGATTTACTTCATCGTCTGCGCTATTGATGCGCAAGCGCCGAACGTCGTGCTTGTTTTTTTTCGCCATTTTTACTGCGCTAATTGCGTTAACGCCTTCCGTAGCAACGGCAGCAGAGGTGACGATAGAGTCCAAACAACGCGCTGTCGACACGATCACTGAATGGATTGTTCAGCAAGAGCAGCTAGATGCCTCGCGGATCGAGGTACTCGCAAGTGACCGACGCTTCCGAGTACCTGAGTGTGAGGGGGGCTATGGTGTCGACTATGTGACACAGCCGTCAATTACGAACGCGCAGCGCGCCAATGCCACCGTGCGAGTTAGCTGCGATGCGACCCAGTGGTCGGCTGTTCTTCGCGTGAATATTTCCGCCCAGCCACAAATGTTAGTTTTTGCAAACGATTTGGCTGCTGGAGAAATCGTCGATGCTCGCGACGTTGCTTTGGGTAATTCGACCGATTCGCCTTCGCAGGCGAGGCTTAACGAGGTTGTTGGTAGGTCACTTACTCGCTCTGTTAAGCGCGGAGAGAGAGTACAACAAGAGTCGCTCACACAGATGGTCGATGTTTATGTCACTACGTCACCTGTGCGTCGTGGCGAACCTCTCCAGCAGAGCTCGTACCGCATTGCGTCTGTCGATTTTACACAGGCCAGCGTCCAACAGCGGCTTACCCCTGATCAGATCGGCGCCTCGGTAGCTCGGCGAGATCTTCGGGAAGGAACGACTCTTACACTCAGCGACCTCCAATTTGCCAGCAATGCACTGGTCGCCACTGCGGTGTTGGAGCAGGGTTCGATGTTCGATGTATCTAATTTCGAAGTGCAGGCAATATTTGAACGCCTGCCGCAGGATGCGGTGCTCGATCCCCGCCAGCTTATGCGTGCAACGACGAAGCGCCGGTTGACGCCGGGTGACGTGATACGCTACTCAGATGTGCGCATGCAGCCACACGTTGGCGCCGGCGAAAGTGTTTTGCTAACGGTCAATCGTGGCTCCATCGTCCTTACTGTCGAGATGGAAGCACGCGGTGATGGTTATTTAGGCGATAAAATTGAGTTGAGCAATCCAGAATCGGGTGAGATCGTCATGGCAACGGTCACTGGAGTAGGTGAGGCACGCCGCGATTAGCTTTACCCTCGGTTGCTATCTGAGAAATTGATAGCAATTAGGACTAAAGTCAGGCCTCAAGCTGTCGATTGGCCCATTAGAGAACGTTAGATCTTAGCAATAGTGCAGATCAAAGGAAAAAACTCATGACAGATGCAATTTCAAATAACGCAGCCAACGCTCTAAAGGCCACGGCGCGTGCGGCCGAGGCCACGACGAAAGCAAGAGTCGACGCAGAGAGCACGGCCGAAGCGGCTCCTGCGCCTGCGAAGATCGAGCCGAGCACCGTAGAGCTAACCCCGGCGCTAAAGAACGCACTCGTTGAAGCTGATTTCGACGCTGCCAAGGTACAAGAGATCAAGACAGCGCTCGAGCAAGGTAATTACCCACTCGATAACAATAAGATCGCTGAGAGCTTTGTCCCGCTAGAGAAACTCCTGTAACGTAGCAGATCAAGCAAAAGCATCCGCGAGACAGTATGCCCAACCTGAACGAGGCACTTTTCAAAATCGGCGCGCTCGAGGAAATCCTGGAGCGCGAATTTGTGCTGCTCAAAGAAAAGGATTTCAGCCAGTTCGAAGCGCTTCAGCAGCGCAAGAATGAGCTTCTAGGCTTTCTCGCCAACAGCGAAGACCCCGCAACTGTTAATGTAGATGTCGAGACAATCCTGCAGAGCGACGAGCTGTCTACTCGGCTCCAGCATTGCCGCGATATGCAGCAGCGCAATGAAATCCTTGTGAGACAAAAGCTTTCTTCTATTCGCGAGGCCCTACAGACGCTTAAGGCCGGCGGCGATTCGCGGCCTAACACCTACGAACATCTTGGCAAAGGCCGCCGTTAATCGCGATGAGCATCCTCGGGGGTTTTATCCCTCAGCCAGTAGGCCCACGATAAAATCACTGCAACCGATTCGAAGAGCATCTCAGGCACTTCTTGCCCTACCTCTACACCGTCCAAATAATCGAGCAGCCGCGCATCGTAGAGCACCGGAATATTCGACGCTCGGGCGGCGTCGACCAAGACCTCGGCGTAATCGTCTTGTGCTTTTGCTACGACCTTAGGTGCGCCCTTACCGCTGTATTCCAACGCGGCGGCCTTACGACGTTTCTCACTTAATGTCGTCATGCTCGCAGCTCCAAATTACCCACGCTTTTTAGTGCGTCGGGTTTTTCGCGCTCGGGCTTGGCTCCGTGGATAACCTGGCAGCGCGCGACATCGAGGCCAAACGCTTCGAGATTACCTCTCAACTCGCGCACATGCTGAGTCGCAAGCCGCGCTTGCTCTTCATTCGATAGCCAGACAGTCACTGCCAGCAATCGTGGGGCAAGCAGTTCTACCCTGCCCCACACATTGTCCTCTTCGCTAAAACTCAGCTTTACCTCGACCGACCAACCGCTGCGCTGTTTGCCGTCGCGCTGCTGATCCTTGCGCTCGATAGTCACCTCGGCAGGCGGACGGTCGGTAAACAACACCATAAATCGCAGGGCAAGGTCTCGCTGTTCTTGACGCAGTAAGAATTCAATTTTGGCGATGTCTAAATAGTCGATTACTGAGTCTAGCGCCGAGATTTCATCGGCGAACACTTTAGGGTCTACGCCGATGAGTCTGTCTAGCAGGCGCTGCAGCAGGCGGCGAATATCAAGTTCGCGCGGATCACCAAATTCGGCCTTCCCTACGCTAGGCGGAATAAACCCATTTGCCAGCATAAATTGACGTATTTTGCCCGCATCGAGTGTATTCGATGAGGCAATGAGTTGAGGAATTAGTCCGCGCGGAGAGTCGGGGACGAGCTTGCGAATGAGGTCAACAAACCCTGTATTGCCTGCAGCGCCCGCGAGCACCGGCACGTCGGTGAGCTCGGGATTCGACGCCAGTGCCGCGAGCGCTTGAAGGTTAACTGGTTGTTTGGGGGTCTGTGCTTGCAGCGCTGCTGCGCGTGCCATCGCCGCCGTGGTTAGCGTCATACGCTCCTCGACCGGTTTTATTGTCACGCCATAGGCGCTGCGTGACACACTGAAGTCGAGCGATTGATTTTTGAGGTCTTGATAGTCACCGCGAAATCGTCGCGGCTGATTAGGGAAAAACAAGGTAACCGAACGCCCATCGTCCGCAACAATGCCACGCACAGTCTGCCCAGGAGTGAGTCCGTACTCACGCACCTCGGCGCTGTTTAAGCGCAAAATTCCGAGGGCCGGTTGATCGGCTATCGGAACTCTAAGGAATTGGCTGATATTCTCGGGGCCATTCACGGGCAGTCCTTATTAACGTCGCTCGTCTGCGCCCTAATCAGATAGACGAAAGTTATGCAGAGAAAAGCGTGTCTAGGGAAAGTGAACCCAGCTTTCTCGTGCCCTACGTTCAATTTCGAGCTCCGCCGGATCGACCGTAAACACGAGGCGGAGTACATCGTCGGCGGTGGGAATGCGAAGTGTCACACCGGCAAGCATTCGATTGGGATTACCCGAAGGAAATGCGCGCGGGTTCGCTTTAATAAACGCGCTGCGCAGCATTTCTTTACGGATCGAGCTGCCCTGAATCGCGCGATTAATGATGCCGTCGAGCGTGTCGCCAGCGCGAACCTCATAAAAGCCGGTCGCGACTTCTTCGGCGTAGCGAATGTCGAGATGATCTTGTACGTCATAGTCTGCAAGCAAGACCCGGAGCGCGCGGTCGATCTCAGTGCGAGACGCGGTTTCGGCGGCTATCGCTTGACCGGTGAACCATGCTAATAGCGCAACTACGACCAACCGAATTTTTACTGTCATCTTATTCCCCTTCTAGCCCTTCAATCTTGTCGTTAGCGTTGTATTCGTTTTTTGGGCACGCTCAATTACCTTACTGTATGGATGACCTGTCGTCTTTCCACTAGAAGGGCAGCGCGCTTTTATGAAGTCCCACAGTGGTAGGCCCTTCGATAATTCGCAGTTCGGCATTATGTGGATTTACCCGCACAACCTCGGCGATCGATAATGATTCAAGCATCTCAGAATCCAGCAGTTGCTCGGCGTCGGTAAATTTGCGCGTGCTAAGCAGAAATCTATCGCCGCGGCGAACACCGACGCTCGCACCCTGATTAAGTGTAGGGGTTGCGTCCGAGAATTCGAGTTGGCTATAGACTACAAGCGATTCGGGCTGGCATCGGAGTGTCGCCTGACCGCGTGCTAAGAGCGACGCGGTTGCAGAGGCGATCTGCCCTTGCATCCGGTCTGCATTCGCGATCTGGCCGTCACGTAGCGCAACTTTCAAGTTTAATCGTTGCCGAGCTATTTCGGTTTCCCCGCTATCGAGCTCAACTAGGCTCAGCATAAGGCTTACCTCGATCATTCCCTCGCGCACTCTCGAGCCTGCGAGCACACTACGGTCAACGCCGAGGCCAATCTCGGCGCCCAATTGAGACCCCAGTCGCCTGAGGCCTCGTGTCCCCGCACGCAGTGTCTGCGCGGGATTGAGCTCCTGGGGCGAAAAGTCGATAACGGTTACTCGCAGCGCTGTGTTGTTGTTTCGATGGTCGATAAAACTGCCGTCGGTAAAGCGCGTGTAGAGAGAGACTGGCTCCTCTGCCTGCCTGTCAGAATTGCGAACCGACAGCAGTGACCACTGGCTGCTCGTGTTTATTTCGGTGCTCACCGCGTCCTGTAAAAGAGTGGACACCTCGCCGAGCTCGCGGACGTGACGTTTCGCTTGCTCTTTTACCTGATCGAGCAGCACAAACGACAGCGCTAAAGAACGGGCATAGCGTGGAGGCGGTAGCTGATCGCAGCTCAACTTTGGATTTAGCGGACTCGTTTCTATGTATCCCGCGTGAACATGCGCGTTTTGGTCTTCGAGCAACGCATGCATCCGAATGCCGCGGATACCGCCGCCGGCGCGATAAAAAGAAGACTCAACGAGTTGGCCATCGCCATTTATATAAGCAGAAGAGACCACAGAGACGCCGTCGGCCACCGCCGCATTGAGTACCTCGGCCTTAATTGTTTCGAGTTGACTTGCTGTATCTTGAGCAACACTCGGCAAACTCACCGCAACGGCCATCCCCACTAGGAGCATTCGGCCCGACACTATGGCGCGTAAAGCGATCGCAAAGGAATGGATGAAATCAGCTCGCATCAACTTATCCAGCACCTAACGCAAGTTGGTCGAGGTACAGCGCACGGAGATCGTCGATCGTCGAGTTTGGCAATGCCAGCGTGACGGCATAGGTATCGCCCGAGACTGGTTCGATCTTCACGAGCTCGGCACCGTAGATCACACCTTCGATACGCGAGCGAAAATCGTCGCTGGCAATCGTGAGATCCGCGATCGTGGTCGATGAGTCAATGTAGACACCAAAAACAATTTCGGTGAGCTGACGATAGGCATCAAAACGGGCTGCTTTAATAGCCATAAGACGCTGCTGCGCCGGTTCTCCAGCCTGACTCTGGATCACCGCATACCCCGTTGCCTCGATGCGATCACTAGCAAGATACCCCAAGCCACCCGACGAGTTGACGACGGGGCCCTCTAGGGAGAAGCCTGCATTGATGCCTGCAACACCGACCCGTCCATTGCTCGAACAGCTAGCAAACACGGTGACTATTAAGGCGAATAACCCAATTCGGCCTATTAAATAGCTCTGCGATGACTTCATTTCCTGCTCCTCTTTAGGTTCTTTAGTGGCGCCTCTACGAAGAGCCAATCGACACTTGTTCACCGCGCTTTACTCGTTGGTGTCGCTTAATTTCTTCAAGCGAGTCATCACAGGCCGACTAGTCTCGAATTTCACTGTCACAATTTATTGGCACAGGCTTTGCAACTGCCTAGGACAGCCGGTAAATGCCGAGGCTGAAAAGGCTATAAACAGAACGATAGATCGCCGGAATAATCGAGTAACCCATTGATTAAGAAGAAGTAATTATGAGCGCGACTTTAGTGTCAGGTTTACGACAATCACTCTTTACCGGTGAAGCGAAAAACCTAGGTATTCCCCTGGTTATCCTAGCGATTATGGGCATGCTTGTTGTGCCATTACCTTCGATAGCGCTCGATATCCTGTTTACTTTTAATATTATGACCGGCCTCATCATTGTGATGATCTGCATCAACGTGCATAAGCCCCTCGAATTTTCTTCGTTCCCGCTAATACTGCTCTTAGCCACAATGCTTCGCCTGAGCCTTAATGTAGCCTCGACTCGCGTAGTGCTCCTGCGTGGTCACGAAGGCCCCGACGCGGCAGGAAATGTCATCGCCTCGTTTGGCGAGTTCGTCATCGCCGGCAATTACATCGTCGGCTTCATCATTTTTATCATTCTGATGATCATCAATTTCATCGTTGTGACCAAGGGTGCAGGCCGAACCTCCGAGGTTATCGCGCGTTTCACTCTCGACGCGTTGCCTGGTAAGCAAATGGCAATCGATGCCGATCTGAATGCCGGCGTGATCGATCAGGAAACTGCCCTTAAGCGACGAGAAGAAGTCTCGCAGGAGTCCGATTTTTTCGGCTCCATGGACGGTGCCTCTAAGTTTGTCCGCGGTGATGCGATCGCTGGCGTGCTTATTCTGTTGATCAACATTGTGGGCGGTCTGCTCGTCGGGGTAACGCAGAACGGACTCGAATTTAGCGAGGCAGCGGAAATTTATGTGCTCCTCACTATTGGCGACGGTCTTGTTGCCCAAGTGCCATCGCTGCTGCTATCGCTGTCTACAGCAATAATCGTAACTCGCGTCACCACCTCTGAAACTACGGCCAACTCAGCAGGCAGTCAGCTCACCAACCCAGCCGCGCTCAAGATTACCGCAGGGATTCTCGTGCTCATCGGCCTCGTACCTGGCATGCCCCACCTCATGTTCTTGACATCGGGAATCGCACTTGGCATCTACGCCTACTCGAACGATCGCGCAGCCGAGCGTGCTGCAGACGCGGAGGAAGCAGATTCGAAGATCCAAGAGAAACCTGACGATACCGATCTCGACTGGGAAGACATCGAACATGTCGATCCAATTGGTCTAGAGATTGGGTACGGCTTGATTCCCTTGGTGAACGAAAGTGACGGTGGCGTTCTACTCGCCCGCATACGCGGCGTTCGCAAAAAACTCTCGGCCGAACTAGGTTTTCTCATTCAAGCAATTCGCATACGCGACAACCTAGACATAGATCCAATGACCTACAACATTGTAATCAAAGGCGCCGTGCGCGGCAGCGGCACTATACGCATGGGTAACGAACTCGCGATCAACCCAGGCGATGTGCGCACTCAGCTCGAAGGTATTCCCACTAAAGAACCTGCATTCGGTCTCGATGCCTACTGGATTAACCCGAGCCAAGCAGACTTCGCAAAAACAGCGGGTTACACAATAGTCGATGGCGCGACGGTGATCGCCACGCACATCAATGCGATCCTACGCGACAATGCCAGCGATCTACTCGGTCACGATGAAACACGTGAAATTCTCGATAAAATCGCACAGCGTTCGCCGAAGCTCATTGATGATCTCGTTCCGGACAAACTTTCAGTCTCGACAATAATGCAAATCCTTAAAAACATCCTGTTCGAGTCCATCCCTATTCGTGACATGAATACCATCATCGATACGTTGTTATTGGAAAGCTCGCGCACGCAAAATCCTGACGAACTCACAGCGCTAGTCAGACCACGTCTGGGCCGGCTGATGCTGCAGAATCTCGTCCCGCCGGGCGAGGAGTTAAGCGTTATCACACTAGATCCCGCACTCGAGCAAATGCTGATTGGTTCCCTACAGCAAAGTAAACAGGCTGGCGAACTGATCATCGAACCGAAATTAGTCGAGGGCCTCATTTCCTCAGTGAATCAACAGCGCCTGCAAGCCGAAGAAAACGGCTTCCCCGCCGTGCTTGTTGTTGCACCGCCGATTCGACCGTGGCTAGCGCGACTTCTCAAACAGCGCTTCGCAGAAATTTCAGTACTCGCTTATACCGAAATTCCCGAAGATCAGAACATCAAGGTGTTCGCACGCGTGGGTCTCGAACAGAACGAAGAAGCCGCTTAGCATGAAGCTAGGCCAAGTGTCTCAATTACTAAGTAGGACAGAACGATGAAATTAGAATACGTGACCGTCGAATCAATTAAGAATGGCATGAAAGAAGTCGTAACACGATTCGGCGCCGACGCTGTCCTTCTTAAAACAGTAAAAGAAGGTGCAAAGTACCGTCTGCTTATTGCACACAAAGACGTCAAAGCAGGTGAGCAACAGGCAGCGGTTAATCCAAGTAGGTCTCACGAGGGCGTGAAATCAGCACTCGATGACAAGCCTCTTACGCTGGCAGAAATAGATCTTGTGACGGGCCAACGACGCGTTGCGATTAGCCCCCCGCGGCTTAACTCCGCGTCGGCGCAGACACTTAAGACAATCGTGCGAGAGGAGTCGATGACGGCACGGCGCGCGAGTAAGTTCGACAAGCTTGACCAGGCTCTTCTCAACGATAAACGCGCGGCGCGCCAAATTAGGCGCCTAAAAAGCCATCCAGAGTTTGATGCTCTCAACACCGTATTCGACACGAGCGGTATTTCCAGTCTATTTCGGCAAACACTGCTCGCAGGTCTTGCTGGTACAGGCCCCGAAGAGCCCCTGCATGAAAAAACAGCTGACTTTATTGCAAGCAAGCTCCCATCAACGCATGAAATAGACCTTTCGCAAACTCTGCATTTTCTCGCTGGCGGCTACGGCGTCGGCAAAACATCGCTCGCGTTTAAAATGGCGCTGCAGATCAACTCCTACGAGCCAGGTCGCGCGATTGTGGTCAACTATTCTAGTGATCAAGAAGCGAGTTGGACTAATGCCGCTATCATTGGCGCGCGCCTCGGCGTTGAGGTACTCCCGGCTAACTCGGCTGACGATCTCGCCGAGTTAGTCAGAGACTATGGATCGACGAAACTATTACTTGTAGACATATCAACCTATAATGAGGGCGATATAGCGTTATTGAAGTCACGCTTCAAGACAGCGGCATTTCATTTGGTTACCCCGAGTGACGCGTGCCTTAACAATTTGCAGCGACTGAGTCGAGCCCACGCATGGGACTCGCTTATGATAACCCGACTCGATTCGGCGTCATTCAGCTGGAGCATTTATCAAGTGCTAGTCGAGAGCCAGATTCCTCTGTCCATTGGCTCACGGGACCCTTCGTTGAATGCCGGTGTGGTGGTAGTTAGCGCCGTGCAGCTAAGAGGCTTGCTCGATAACGTTCTAGGCGCCATCATTGCGCCTGATAAAGAAGCTGTCGCTAACCCAAGCAGCGCTGAGCCTAGGTCGACGATAGAACGACAGGGAGCATTTCAGCAAGCAGCGGCTATGCACTAGTGCTACCGTAGCACTTTCTACAGACACGCCTACTTAGGTAGTAACTAAACAGGTACACGCTTGATGCTGGACAAGACCCGTCAGAATAAGACTCAGGTTATCGGAATTGGCAGTGGCAAAGGCGGCGTAGGCAAAACTACTTTCGCAGTCAACCTTGCTACCGTACTCAACGCCCGTGATAAAAAGGTGTTAATTTTCGATGCCGATCTCGGACTCGCTAATATACACATAGCGTTCAAAAACCGTATTGAAGGCACTATGGTGGACGTGCTTGAAGGCCGAAAAACGTTAAAAGACATAGTGATAGAAACAGAGCAAGGCATTCATATCGTCAGTGGCGGCAATGGCCTCGACGAAGTATTATCAATTAATAAACAAAGTGCGACTCAGATTATTCAGAGCTTCAGCGAACTCGATGGCGAATACGACTATCTCATCGTCGATGTGTCAGCGGGTATTGATGATAACGTCATGACGTTTATGGCAGGCTGCGATTACAAAATAGTACTTGGCACCGAAGAACCGTCATCGATAGCAGACGCCTATGCGCTAATTAAAATGCTCACCAAGAAGGAGCAGATTACAGGACTAATTTACGTCCCTAACAAAGTACGAAATTCAAGAAACGGTCAGAAGCTATTCGACAGCATGAACCAAATCGCCAAAAAGTTTCTTGGCGAAGCGCTCCAATTTATTGGATCAATCAGCTTTAGTTCAGACTATAACCAAGCATGGTCACGCGGTGTTCCCGCAGTTTCAATGGGCCAATCAGCTATTATTGAACGCGACTACGACGAACTAATAGACGCGCTCGATACGATTGAAGTTCAGTTAGCTCCAAACCGAGTTAGCTTTTTTCAATAACTAAACTGTGTTCCGCTCGAATCAACGCGCAGACTTAAAAGGGCCAATCAAGTGATAAGACCAAACGAGTATCAGAAGGCGGCGCGTGCCGAGCTTAATCAGCTCATCACCGATCACCTCCCGCTTGTTTCTCGCATCGCGGGCTACCTAAAAGCGCGCGTACCGAAATTTATCGAATATGACGATATGGTTCAGATCGGCACTCTGGGTCTGATGTCGGCGGCCGAATCCTACAAGACTGATCTTGGCGTCGAATTCAAGGACTACGCCAAAACCCGCATCAAGGGTGCGATACTCGATGAAGTACGTCGCATGAGCAGCATGTCGCGACTTGCCATCAAGAATTCTCAACTTCATAGTCAAGCGGAACACAAACTTGCCAACGAACTCGGCACAAAGCCATCCAGTAAGCAGATCGCCGACTACTTGGGGCTAACTGTCTCCGAATATGAGGATCAGCGCACCCACGCCGATCGTTTCCGCATGGAAGACCTTGATTCTGAAGAAAATAGCTTTGAAGAAAGACAGGTTGGGGCCGAGGTTAATCCCCTCGAGCAGATTGAAGACGAAGAGTTAAAGGTCTTAGTCGCCGAGAAGATCTCCCAGCTTGACGATAGAAAACGCCTTGTAATGTCTCTATACTACGTGGACGAAATGAATATGAAAGAGATTGGCGAGATCATCGGCGTGAAAGAAGCACGCGTAAGTCAAATACTTAGTGGTATCGTAAATGACATAAAAGCCGAGCTCGCACTGGAAATCTAGAAATTATGTTTGGAAGGAATAAGGTAGAAGACGCGAAGAGTCAGGCGAAGAAAGACTACGAGTCGACAGTTGCGTTAGACAATATACAAGATGCGCCACGCGCTTTGCGTGCGCGCCTCGCGTTTAGAGCGAAAACAAATATCGAAATGACCTTTATTGAAGGGGCGAAAAAAACAGAGTCTTTTGAGAAGATCAAACTAGCCGCACTCTTAGACGGCAAAGGCACAGCCGACTTAGAAGAGCCTGAGCTTACCGACCCCTTCAAACTCATTAAGTCTGAAAAAGGCACTGTAGTTAGCTATATCCCTCTCGAAATCGCACAGCAAGTGTTCATTATAGGTGGCGCCTTTCAAAAAGAAGCCATCGAGCCGGAGCAGGCGATGAACGGCGGGCAAGCGATCATGGATAGAATCTGTAATGACCTTGGCATAACCGATGAGATCACCGTTCTCGAATTTTTACGCCCAGAGTCTGAAGAGGAAGAGGAGGGCTAACCTCTTCCCTTAAGCGGCGCAAACAACTACATTAAGACTAGCTGCGCACTAAGTAGTCAAAAATCACCAAGTACGTTGTTATAATGAGCAGGAGCAGAACATGAGCTTTCTTCTATCGGTTCTTACGCTCTCTACTGTTCTTATTCTCTCGATACTCCTTCTCTTTGTACTTGGAAAACTCGTGTGGCTCGAGAAAGCGACTAACACGCTTCTCAATCGTCAACCTAAACCCCAAGGCACTGCCGCAGAAAGCGATGCAGATCCGTATTTCTACGGGTTAAGCGATGAAGCGCTGTGGAGGGCATTAGCGGGTGATTATCAATCCGGGCTCGGTGAATTAGAACTCGATGAAATCAGGCCTCGTTTTGCGCTGGCCTTGGGCAAAGCGGTCGTACGCCTTGTCAAAGAGGCGCCGTCTACCTCGGAGATTTCTCTTGGCGCTGTTAAAAACAGCCTCGATATATTTACGCTCCGCGGACGTGTCACCGTCTGGCTGCCGCCGCATCATGCTGCCGCGCTGTCAGAGCTAGGTGCGAAGATTAAAGCTTCACCGCCACAATTAGATGCCGAAGCCGGTGCCCAAATGCTTCACGAAATTCTCGGTAAGCTTTATTCAGAAACAGGACTTGAGCGAGACCCTGATACGTTTAGCGAACTTCGCTCCGCACTTTTCCCTGACCCGACACTACGCGAAACTACGGTAACCGAGAATAAAGCCCAAGGCACTGACACCTCGAATTAGAGCTAAGAATAAATCGAAGTGCTATTGCTGGACGCTTATAGACCCGCCGCCGAAATAGATCTCACCGTCACGCCGTACCTCTGCCGCTTCTGCGGGTTCTGTGGATTCTGTTGACCTCAACTCTAATGCATCCAGGTAACGCTCACGCTCAAGTACTAGTAACGCTTCGACAACATCTCTTACCTCAAGCAGCGCTTTCGCATTCTCTTGGATGTCGGCAAGCGTTCGATCGGTTTGCTGAAGCCGAGAATCGAAACTATTAATTTTTGCTTCGAACGCCGTCACCTTACTACTAAGCGCATCGAAGCTCTCGCCAAGCATTGTGTTTTGATTTGTAAGTTCGCTAACAAGTGACTCGGAATAGACGCTAAGCTGTCCTTGAATCTCTTGTTCAGACTCGGAGTAGCTCGCCTGAGTCTGCTCAACCCCAACCGCGAGAGTCTCTATGACGCCACGTAGCGTTGCGACCTCTGCTTTGGCCTCTTCAAAACTAGTAAGGCCGACATTGAGCTCGACGATACGTTTACCCAGTGCGAGATTAAGTGCGCTTAGCTCGTCACCTTTACCCGAAAGACTGAGTATCGCAGCGAGAAAAAGCCCTAACGCAACAGCAATAATGCCACCGGTAGTAACAAGCATTATCGTACCGAATTTGACCTGCTCTTTTTT